>CAVGIV010000045.1:0-23313 GCA_963629395.1 Paludibacteraceae bacterium | reverse complement strand
CGACAAGAGCTTGCTCTTGTGAGGAGTTTTGACCTTGGGACCCGCCAAAACATGATTTGAATCCAGGACTTTAACACTATGGCAGATATCGCAATTCAATGTGACAACGTCAGCATCCGTTACATAACGGGCGACTTCAAATCCATCGGACTCAAGGAGTTCGTGATCCGCAAGCTCACCGGCAACTATAAAATCAAGGAATTCTGGGCGGACCGGAACGTGACCTTTGCGCTGGAAAAGGGCGAGATGCTGGGCATTATCGGCTCCAACGGCGCCGGTAAATCCACACTGCTAAAGGCTGTGACCGGCATTATGCTGCCGACGGAGGGCAGCATTCACACGGAAGGAAACGTGGCGGCGCTTCTGGAGCTGGGGAGCGGTTTCGATAACGATATGACCGTTCGGGAGAATACGTACCTTCGCGGAGCGCTTCTGGGATACACCAGAAAGTTCATGGATGAAAAGTACGACGAGATCATCCGCTTTGCGGAGCTGGAGGAATTCCAGGACCATGCGTTCAAGCAGCTTTCCTCCGGAATGAAATCGCGTCTGGCCTTTTCTATTGCCTGCCTGGTGCATCCGGATATATTGATTCTGGATGAGGTGCTGTCGGTGGGAGACGGTGCCTTCCGCAAGAAATCCGGAGATAAAATGCAGGAGATTATCAGTGGAGGTGTGACTGCCATTCTGGTGTCGCACGTAATGCCGCAGGTTCGCGAGCTGAGCACGCGCATTCTCTGGCTCGATCACGGGAATCAGGTCTGCTACTCCGACGATGTGCAGGAAACCTGTGACGCCTATGAGTGGTTTCTTTCGCAAAAGAAGAAAACACCGCCGGGGAGTGAGAAGGAGCTGCACGAAATGGCAGCCCGTTGGAGAAAAAAGCAGGCAGACAGCGCCAAGGAAGGGAAAAAGTGAACCAGATGACGGAAGAAACAAAGGACACCGTCCTTCAGGAGGATTTGAACCGGGTTGCAGATGATTCAGTCCTGCGGGAAGCCTTGATGGGCAAGAGAATTCTGGTTACCGGTGCGACGGGACTGGTGGGATCATGGCTTTTGCGGGCGCTTGCCTGCATGAACCGAAGAGCCGGCAGCGGGATGGAGCTGTACGGTGTCATACGAAGTCAAGAGAAGGCGCGCACCATTTACGGTAACGAGTTCATGAGCAGAGAGGATGTGCACTTTTTGCAGGCAGATCTTTCCGCGGCAGATGCGGAGGAGACGTTGCTGCGGGCGCTGACGGAGGCAGGCGGCACGTCTGCGAAGCTGGACCTTGTCATTCATGGCGCTGCGGTGACCACATCCAAAACCATGGTGGAAAAGCCGGTGGAAACCATTCTGACGGCGATAGAAGGGACGCACCGGATGCTCACGCTGGCAAGCAGGGCGGGGGCAAGGCGCTTTGTCTATCTTTCCAGTATGGAAATGTATGGGAATCTCGCAGCCGATACGGGAGAGGGACTTGCGCCGGATACGCGTGCAGATGAGAGTAGGCTTGGGTATCTGGACCTTATGAACGTGCGCACGAACTATCCCGAGAGCAAGCGGATGTGCGAAAACCTGTGCATTGGTTACGGACAGGAGTATGGACTTGACGTGATGATTGCCCGGCTTTCTCAGACGTTCGGCGCGGGAATCCTTCCGTGGGAGGGTCGCGTGTTTGCCCAGTTTGCCCGCAGTGTGATGCAGGGAAAGGATATTGTGCTGCATACCAGGGGGCTTTCCGAAGGCAATTATTGCTACACCAGAGACAGCGTCCGCGGGATTTTGACCATCGCGGTAAAGGGCACGGCCGGAGAAGCCTACAACGTTTCCAATGAGCGGACGCACACGACCATCGCCGGGATGGCGGAGCTGGTGGCCGGGACGCTTGCCGGCGGGAAGATCCGGGTGGTTTATGATATTCCGGAGACGAATACCTACGGATATGCGGCCGATACCAGACTGCTTTTGGATGCATCTAAGCTCCGCAGCCTTGGCTGGGAGCCGGAGGTGGATCTGGAGGAGATGTACCGTCGTTTGATCTTTTCGATGGAGTTTATGGACCGGCAGGCCGCAGCGAGCGCTGACTAATTACGAAACATCGATTTTCAGGCAACCGAGTCCGCTGCGCTAATAGGAAAACCGGTTGTCTGACGACAGCAGTACTGGAAAATGTAAGGAGATACTGCGCATGAGGCATAAAAAATCTGGAGAGAAGCGACCGCTGCGCGTTGCCATGATCGGACAGAAGCGAGTTCCTTCCAGAGAGGGCGGCGTAGAGGTCGTTGTATGGGAGCTTGCAACAAGAATGCGGGACCTTGGCATAGAGGTGGACTGCTATAACCGATCCGGCTACAGCATCGTTCCGCGCAGAAATTATGAGCGCATCGCCGACAGAAGGGGATGGTTTCAGGATGGAATCCGCATTCTAACCATTCCAACGGTTCGAAACGGAAAGCTCAATGCCATTGTATATTCCGTGTTCGCTACCTTGCGCGCTTTGTTTGGCCGTTATGACGTGATCCATTTCCATGCGGAGGGGCCGTGCCTTATGTGCTGGCTTCCGAAGCTTTTCGGCATTCGCGTGGTTGCTACCATTCACGGCCTCGACTGGCAGCGGGCCAAATGGGGACATTTTGCCTCCCATATGCTGAAGGCCGGAGAGAAGATGGCAGCCAGACACGCCGATGAGGTGATTGTCCTCTCCGCCAATCTGCAGGAGTATTTCCGCAGGGAATACGGGAGGGAAACCCATTTTATTCCGAACGGAATCGAACGTCCGAGCGCGCATGAGGCGGATCTCATTACGAGCCGGTGGGGTCTGACTAAGGATTCCTACATCATGACGCTGTGCCGGATTGTGCCGGAAAAGGGACTCCATTACCTGCTGAAGGCCTATGAGAATGTACAGACAGACAAACGCCTTGTCCTTGCAGGCGGGCCGTCCAATGCGGTGGAATACTATGAGGAAATAGAAGCGCTTGCTGCCAGGGATGAACGAGTGATTCTGGCCGGTCTGGTGGAAGGTGATACGCTGGCAGAGCTTTTGTCCAATGCGTATGTGTTCGCACTGCCCTCGGACGTGGAGGGAATGTCGGTCAGCCTTCTGGAGGCAATGAGCTATGGGAACTGCTGCCTGGTTTCGGATATCGAGGAGAGCACGGAGGTAGTGGAGGAGCATGCACCTGTGTTCCTGCGGGGGAATACAAAGGACCTGCAAAGGGTCCTGCAGGAGCTGGTGGACCAGCCGCAGCAGGTGGCGCAGTACCGCAAGGGAGCAGCCGATTTTATCTGTGCCAAATACAACTGGGATGAGGTGGTGCAGAAAACCCTGGAGCTGTATGGCAATCGCAGCTAGATTATTGTCCATCCGCCACCCTGTTGCCTGGCTGGCATGCGGATTGTAATAGTAAGCAGCGGCACAGCATCATCCGCCACTGCTTTTGTGGCACAGCACAGTCATGCTATGATTAGGCATCCGTTGTGTGTTTACTGTAAAAATCCCGGACAGCGTCTGCGCGTTAGTGCGAGCTTGCTCGCGCAGACGCGCAGACATTGGACGGGTTAGCATACATGAGTAAGTAGGGCGATAGCCCGGATTACGAATGTATGCGTCAGCTGCGGGAGTGTCGCAGACACGAAGCAGCTGATTTTTATTTGTGGTGCCTGCGCGAGCAGGCATGGTGGTCGAGAGGGAGAGGTATATGAGTAACAGGAAGAAAATCCTGCGTGCTGCGGTGAGTGCGGCGGCCGCGTCGCTTGTGCTGTGCGTTGGAATGATGGTCGCCGGGGCGATGCAGTCTGCCGGCTGTGTGGGAAATGGCTTTGCAGCTGCAGACGGAGCAATTCAGGCGGAGGCAGCAGAGGCGTATTCCGTAATGAATACGGCAGCTGTCATTCAGGGGAATAATGTAGTGGTTACGTCGACGGCATCCGCAGTGCCGAGCTCAGATGATGGAGTGTATCATCTGCTGGCCAGCAAGGTGAATCAGGCGAACAATGCCGGAACCGAGGTGGCGGTGGCACAGGCCGGTGCGGCAGCGACCTTTGTTTTTCCTCTGAATAAGAATACTGCCTCATCAAACCTCAGCAGGAAGTTTACCGTCTGTGTGAAAAGGGGCGGCGCTTATGTTGCCGTTTCTAATCCGATCTACGTGCAGAATCCGGAGGCAATTGCAACACATACAAGCGCCAGAAGAGATCACGGCAAAAAGGGACTTCTTCCGGAATCAACTCTTCTGAGCAGAGGGACGCTGAAGGCGTCCGGCATCCAGCAGATTACGTACAATGTTCTGGTGGGCGATATTCTTTCCGGCACGGGCATTACATACAACTACAACGGAAAGGCCTACACCTTCAGCCAGGCGGCTGTAGGACAGCTGGATAACCTGGTTCCGATGATGAATGGTCAGGGGATTCAGGTGACACTGATTCTGCTGAACAACTGGACAGCAGGCGGCACCTATGTGCATCCGTTGGCAAGAGACAATGCGTCGCAGAACTATTATGCGTTCAATACCGTGGATCAGGCGCCCCTGGAGAAGCTGGAGGCACTGGCTTCCTTCCTGGGACAGCGCTTCTCCGGTACGGGACACGGAACGGTCGATAACTGGGTGGTTGGAAATGAGATCAATGCAAGATCTCCCTGGCACTATATGACGGCCAGTGCCGGCATCAATGTTTTTACGGCCGAGTATGCGAAGGCCTTTCGCGTTTTTTACAACGGACTCAAATCCGAAAATGCAAACTGCCGCGTATATACCTGCGTGGACAATGAATATGCCGCAGCTGATTCCTCACTGCATTATGCCGGACAGGCGTGGCTGGCACTGTTTAATCAGGAAATCAGCGCATCCGGCAACATTGGCTGGGATGTAGCGGTACATCCGTATAACTATCCTTTGTATGACCAGCTTGTATGGCTGCAGCCGGTGAACTACCCGACAAAGGTCAATCACACGCAGAGTACACCGTATATCACAATGGCGAACATTGAGATCTTTACGGATTTCATGAGTACGCCGGCGATGCTGGCGCCCAATGGTCAGGTGCGTAGCATCATCTGCTCTGAGCAGGGCTATGTCAGCACTCCGTCGGAGGATTATCAGGCGGCTGCGGTTGTATATGCGTATATGCAGGCACTGAATAACCAGCACATTGATGCCTTCATTCTCGCCCGGGAGATGGATCATCCGGTGGAGATTGCACAGGGACTGGCGACGGGCGTGCGCAACCTAAACGGAACAGCCAAGAAGGCTCTGACCTGGTACATCACAGCAGAAAGCGGAGATACGCAGAGGGCGGCCTCTGCCGTCATCGGGGTGCCGCTGGCATCCCTTATGACACCGCGGTAATACGCGTGAAAAAAGCAAAAAGCTCCGGAACCTTTTGAGGTTCCGGAGCTTTTTGCTTTTCTCGCGCGTATTGAATTTGGCGGTCCTTCCGTGCCTATGACACGTCTGCAGCGGAAGTACCTTTCCGGCTGACAACCACAAACCGGTCCTTGAAGGTGACGATGTTGTACTCCTCCGGATCAGGATCCATCGCCTGCAGCTGGGCCTTTGTGAGGACAAAGACGTCATCCTTATACGTATCCTCTGTCAAAGAGGGGAGCGCATCGCTTTCGGCAGGCAGCCCGTAGACGAAATGCCCAAAGGAGGAGGCAACACGGAATTCCGCTTCGGGGTCCTTATAGACGACAGTGTCGCGGAAGACCTGTGGATCATATTGCGTATAGTACAGTGTCAGCATAAAGGGAGAAGCCACCAGATCATAGGTGGAGTATACGGTGCAGATCTTTCCCTTGGCTTCTTGTTCGCAGGCAATCTGGTCGGCATAGATCATGGCATCTCCGTAACCGGGCATGAAATCCGTGGCAGCAACTTCGTTATATGCTCCGCCGTAGTAATCTTTGGCGAAGGAAGCAAAACCGATCAAAAGGAGCAAAACCGGAAGGGTTGCGAGCATTTTGCCGGGGATATGCCGGACGGTTTGACGGAGCGTCAGATACAGCCAGCGAAAGCCCATCACCATGCAGTAGACCAGCGGCAGGAATAAGAGAACCTCCCGGTTAATGTCCTGCTGAATAAAAAGAGAGAACAAAAGCGCGGCGGCCAGCTCGGCGAGCATGATGCAGTGAGTGACATGACCCTTTGCGGTTCGTATACAGACGATGAAACCGGCCAGTGTCACCGGCCAGGTGAAGCAGTACAGCGTCCAGTAGCCGGGCATCGCATTCCACGAGACCTCACCGTCGAGTCCGATGGTGAGTGTGCGGACAAGCTCCTTTGCGTTGTGCCAAAGAGAAGAGGGGAGCGTCCGGTCAAAGGCGACGAAGACTGAGCCAAAGTGACTGGATGTGAACTTCGGGAAGGAAATCCAGTCCGCCGCAATCTCCGGAAGTCCCAGGAAGTTCACGCCGTAGAACAATGCCAGAGGGAGGCAAACTGCAAGAAAAACAGCAAAGCAGCCGGCCAGCTGCGGCCAGGTAATGCGCCATCTGCTCAAAAGGTAAATACAAGAGAACAGGAGCGTCAGCGGGATCACGACATTGGCGGAGCCGTAGGAATAAAGGCAGACGCCGAAAAAGAACGCGGCCAGTAAATATCGTATCGTCTGCGTACGGTGCTCCGTGCAAAGAGCTGCGCGCACTAAGAGGAGAGTGGCCAGGATCTGCCAGAAGGGCATGGTGTTGGAGTCCAGGCTCCACCGGGAGAGAATGATATGCCAGGGAGTCAGTGTCAGGAGAAGAAGTCCTGCCAGAGACGTCCGCCCTCCAAAATCCTTGCGCAGCAGCAGATAGAACAAAAGGAGTGTAGTTGTGCCGAGAAATGCCGGGACAATGCGGACGGACCAGATACCGGAGCCGAACAGGAGCGTCGTGATGACATTCAGATAGATCATAATCGGACTTCCGCCGCCGGAGCCCCAGGTGATGGGGTATACCGGCCAGTGGAAGCCGTTGCGGTCCATGCCGGTGGTGGCAAGACAGAAGGCCTCGTATCCGATGGAGGCCTCGTCCTGCTGCAGACCATCCGGAAGCCCTGTGAGATTCCAGATGCGGAGGAACCCGCCGAAGATAAGAAGCAGCACCAGCAGTATGTGAAGAGAATGTGGAGAGCCCTTCACACTGGAGAAATCAGAAGCTGCTGCCTCGCCCTGAGACCTGTATTTTTTTGCCAGACAGAAGGCAGTAAGGACCAGACAGATTTCCAGAAAGGTGGCTAAGAAGTTGTAGTAATCGATGATTCTCATAAAATTCCCCACAGGATTGTTTATTCGGCCCCTATACCGACTTTCCCACGGAAACACCGATGCGGCAGCCGGATAGGACAAAAACTCTTTGACCCAAACGCCATTCTATCATACATTAGTGGGATGCTGATGAGAGTGTTTGTACAGGGTACATTTACGAGATAACAGCCGATTTTCACGGGCCGGTCATTATCGTCATTTGCAAACGATGTGCTGGAAATAGTTACCGATATGAAAGGGATAAAGATGCAGGAACAGGGAATTCATATGATACAAAAGGACGGCACTGCAGTTCCGCTTTTGACGGAAGATGAAGCATTTCCGGGCATTTCACGCATCACAGATAAGGTAATTCTGGATGTTGAAAAGGTGACCGGAAAGCGTCCGGCACATTTAAAAAGTGCAGAGGAATGGAAAAGCGGGCCGGTGATCCTGGCAGCAACGCTGGGATACAGCCCTTTGACGGAGCGCCTTGTGGAAGAGGGTCGGATTCCGAGAGAACACATTCAGACGTTGTCCGGCAGAAGCGAATGCTATCTGCGGCTGTACCTTCCGGGGAGAAGTGCATCTGCGGCCGTCGTGGGAGAAGCGGCAGGTGCTGCGACTGTGGAGAATATCCATGAGGGAGAACCGGATATTTTCCTGATCCTTGGAAGCGATAAGAGGGGAACGATTTATGGCCTGTTTTCACTGTCAGAGGCGATGGGCGTTTCACCGCTGACCAATTGGGGAGATGTCCCTGCTGGGCAGCAGGAGGATTTTCTGCTGGATGAGACGCTCAACTGTATGTCCAAGGAGCCCTCGGTCCGGTACAGAGGTTTTTTTATCAATGATGAGTGGCCTGCCTTCGGAACCTGGTGCACGGAGCATTTCGGCGGCTTTAATGCATCCATGTACGACAGCGTGTTTGAGCTGCTTTTGCGGCTTCACGGCAATTACCTGTGGCCGGCGATGTGGACCAGCTCCTTCCCACTGGACGGACCGGGGCCTGCGGATATGGAGCTGGCGGATGAATATGGCATCATCTGGAGCTTCTCACATCATGAGCCGTGCCTACGTGCCAGTGAGGAATGGGACCAGGTGCGGGGCGAACATTCTGTGTACGGAAATGCCTGGGATTTCCGTTCCAACCGCGAAGGACTTCTGCGGTATTGGCAGGATGCGCTGAAGGATCGCGGCAGATACGAGAACATGATCACCATCGGCATGCGGGGAGAGCGGGACTCGGCGCTTTTGGGAGAAGACAGCCCGGCAGAGGATAACATAGAGCTGCTGAAGGAGATCATTTCTGCCCAGCGCAAGCTGATCCGTGACGGAAAGGATGACGGCAGCATCCGCCCGGAAACGCGGGAAATGCTGGCGGTATATAAGGAAGTGGAGGGCTATTACTACGGAGCAGATGCTGCGGAGGGGCTCTACACCTGGGAGGGACTGGACGGCGTCATCTGCATGCTCAGCGATGATAACTTCGGCCACCTGCGGGCACTGCCGGATGAGGCCATGCGCCGGCACAGAGGCGGCTATGGTATGTACTATCATCTGGATTACCACGGAGGTCCGGTCTCCTATGAGTGGGTGGATTCGACGCCGTTTTCCCAGATCTGGGAGCAGATGTGTGAGGCCTACGAGCATGGCGTGCAGGAGCTTTGGATTGTCAATGTCGGCGATCTTAAATTCCATGAGGTGACGCTGCGCTACTTCATGGATCTGGCCTATGACTATGAGAAATGGGGCAGGAGAAGCCTGAGGAGCTATCTCGAGTATCCTCGCATGGTGGCAAAAGAGCTCCTGGCGTCCTGCAAAGAATTGCTAAAATCCGCAGGCGAGCAGGCGGCGACCTGCAACGAGCGGCCGCTGAGCAGCAATGAGGTGTCTAATGAGGTGTCTGGCACCGAGCCGCTGGAGGAAGAGATTGCATATGTACTGGAGGAGTATATTCAGCTCGCTTCACTGCGCCGCCCGGAGTCGCTCCATCCGGGGATCTTTCACCCCTGCCACGCGCTGGAAACAGATCGCCTTCTGCAAAGAGTGGAGAGGCTGGCGGCCTCCAATGAGCGTATTCTCCATCGCCTGAGGGGGACGCCGGCATGGAACGGATATTACAGCATGATCGGATGGCCCTGCATGGCGGTGGTCAATCTCCTGCAGCTGCATCTGTATGCGGGCAAAAATCACCATTATGCCGCCCAGGGCCGGCCGGCGGCCAACATCTATGCCGACCTTACGGAGAGATGTCTTGCCAGGGATACGTCTCTGGCAGGAGAATGGGCTTCTTTCCTTAGCGGAAAGTGGAAGGGAATGGAGCTGGCACATCACATCGGCTTTACCAAGTGGAATGATTTTGGGCGGCAGAATCCGGTGATCATGAGGATTCAGCCGCAGGATGCTCCTATTTTATCGGTGTCAAGAGCGGATGCGGAGCAGACCTTCGTGCGGGATTACGATGGTCCTGGACAGATCGCGGCAGAGGATTTCTGCTATGCGGGGAATGATTCGTTTTATCTGGAGCTGTCGAACAACGGAGAAGGAGACCTGCGGTATCGGACCAGCGCGGTGTCAGAGGATACCCATATGGATGCGAAGGATACAGAGCGCGCGGTGAAAAGCAGTCCGGCCGGGAGTACAGAGCGTTCTGCTGAGGATGGCGTGAGCTGGCTTCAGATCGTTCCGGCAGAGGGCGTCCTGCAGACCGGCGGGCTATGCAGAATGAAGGTATCGCTGAAGCGGGAGTGCCTGCCGGCAGCTGCAGCGGCGTGCACGCTTACGATTGAAGGCAGTGATGAGACAAGGACACAGGTGCGGATCTTGGCAAAATCGGAGGAGACGGCGTACCAGGGAATCGGAAGACAGGGAATTCAGGTCCTTCGCCCGGAGGATTTTGAGAGCGAATCCTGGCAGGTGCTGCCCTATTATGGAAAATACGGCTCCGGCTTGAAGGCTCCGATTGAAGAAAATAAGAAGGCATCCTGCCATATCCATCTTCCTAAGGAAGGAGATTATATCCTGGAGTTCCATATGGCACCGCTCAATCCGACAGGATTTGAAAGACCGCAAACCTTTGGCCTGAAGACAGAGGGAAACGGGCTCACGGAGATTACGGTCGCAAGGGCATCGAGGACCATCGGCTTCTGCTCCAATGAGGATTGGAGCCGGGCGGTGCTGGATCAGGAGCGCGTGGTCAGAACCGTTCTTCCCCTCAAGGCGGGAAGACAGTGCCTGGAGTTGCTGTCAAGAGAAGAAGGGATCATTCTGGAGAAGCTGATAATCTATCCGGAAGAGACTGCGCCGGACACGTGCTATCTTGGATGGGAAGAAGGATGATACCAGGGTCAAAACTCCTCACGAGAGCAAGCTCTCATCGGAGTTTTGGACCTTTTTACCCTGGTATCATAGGATATAGGGAGGAAAAAGATGAAGATTATACTGGCATCAAGATCACCGCGCAGGATACAGCTGCTGAAGCAGATTGGCATTGAGGCAAGTGTGCAGCCCAGCACTCTTCCGGAGGTGGTTTGCTCCAGCTCGCCAAGAGAGGTGGTGCGGCTCCTCTCCCTGCAAAAGGCAAAAGATATTGCGTCCAGACAGGAAGAGCAGGCGGTGGTCATTGGAGCAGATACGGTTGTCGCAGCAGACGGGCAAATTCTGGGAAAACCAAAGAGCCATGAGGCTGCCTACGCAATGCTTCGCGGACTTCAGGGACGGACCCACCAGGTGTACACCGGAGTCACTGTCGTTTGCGGTGAGAATACAGTGTCCTTTGTGGAATGCACCGAGGTTGAGGTGGCGCCGATGAGTGCGGAGGAGATGCAGTCGTACGCGGATTCTGCTGAGCCGATGGATAAGGCAGGAGGATATGGCATACAGGGCCTTTTCGGACGGTATGTCACACGAATTGTGGGAGACTACAACAACATTGTGGGCCTTCCGGTGGCGCATCTGTATCAGGTACTGAAGGAGCTCGGAGCGGTGTAGAATTTGACTGCAGTCGTTTATGCGTCCGCCGGACAATGGGCCTGGCGGAGATGTCTGAGTCTGGAATACCAATCCGCTGCACTGTCGCCTGACCGGACGTTTGCACTGTATCACAAAGCATGCCAGACGGGCATTCGCTTTTCGTATGTGACATAGCGCTGAAAACCGCATTCGGACAAAAGGGCAGCTGCCTGATCAAATGCAAACCCTATCGCCTCCGGGACGTGCGCATCGGAGCCAATGGTGATAAGGCGTCCGCCTAGCTCATAATAGCGTTTTAAAACGGCTTTTCCGGGATTGGTCTCGGGAAAGCCCTTTTTTAGCGGCGAGGTGTTGAGCTCCAGCGCTTTATCATGCCGGATCAGCTCACGCAAAATGGCATCAATAAGGTCGGCATACTGCCGGTAATACCATTCGGTGGTCTGTTCTTTGCAGGAGCCGTCGGCGCGCCTGGGGCCGCAGCGCAGAATGTAGTCCAGATGGCCGTAGCTGTCGAAAAGCTTCTGTAAGCAGAAGGCGCGGACATTCTGCAGGGCGGCTTCAAAATAAAGTCGGTAGGGATCCCATGCGGCCGCATCCAGCAGCTCTTCAGCAGACTCTGCGTCTGGCTTGTCAAAAAAGCTGGTGTAATACGGATCCATTCCATTCCGGGCAGAGTGTGTGGAGCCGATTATGAAGTCAAAATCGGGGTGTTCATGGACGTAATCTGAAAGCTCTTCTGCATAGGAAGTATTCAGCCCCAGCTCCAGGCCAAAGAGCAGTGAAATCTGATCGGCGTAGCGTTCCCTGCACTGCAGAAAGGACTCCCGGTATGCGCAATAGTCGATATGGAAGTCTGATTCCGGATCATTCAAAGGGGCGTTGCGGAAGGGGGAGTCCAGATCGACATGCTCTGTGAAGCAAAGTGTGCGGAGTCCCCTATTGATGGCAGCATGAATCTGTGCCTCCATCGGGGAATCCGAATCGGCGGAGAATGCGGTATGAACATGGCAGTCGGATAAAATCGGCATAAGAACCTCCGTGAGCTTGCTTGCCGGCTACATCGCGGATTTGCGATAGCAAATTCGTGACTATTCAGAGCCCATTCGCAAAATCGCTGCAGCAAAGCTTCTCTTTTGCTGCATGCGGCCTTTTGCGAGGGGACTACTTGAAATTATCGAGTTCTGCTAGTATTATATAAGCGCTGATAAAAAATTGACAAACTTTCATAAGTTTTAGAGGGGAGTCAATCAAACAGATTATCTCAGGAGGATACAGAGATGGCAGTAAAAGTTGCAATTAATGGATTTGGCCGTATTGGTCGTCTGGCTTTCCGTCAGATGTTCGGAGCAGAGGGATTTGAGATCGTTGCAATCAACGACCTGACCTCTCCTAAGATGCTTGCTCACCTGCTTAAGTATGATTCCACACAGGGCAGATATGCTCTTTGCGATAAGGTTGAGGCTGGCGAGGATTACATCTCCGTTGATGGCAAGAAGATTACGATCTATGCAAAGGCTAACGCTGCTGAGCTTCCTTGGGGCGAGCTTGGTGTTGACGTAGTTCTGGAGTGCACAGGCTTCTATACCTCCAAGGCTAAGGCACAGGCTCACATCGATGCTGGGGCAAAGCACGTTGTTATTTCCGCTCCTGCAGGAAATGACCTTCCTACCATCGTTTACAATGTTAACCACCAGGGCCTGACAGCAGATGACAAGATCATCTCTGCAGCTTCCTGCACCACCAACTGCCTTGCTCCTATGGCAAAGGCTCTGAATGACCTGGCTCCGATCAAGTCCGGTATCATGTGCACCATCCACGCTTACACTGGCGATCAGATGACTCTGGATGGACCGCAGAGAAAGGGCGATCTGAGAAGATCCCGCGCAGCTGCTGTCAACATCGTTCCGAACAGCACCGGCGCTGCAAAGGCAATCGGCCTTGTTATCCCTGAGCTGAACGGCAAGCTGATCGGCTCTGCACAGCGTGTTCCTACACCTACAGGCTCCACCACCATCCTGACTGCTGTTGTTGAGGGTGAGGTTACCAAGGATCAGATCAATGCAGCAATGAAGGCAGCTGCTACTGAGTCCTTCGGCTACAACGAGGATGAGATCGTTTCCAGCGATATCGTTGGTATGACCTATGGCTCTTTGTTCGATGCAACACAGACCATGGTTCTTCCTCTTGACAACGGAACCACTGAGGTTCAGGTTGTTTCCTGGTATGACAACGAGAACTCCTACACCAGCCAGATGGTTCGCACCATCAAGCATTTCGGTTCTCTGCTGAACAAATAATGGGATTTGCTTTTCTTTGTATAGCATAGGAAACTGACACCGAGGCCCGGGCCCTTTGAGGCCTGGACCTCGGTTTGTCGTAGAAAAAGGAGGCCACTATGGCAGCACTGAATAAGAAGACGGTTGAAGATTTCAATGCGGCAGGAAGAAGAGTACTGGTAAGATGCGATTTCAACGTACCGCTCAAGGACGGCAAGATCACAGATGAAACTCGTATCGTAGCTGCACTTCCTACCATCAACAAGCTCGTTGAGGAGGGCGCGAAGGTCATCCTTTGCTCTCACCTTGGCAAGGTAAAGAATGGACCGAACGAGGGTGAGTCCCTTGCACCGGTTGCAGCACGCCTGTCGGAGAAGCTGGGCAAGGAAGTGAAGTTCATTGCGGACTACAACGTAACCGGTCAGGCAGCAACGGACGCCGTCGCTGCAATGAAGGACGGCGATGTTGTTCTGCTTCAGAACACACGCTTCCGCGGCAAGGAAGAGACGAAGCCGCAGGATGCAGGCGAGGGATTTGCCAAGGAGCTTGCTGACCTTGCAGATGATTATGTATGCGATGCATTTGGCTCTGCGCACAGAGCACACGCTTCGGTTGCCGTTGTTACCAAGTACATCCGTGAAAAGGGCGGCACCTGCGCAGTTGGCTATCTGATGCAGAAGGAGATTAAGTTCCTCGGCAATGCAGTAGAGGATCCGGTTCGTCCGTTTGTTGCTATCCTTGGCGGAGCTAAGGTTGCTGACAAGCTGAGCGTTATCTCCAACCTTCTGGAGAAGTGCGATACGCTGATCATCGGCGGCGGCATGGCATTTACCTTTGCAAAGGCACAGGGATACGAGATCGGTGCTTCTCTTTGCGATGATACCAAGCTTGATTACTGCAAGGAGATGCTCGAGAAGGCGGAGAAGCTTGGCAAGAAGCTCCTGCTCCCTGTAGATGCAGTTGTGACCGATCATTTCCCGGATCCGATTGATGATGCTACCATCGCTACGGAGATCGTTGATATCGATAAGATTCCGGCGGGCAAGCTGGGAATGGATATCGGACCGAAGACCATCGCACTGTATGCTGAGGCGGTTGCAACCGCGAAGACCGTTGTATGGAACGGACCGATGGGCGTATTCGAGAATCCGGTTCTGGCAGCAGGCACGAAGGAGGTTGCAAAGGCTCTGGCAGAGACCGATGCTACCACGATCATCGGCGGCGGCGATTCTGCAGCAGCAGTTAATCAGCTGGGATATGCAGATAAGATGAGCCACATTTCCACCGGCGGCGGAGCTTCTCTGGAGTTCCTCGAGGGCAAGGAGCTGCCCGGCGTATACGCTGCAGATGACAAGTAAGAAGAAAAGATAATGTGTCGCATGGGAGAGTTCATCAACACGGAATTCTCCTGTGCTGCCGCAGACAAGCTGCGGGATGGAGAGGGAAAATGGCACGTAAAAAGATTATTGCAGGCAACTGGAAGATGAACAAGACACCCAGCGAGGCAAGGGAGCTGGTGGAACTCTTAAAGCCGCTGGTCGACAACCCGGATGTAGATGTAGTGTATTGCGTTCCTGCAATTGACATTGTACCGGTCGCAGAGGCTATTAAGGGAACCAATGTTCAGCTGGGTGCTGAGAATATTTCGGATCAGGATAAGGGCGCTTATACCGGAGAAATTTCCGCAGCGATGCTGCTGGATGCCGGCGTAAAGTACGTTATCATCGGACATTCGGAGAGAAGACAGTATTACGGTGAGGATGATGCATTCCTGAACCGCAAGGTATTGAAGGCTCTTGAGAATGGCCTGACACCGATTCTGTGCTGCGGTGAAACGCTGGAGCAGCGCGAAGCCGGCGTTACCCTTGACTGGATTCGCCTCCAGATTAAGTCGGACCTTCAGGGAGTAACCGCAGAGCAGGCTGCAGGGCTTGTCATTGCCTACGAGCCAATCTGGGCAATCGGAACCGGAAAAACTGCAACTGCAGAGCAGGCAGAGGAGGTTTGCGCAGCGATTCGTCAGACCATTGCTGCAATCTATGACACCGATACCGCTGAGAAGATTCGCATTCAGTACGGCGGCTCCATGAATGCAGGGAACTGCAAGGAGCTTCTTGCGAAGCCGGATATCGACGGCGGACTGATCGGCGGCGCTGCTCTGAAGGCTGATTTCGGAGAGATCGTCAATTACAACAAGTAAACCGGCAGTTAATCTTATGGTGCAACATCTATTCGGAGCCGATCACATTTATACAGAACGAGCTCTGAATAGCAACAAGGTAAAAAAGATGAGGGAGTCAGTTAAAAGCTGACTCCCTCATCTTTTTTACCTTAAAGCAGCCTGCGGATAACAGGAAGACGCTTTAGAAACAGAGCACTGCAGCATGAGAGCGTGACCAGTACAAGCCAAAGGACGGGAATCCCAATAAGCGGGCTTCCGGTGCCGGTGACAAGATTTGCCTTCTGCAGGAGATCCAAAAAGAACGGATGCAGCAGATAAATCCCAAAGGATGCCATGGAAAGTCGGCAGGCAATGGGAGACAGCTTTTCCCTATGACGGGCGGACAGCAGCCGGAACAGGGAAACAGATAAAAGTAAAATATGTACAGAAAAGGGCGTCGCAAGTGACGTATATGCGGCGGACTCTCCGGCGGAGCAGGAGACGCTTTTGAAAAGCGCGATGGCGAATGTCAGCGCTGCGCCGGTCCACAAAGAAGCGGAGATCCAGACAGCATGCCCGGCGTGATTGTCCTGGTCTGACAAAGCCGCCTCTGCCAGCACATGTCCGAGGAGAAAATAGCCCAGATACCCGAGAAAGTGATTCAGGTCAAAGAGGCTTCTGGTATCCAGCAGCAGATATTTGAACGGAAATTCAAATATAAAGGCATTGGGGAGTACAATGGCTGCCGGGATGAACAAGGCAAGGTAGAGAATGCATGCGCCGCGGTGCTGCGCCCCCTCATAGAGGAGCGGCACCAGCAGCAAAAGAAGAGCAAGCATGGGCAGATACCACAGATGGTACTTGCCGTTTGTCCGGAAAAAAGCCAGAAAAAGCGTTTCCTTCAGCGTACTTTGCCGCAAGAGTTCCGGATGCAAAAGGAGATTTTCGGCCAGATAGAATATTTTCCAGAAGCAGTACAGCAGCAGAAAACGCGCTGCCCGCCGGCTCATGAAGCAAGCACTGCAGCTTTGGCTCCGATGCGCCGGAGAAAGGTAGATGGCACCGCTCAGCATTACAAAAAGTGTGACGCCAACAAAAGAGAAAATGCTGCAAAACTGCGCAAAGAGCAAAGAAGGTATGCCGGCAGTACAGGAGGTATCCAGCCACTGCGCACTTGCATGCGTCAGGACGACAAGACAGGCGGCCACGCTTCGGATTCGGTTAAATTGGAGGGATTGAGATTGTTTTGAATAAAGTTCAGCTTCTTTCATGAATGTATTATACCATGTGAGCTGTTACACCCTCTACTTGCAGGAAAGACAAAAAAGGTGTATTACTTTGGCTAATACACTATGAAACTATGCAGCCGGAAAGGGCAGTGACAAAAAGAACGCATGAATAATAAACAGGAAAGAAGCGGTATCATGCCGGAGGACATTCTGGCAGAGAACTATAATAAAACAGTATCCCCGGAGGACATTCTGGCGCCGGAGGGTGACGCACAGGATGCGTCGGATGACTGGACGATGAATCTGGAGGATGCAATCCAGCGGCAGACGCTTCGCGAGCAAAGAGACTTGGGCGAGGCTGTCGAAGAGCTGCAGGGTGCAGAATCTGCAATTGACTGCAGCAATGGATCGGATGATGGATTGGATGGAAGAAGGCATCTTCAGGCCGCCGGGAAGCATACGCTCGGAGAGAATGGGAAACGAGCGGGTAAAGAAAAGGACAGGAAGCACCACGTGACGCAATACAATGAATATGATGAAATGGATGCTGAATCGGTTTTATTCGAGGAGGAAGAGTCGGAGCTGACACCGCCGCCGACACGCGGTGAAAGGCAAGGCGGGAAGCGCACAGACAGGTATCGGGAGTCCAAAAGAGAACGCGAATCCAAAAGAGAACGGGGAACTGCAGGAGAACGTGAGCGTGGGATGTCCAGGAGAGAAAAAAGAGAGTATGAGGAGTTTCTGGCCTATAAGGAGCAGAAGGAACGGGAAGGGAGCCGCCGCGGCCGCAAGAAAAAGCACCGGGTGCGCCGGCTGATTATTACGCTTCTGGTACTGATTCTGCTGGTTCTGCCGACACTCGTTATTCTGGCAAGAATGTCCGGAATTATGGAGGGAATCAGCACGGCGGACATACGAAATCTGATCAGTGATGAGGTGAAGAAAAGCCAGGAAACAGGAGCAATGGCGGGTTATACCAACATTGCTTTGTTCGGGCTGGATTCCACGCAGCAAAGTCTGGATTCCGGGAACAACCGTACGGATGTTATGATCATTGCGTCGATCAATGACAAAACAGGCGAGGTTAAGCTGGTTTCGGTATACCGTGACACATACCTGGATATCGGTGACGGTAATTACCAGAAGGCCAATGCTGCCTATGCGTACGGCGGACCGGAGCAGGCCATTAAGATGCTCAATACCAATCTGGATCTGAACATTACAGACTATGCAACCATTGGCTTTGGCGGTGTTGCAGATATGATCGATGAGGTCGGCGGCATTGAAATTGATGTTCAGCAGGAGGAGATCGAGCATCTGAACAATTATCAGTCTACGATGGCAGTGGAGCTCGGCAAAGAGTATGTTCCGGTGACATCGGCAGGAACACAAACGTTAAACGGACTGCAGGCAACCGCATATTGCCGGATTCGATATACCGACGGCGGCGATTTCAAGAGAACGGAACGGCAGAAGGAGGTTCTCTCCAAGACGTTTGCCAAGCTCAAAAAATCGGGACCGATCACCATGCTGAAGGCAGCCAACAGCCTTTCAAGTGAGGTGCGCACCTCTTTGAATGCAGTTGAAATCGCCAGCCTTGCGTTGAAGGCGTTTCGGTTTACCATTACCGAGACAAATGGCTTTCCGAATGAGCAGCTGCGGACGGTGGGATACATCGGAGATCAGTCCTGTGTAATTCCGATTCATCTTTCGGACAATGTGGTCTGGCTTCACAAGTACCTGTTTGGAGATGATTCGTATCAGGTTTCGGAGACGGTACAGAATATCAGTAATGAGGTGAGTGCGCGTTCCGGATATTAGGAGAGAGGGAGATACATTTTTCTATGCGAAAAGTTATTGTCATCGGTGCGGGCGCAGCGGGCCTTATGGCTGCCTGCGCGGCAAGTGACGCCGGTGCGCGGGTAACCGTTCTTGAACACAATGAAAAAGCGGGCAAGAAAATCTACATAACCGGGAAAGGGCGCTGCAATTATACAAATGCCTGCGAAACGGAAGATTTTTTTTCAAATGTTCCGAGGAATCCGAAATTCCTGTACAGTGCGGTCTATGGATTTGATGCGGCAGCAATGACGAAGTTTTTAAATGATAACGGGTGCGCGACCAAGCAGGAAAGAGGGAAGCGGTGCTTTCCGGCTTCGGACCACTCGTTTGATGTTACAGATGCGCTGGTTCGCCATCTGCGGGCGAAGGGGGCAGAGATTTGTTTTCACACGGAGGTGACGAAGATTCTGACCAGAGACCTTCCGGAAGCAGAAGAAAATGCGGAAGATGCCGCGCAGGGGAGAAAGGCGACGCGAAGGAAAAAGGGGCCGGTGAAGGCGGCGACCGGCGTTTGTCTTGCCAACGGGAAAATCCTGGAGGCGGACGCGGTGATTGCAGCAACGGGCGGAATGTCCTACGCTTCTACCGGATCTACCGGTGATGGCTGGCGCTTTGCCAGGGAGCTTGGCATTTCTGTGGAACCGGCAAGGCCATCCCTGGTGCCTTTGGTGCTGGAGGAAAAGTGGCCTGAGCACCTTCAGGGTCTTTCGCTTCGCAACGTCTCTTTGCGGATGGAGAAATGGGAGGATGTGGATGCGACGCGCGGGGGTACGGACCCTGCACAGAACAGGAAAAAGAGCCGAAAACCGATCTATGAGAGCTTTGGCGAGCTTTTGTTCACGCATTTCGGTATCAGCGGACCGCTTGTTCTGACGGCATCCTGTCACACGAATTTTCAAAAGAATCCGGAAGGGTATGTCCTTTATCTGGATTTGAAGCCTGCGCTTTCGGAAGAGGAGCTGACGGCACGCCTTTTGCGGGAAATAGATCTCACGCCCCGAAAGGAGCTTCGCAATCTGCTGAAGGCACTTCTGCCGGAACGACTGGCTCTGATTCTTGCCGATGAGTTTTCGAATACACTGACAGCCCCATCGGCGGAGGGCGGGGCACAGCGCCTTTCCTATACACTCAATGAGAAGGAGGTGCGGCTTTTGGCAAGGTATTTGAAGGCTGTTCCTCTGCATGCAGCAGGGACAAGAGGCTTTTCGGAAGCTATTGTAACGGCGGGAGGAATTCAGGTTCGGGAAATCAATCCTTCCACTATGGAGGCCCGGAAGGTGCAAGGTCTGTATTTTGCCGGGGAGGTGCTGGATACGGATGCCTATACGGGTGGATTCAACCTGCAGATTGCGTGGTCGACGGGGCACCTGGCCGGTGAATGCGCTGCCTGCCAGACATGAGCAGTTAGCTGCTTTTCGTAGAAAAATAATTACGAATGCTTGAGAATTTCGAGCTCGCAAAGCACGGAGCAATCCGTGTATCATGGTGCAAGCTCTTGGGAAGACGATGCTCGGGATAGAGAGGGAGAGATGGAGAAGAAGGCATTTAACATTGCAATTGACGGGCCGGCCGGCGCCGGGAAGAGTACGGTTGCCAAAAAGGCGGCAGCACAGCTTGGATTTGTTTATGTGGATACCGGAGCTATGTACCGTGCAATGGCATTGTTCCTGATCCGGAAGGGCCTTAAGAAGCCGGTGGAGGATAATGCGGCGGAAAAGGCGGCTTTTGAGAAGGAGGCACTGCAGCTTTGCGCGGATATTAAGATTGAAATCGTATACGAAAACGCAGAGCAGGTTGTCCTGCTTGAAGGAGAAAACGTCAATGCCTACCTTCGCACGGAAGAGGTGAGCGCAATGGCCAGCATCATCTCCGCTGTACCGGAAATCCGTGCCAAGCTTGTACAGCTGCAAAAGGAGCTGGCATCCAGACAGAATGTTGTCATGGACGGCAGAGATATCGGGACGGTGGTGCTGCCTGGGGCACAGGTCAAGGTGTTCCTGACGGCCAGTGTAGAGGGCAGGGCAAAACGCCGTTATATTGAGAACCAGAAGGCGGCCAGAGCCGGTGCCAATAAATCCAGGGATGATCTTGATCTGGAAAAGATTAAGGCTGACATAGCAGAGCGTGATCACCGTGATATGACAAGAGCGGCATCTCCGCTTCGTCAGGCAGAGGATGCGGTTCTTATCGATTCGACAGATATGACAGCAGACCAGGTGACGGAGGCGGTTTTGAACCTTGCCGCTCAAAAGCTTGGAAGACCCCAGGTGATTACCGCGGCAACGGCGGGGTTCTGCTTTGGTGTACAGAATGCGGTGAACACCGTATATCGGGAAATAGAAAAAAAGAGCAGCGGTCCGATCAACACCTTCGGCCCTATCATTCACAATGAGAACGTGGTGGAGGAGCTGCGCGGGAAAGGCGTGGGCATTCTTAATAGTGTGGAAGAGGCTGCTGCACAGGACGGCGGGACGATTGTTATTCGTTCGCACGGTGTCAGCAAGGAAACGTGGGATGCATTAAGTACCGGAAATTCCCAGGTGGTGGATACAACCTGTACCTTCGTGAAAAAGATTCATGAAATTGTGCAGAAGGCCAGCGCAGATGGCAAACAGATTGTCATCATCGGGAACCACGGTCATGCCGAAACAGAAGGAACGGTTGGGTGGAGCAGCACACCGGCAACAGTCATTGAGACGGAGGAGGAAGCACGCAGTTACGAAGGGGATCTGCACAAACCGGTCTGCATCGTAGCACAGACTACATTTAATGCAGAAAAATTCGAAAAAATTGTTGATTTAATTGCGCAAAAAGGATACAATATCGAGACGAATGAGACTATCTGTAACGCTACCAGTGAGCGGCAGATGGAGGCCCGCCGGATTGCAGAACAGGCGGATGTCATGATTGTGATCGGCGGAAGAGGATCTTCCAATACCGCCAAGCTTTATGAGATCTGCAGCGCTGTATGTCGGAAGACCTATTTCATTCAGACGGTTGAGGATCTTGATCTTGCGCTCTCAGGAGGCGAGAAGATCATCGGAATCACCGCTGGGGCTTCGACCCCGAAAAATATTATTGAGGAGGTTCAAAGTAATGTCAGAAGAACAGACTTTTGAACAGATGCTCGACGCATCATTTAAGACAATTCATAATGGAGAGGTGGTCGAAGGTTCCGTCATTGATGTTAAGCCGGAAGAAGCCGTTCTTAACATCGGATACAAGAGCGATGGAATCCTGACCCGTCAGGAGTATTCCAATGACAACTCTCTGGATCTGACCACAAAGCTTAGCGTAGGCGATAAGCTGGATGTCAAGGTCCTGAAGGTGGATGACCGCGAGGGAACAGTTGCTCTTTCCTATAAGAGACTGGCTCTTGACCGCGGCAACAAGGTTATCGAGGAAGCATTTGAGAACAAGACCGTCCTGAAGGCCGAGGTTTCTCAGGTTCTGTCCGGTGGTATCTGTGTTGTAGTAGAAGGAATCCGTGTATTCATTCCGGCTTCTCTTGTCAGCGACACCTATGAGAAGGATCTGTCCAAGTATCTTGGTCAGGAGATCGAGTTCGTTGTTACAGAGTACAACCCGAGAAGACGCCGTTACATCGGTGATCGCAAGCAGCTTCTGACAGCCAAGAGAGAAGAGGCAGCTGCAAAGCTGTTCGAGTCTCTTCAGGTTGGAGATGTTGTAGAGGGTACCGTTAAGAACATTACTGACTTCGGCGCATTCGTAGATCTGGGCGGTGCAGACGGACTGCTCCACATCTCTGAGATGAGCTGGGGCCGTGTTGAGAGCCCGAAGAAGGTCTTTAAGGTTGGCCAGAAGCTTCGCGTTCTTGTTAAGGATATCAATGGCCGCAAGATTGCACTTTCTCTGAAGTTCCCTGATGAGAATCCGTGGATCGGCGCTGAGGATAAGTACGCTGTCGGCAAGATCGTTACCGGAAAGGTAGCACGTATGGCTGATTTCGGCGCATTTGTTGAGCTGGAGTCCGGCATCGACGCTTTGCTTCATGTTTCTCAGATTTCCAAGGAGCACATCGAGAAGCCTTCGGATGTTCTGAAGGTTGGCGATGAGGTTACTGCGAAGATTGTTGACTTCAATCCGGAGAACAACAAGATTTCCCTTTCTGTGAAGGCTCTTAAGAACGAAGAAGAGAAGGCCAAGAAGGACGCTGAGAATGATGACGAGATCGTAGTTCCCACCAAGGGAAACGGCGACGATGAGGCAGTTACTGTCGACATCGATGCGATGATCGCTCAGCAGAAGGAAGAAAACTAAATCAGATGTCGGCTCCTGACCTGGGGCTGATATCTGAAGTATAAAAACACCAGTCTGATTCATTCAGACTGGTGTTTTTACGTACGTGCCAATTTCATTCGTGAATTTGTCTGCATGCATTTCACATTTCGGTCACATTTGACATTCTACAACGTGGTACAGTGCTTTAGTGGAAAAAATTTGTATCTGTTCAGCACCTGCCATATTTCAACGTGAATTGACTGCTTGCAGGCAAATTCACGATTGAAATTGGCAGGCGGCCAAGGCGCGAAGCGCCTCTGGCCGGCCACATCGAGGTTTTCCGAAGGAAAATCGAGATGGGCTCTGAATAG
>CAVGIV010000044.1:0-23471 GCA_963629395.1 Paludibacteraceae bacterium | reverse complement strand
CAAGCAAATTTGCATAAAATGCGCGAGTAATGCTTGCATTAACGAGCACATTTTTGCAAATTTATTTACGCGAGTAATGAGCCAAAGTTCGAGCTTGCTCGAAACCTTGGCGAATACCGCGATAGCAAGGAAAACTCGTTATACAAGTTTTCCTTGCTGGCGAGAACGCCACATGAGCAAAAGGAAAGCTGCGAAGCAGCGATTTTGCGAATGGGCTCTGAATAGTTACTATCTGAGGTACCAGGCAGAATCTCACACATCAGACGCGACTATTCAGCACCCATCTCTTCCAGATTCCAGAAAGCGTTCACCTATGCAAACCATAAAGGGTTATATCTCAGCAATTATTTATCGCAATAAGGAGAATCTCTATACCGTATTTGAGGTGTGTGAGGAGGGAGAGCAGATTACCTGTACCGGCTTCCCGGCGGCTATCTCGGAAGGGGAGAGTGTGGAGATCACCGGTGAAATGGTGACCCATCCTGTATATGGAGAACAGCTGAAGGTGTCGCAGTACCAGGTGGTACAGCCGGAAGGCACGCAGGCGGTTTACAGGTATCTGGCCTCCGGTGCCATCAAAGGCATCGGAGAGACGCTGGCTGCCCGAATTGTGAAGAAATTCGGTGAAGAGACCATGCGCATTCTGGATGAGGAGCCGGAGCGGCTGTCGGAGGTGAAGGGGATCAGCAAACGGATTGCGCGTGAAATTGCTGCGCAGCTTGGCGAAAAAAAGGATATTCGGGACGCCATGATCTATCTGCAGCAGTATGGTATCGGCGGAAGGAAGGCGCTTAAAATCTGGGAGACCTATGGGCAGCAGATGTACTCTGTGCTGCAGGAGAATCCGTACCAGCTGGCAGAGGACATTTCCGGAATCGGGTTTTCCATGGCGGATGAGATTGCAGCACAAAACGGCATCCGCCCGGACTCGGATTACCGCGTGAGAAGCGGAATTCTGTTTGTTTTATCGGGCAATCTTCTGGAGGGAAGCAGCTATCTGCCGGAGGATGAGCTGCTGCGGCGGTCGGAAGCGCTGCTGCATGTGCCGGAGGAGATCCTGCAGATTCAGCTGCAGAATCTTGCCATGGAGCGAAAGGTGCGCATCCGTGTGCCGGAGGAGCCGGAAGCCGCTCATCCGGAGTCCGGCAAGCCGCAGCGTGAAGCAGAGGATCCGGAGGAGACAGAGGCCCGGAAGGCTCCTGTGACGCAGGTATATTCCGCGTATGCTTATCGCATGGAGCAGGACATCGCGCGGCGCCTTCTGGATCTGGACGCGCAGAATGCAGACAGCTTTACCGAGGAGGAACTGAATCTCCGGATTCGTCATATCGAGGAAAGCGAGAACATAGCGCTGGATGATCTGCAGAGAAAAGCGGTCCGGCTTGCTGCCAGCCGCGGCGTTTTGCTGATCAGCGGCGGTCCCGGTACCGGCAAAACAACGACGATCAACACCATCATTCGCCTGTTCCTTGCCGATGTGAAATCGGTGCTGCTCGCAGCACCCACCGGCCGTGCTGCCAAGCGTATGACGGAGGCAACCGGGCACGAGGCTATGACCATTCATCGTCTTCTTGGATATAAGGCGATGGGGGACGGACCGGAGGAAAGCGGTGAAAGTGCAAGGGAGGAATGGCGGTTTGAGAAGGATGTCGATCATCCGCTGGAGGCGGATGTAATTATCATCGATGAAATGTCTATGGTGGATTTGTTTCTCTTTCATGCCCTGCTGAATGCGATTCGCCCGGGAACAAGGCTGATTATGGTGGGAGATATCCATCAGCTTCCCAGTGTGGGGCCGGGGCGTGTACTGCAGGATATGATGGAATCGGAAGTTTTCTGCAGCATTACACTCCAGAAAATCTTCCGGCAGGCTCAGCAAAGCGACATCATCATGAACGCGCACCGAATTCTGCAGGGAGAGCCGTTGGAGCTCGGGAACAAGTCCAGGGATTTTTTCTTCCTGGAGCGCAAGGATCCGCAGGTGATGTACAAGCACATCGTTATGCTGATTCAGCAGATGCTGCCGCGCTATGTGGACGGCTCGCGGGATGACATACAGGTGCTTACTCCGATGCGGAAGGGGGCGCTTGGATGCATCCGCCTCAATGAGGTGCTGCAGAGTGTACTGAATCCGGCGGCAGCAGGCCGTGCAGAAACCATAGCGCACGAGCAGACGTTCCGTATTGGGGACCGCGTGATGCAGACCCGCAACAACTATCAGATGGAATGGGAAATACAGGGGAATTACGGAATGCCGGTAGAAAAAGGAACCGGTATCTTTAATGGCGATTTTGGTGTCATCAGGACATTGGACAAGGAGCGCGGAGAGCTGACCGTCTGCTTTGATGAGAACCGCGTGGTGCACTATCCGTTTACGCAGCTGGATGACCTGGAGCTTGCGTATGCGATCACCGTTCACAAATCCCAGGGCTCGGAGTATCCGGCTGTCATTCTTCCGATTCTTGGCGGGCCATCCGGCTTATTTAACCGGAATCTTCTGTATACGGCCATTACCCGTGCCAAAAAGTGCGTTGTCATTCTGGGGGATCCGGAGGCCGTGCTACGGATGGAACAAAATGTCAGCACATATACCCGCTATTCCGGTCTGAAGGACCGGATCCGGGAGATGCGGCAGAGCTAAGCAAGGGGGAATGGAATGGGGTAAAAATAAAAAAGCGCAGCGGCCACCCGGGGAGGCTTTTGCTGGATCTTCTGTATCCGAGGCGATGCCCTGTCTGTGACCGGGCGGCAGCACCGTTTGGAGCAATCATCTGCGACAGCTGTGAGCAGGAGATGCGCCGAAAGCGGATTCGGATTACAGATACCCTGTGCTGCCAGTGCGGAAAGCCGATGAAGGACACCAAAAGGGATCTTTGCGCGGATTGCCGGAGAGAGGAGCACAGCTACGAAAGAGGCTGTGCCTGCTACCTGTACCGGCAGATTTCAGGGGCTGTTTTCCGGCTGAAGTACGAAGGCAGGGCGGAATATGCCGATTGGATGGGAAATGAGATGACCAGGCGCCTTCTGGAGGAATTTGGAAAGGTGCATTTGGATGCATTGGTGCCGGTACCGGTTTCTGCGAAAAGGGAGAGAAAACGGGGATATAATCAGGCGACGCTTCTGGCACAGGTAATCGGGAGGAATACAGGGATTCCGGTGCGCGAGGACTTTCTCCTGCGGCGGACAGACACAGCTGCGATGAAGGGGATGAGTGCGGCGCAGCGGCGGGTGAATCTGAAAAAGGCTTTTACTGCCCCTTTTGATGATGTAAAATCAAAGACGATTATGCTGGTTGATGATATATACACAACCGGAACAACTGTGGATGCCTGTGCTGCAGCACTGAAGGAAGCAGGGGCAGCGGCGGTATATTTTATCACGTTGGCAATTGGAGAAGAGCGTACATGATTGACGAGAAGCGCGTTCGCCGGATGGAGCGCATGGCTGCCTACGAGAAAAGGGACGGCCGGGAAGACCGAAAAATAAACAGTTATTTTCGCACTGACTATCTGACCAAGCAGGTTTTGGTGACATTTATCTGTGAAACCGTTGCGTTTGCAATCCTGTTCGGCGCATATGCCATTTACAATTTCGAGGAGCTGATCGGGCAGATCTACAGCATGGATCTGCGTGTGTTTCTCCTTCAGCTTCTGACGTATTACCTGATTTTTATGGGGATTATGATTGGCATTACGCTGTGGGTGTACAATGGACGTTACCAGAGAGCCAGGCGGCATTTAAATGCCTATTACCAGGATCTGCAGCGGTTGTCTGCGGCATATCGGAAGGGACGATAATATTAAGATGACCACATTACTGGAGCTAAGGGAGAAGATCATTTCCATTTACTCCCAATATGAGAATTATATCAATCTGGCGGTCAGATTCCTGATGGCGCTGTTTGCGCTTTTATACATTAACTCTATGACTGGTTATCAGGAGACGCTGGCGGGGGGGATGCCCACATTTATCCTTGCACTGATCGCAACACTGATTCCGGCGAATCTGGTGGTAATCCTGCTGGGGCTGATTATACTGGTGCATCTGTACGCACTTGCCATGGAAGCGGCTGCAGTAGGAGCGGTTTTGTTCCTGGTGCTTCTGCTTGTTTATTTTCGCTTTACGCCGGGGGACACGGTTTTGCTGCTGTTGTTTCCTTCCTGCCGCGCCATCGGATTTCAGTATGCGCTTCCGATCGCGGGCGGCCTTATGTATTCGCCGGCCAGCGGTGTGACAGTGGCGGTAGGCGTCATTGCAGACAGTTATCTTCGGTTTGTGCATCAGAATGAAACCGCTATCAGCAGCTCGGGAACCGATACGGACAGCATTGTGACGCGGCTGCAGTTTCTTATGGATGGCATTATGCAGGATAAGGGAATGCTGGTGACTGTTATTGCAGTAGTGGTAGCATCTGTTGCTGTGTATGCGATACGCCGGCTTCCGGTGCGCAACAGCTGGATGATTGCTGCGGGGGCCGGATCGGTGCTGCAGCTTTTGATCATGCTGATTGGCGCGATGAATGGCAGCACACAGACGAATGTCGCGCTGGTTTTCCTTGGAGCTGTTGCGGGCTTTGCAGTGGGAATGGTTTTGACATTCCTGTTCTTTAATCTGGATTATACCCGCGTGGAGAACACACAGTTTGAGGACGATGATTACTATTATTATGTAAAAGCCATTCCCAAGAATGCGTTTTCTGTACCAAGGAGAACTGTAAAGACTATAAATTCCAGGCGAGGAACGGGTAATCGGCATCAGGGAGCATACAGGTCCGGACAGCAGAATGAATATGCACCGGAAAGACAGGAGTGGACGGATTCCTATCCGCAGGAAGAAGCGTATGGGGAGCCTTCGTATGAGGATCTTCCTCCGCAGGAGGAGATGGATGATTTCCGCGAGGAATTCTAAGGACGGCGAGAATGCAGATCCTGCAGACTATTTTTTTCAATTACATAGAGGCACTGCATATTCCTACAGTGGGATGGACCGATGTAGTTGAGATCCTGATCATTGCCTTTTTGGTGTATCACATTATGCTGTGGGTCCGGAACACAAGGGCCTATGCCCTGCTGCGGGGCCTGGCATTCATTGCGGTATTCATTGTTCTGGCGGCTCTGTTTAATATGACGACCATCCTCTGGATCGTGCAGAATGTTGCGAGCATTGCAGTTACTGCGTTCATTATTATTCTGCAGCCGGAGCTGCGCAACGCGATGGAGGAGCTTGGTCAGAAAAATCCTCTGACGGCGCTCTTCCGGGACGGCTCACGGGATGGAGACGGATTGTTTTCGGATAAGACCATTTCGGAGATTGTGCGGGCCTGTGCGGCAATGGCGAAGGTGAAGACCGGCGCACTGATTGTTATCCGGCAGAATACGCCGATGCGGGAATGGGAGCGGACCGGTATTACACTGGATGCGTATGTAACGAGTCAGCTGCTGATCAATATTTTTGAAAAAAATACACCGCTGCATGACGGGGCTGTGCTTATCTCCGGAGACCGTGTGACGGCTGCTACATGCTATCTGCCACTTTCTGAGAACAAGCTGGATAAGGATTTGGGGACGAGACACCGGGCAGCGGTTGGCATATCCGAGGTGACGGATTCACTGACCATTATTGTGTCGGAGGAAACCGGGAAGATAAGCATTGCTTATCGCGGTGTATTGGACCGTGATGTAAATACAGATGAGCTGCGTGCCCGTCTTATCAAGCTGCAGGATAAGAGTTTAAATGATCGAAGGGGGCTTCTTGCCTCCCGAAAGGACAAGGGTCAGGATGAAGGGGACAAATAATCGGCCGCACATTCTGAATAATCTTGGGACGAAGATTCTCGCACTGGTTCTGGCGGCTGTTCTCTGGCTGCTGGTCAATAATGTGAACGACCCGGTACAGACCAAACGAATCACAAATGTGTCGGTAAAGCTCCTGCACACATCCCTGATCACGGATCAGGGAGAAGTGTACTCGGTGCTGGACAATACAGATGTAGTACCGGTGGTTACCATTCGGGCTAGGCGATCCATTATTGAGGACTTGACCAGGGATGACATCGTGGCTACAGCAGATGTGGAGAATCTTACCAGTTTGAATACGGTCGAGATTAAATATTATTCCAACAGGTACAACAACGAGATTGAGGAGATTGACGGGAGTCTGGATAACGTTATGCTCTCCATTGAGCCGAAGCTGACGGATTCCTTTGCACTGCAGACGGAAACCAGCGGAAGCGTGGCCAGCGGCTATGAGCTGGACGGCGTGTCACCGGAACAGAACCAGATTCGCGTTTCCGGTCCGGAGTCGATCGTATCAAGCATCGTAGGTGCGATGGCAACTGTGGACGTTTCCGGTGCTACCAGCAGCATTACTACTTATGCAGATGTGAAGCTGGTGGATGCAAACGGGGACACCGTGGATTCGACAAAGCTGACCATGAATATCACAACCGTGAAGGTGAACGTTACAATACTGCCGCTGAAGACAGTGCCGGTGGAGGTAAATGTCAGCGGGACACCGGCAGAGGGATATCTGCGAAACGGAGTGGTGACAGCCGATCCGGAGTCGGTGAAGCTGGCAGGCAGGAGCTCTGTGCTGGCGGATGTTGATAAGATTACAATTCCGGCTTCGGCCGTCGATGTGACGGACTGCACCTCCAGCTATCAGGGGACAGTCAATATAAAGGATTACCTGCCGGACGGCGTGTCGCTGGCGGATTCCAAATATGACGGAATGGTTAATATTACCGTTGGTATTGAGGCAGCAGAAACATCGGAGATCAGCATCGGACTGAGCGACGTATCTCTGGAAAATGTCCCGGATGGATACCGCGTGCGCCTTGTGTCGGTCAGTGATGGTAAAAAAACTGCAACAGAAGAAAGCAGTCCGGCCAGTTTTGGTGTGAGCATAACAGGACTGACCTCGGTGGTGGATGCCATAAAGGTGTCGGATCTTTCACCGGCCATCGACGTAGGCAGCCTTGTGTCGTCGGAGAGCAGCGCGGCAGGCCGCTATACTGCAGCGATTGCGCTGACGGTGCCGGATGGTGTTACGGTCAATAATACAATTACAGCGGAAATTGAACTGACAGAGCAGGCTGGGTACAGCAAGACGAGTACAGCGGCCTCCGGAAATTAGAAGTGAAGGAGAGAATAAAGAGAGTATGAGCAGAATGTTCGGAACCGATGGCGTGCGCGGCGTGGCGAACAAGGAGCTTACCGCTCCGCTTGCAATGCAGCTGGGGCAGGCAGGCGCTTATGTGCTGTCCAAGGATAACGGTGGTAAAAAGCCGGTGATTATGGTTGGCTGCGATACGAGACGGTCGGGGGATATGCTGGCGAATGCATTGATGGCGGGAGCCTGCTCCGTGGGGGCAAATGTAATTTACCTTGGAGTGCTTCCTACGCCGGCAGTGGCCTATCTTGCAAGGGTGCATCATGCAGATGCCGGCGTTGTTATTTCGGCTTCACACAATCCTATGGAGTTCAACGGAATCAAGTTTTTTGACGGGAACGGATTCAAGCTTCCGGACGCGGTGGAGGATGAAATCGAGGCACAGATTGTCAGCAACATGGCGGACATCGATTTCCCGACGGGAGAGGAAGTGGGGCATATTGAATATCGCCTGGATTCATGGCATGAATATTCTGATCATGCGGCAGAGATGGTTCCGGTGGACCTTTCCGGAATGAAGATCGTCGTTGATACCGCAGAGGGGGCAGCCTATTTATCCAATGTCGCTGCGCTTCGCAAGCTGGGTGCTCAGGTGATTCCGATTCACAACGATCCGGACGGAGTTAATATTAATCTCAAGTGCGGCTCAACACATATGGAAGAGCTGCGCGAAGTGGTCCTGAAGGAGGGCGCGGCACTCGGAGCAGCTTTTGATGGAGATGCGGACCGGTTTCTTGCCATTGATGAAAAGGGTGAAATGGTGGACGGTGATAAGATCATGGCCATCATCGGAAGCTTCATGAAGAAGAAGGGTACATTAAAGGGGGATACCATCGTTGCGACCGTGATGAGTAATCTTGGCTTTTTCCTTATGGGGCAGGAGCAGGGCATTCAGATCGAACGTACGAAGGTCGGAGATCGCTATGTACTGGAGAGAATGCGCGAGATCAATTCTAACCTGGGGGGAGAACAGTCGGGGCATATCATCTTTCTGGATGAGAACACGACAGGAGATGGTCTCTTGTCCTGTCTGCACCTCCTTCGCGTGATGAAGGAAACGGGAAAACCGCTTTCGGAGCTGGCGGAAATCATGAAAAAGTACCCGCAGGCACTGGTGAATGCCAGGGTGGACAACACCAAGAAGGAGCACTACCGGGATTTTCCGGAAGTGGTTAGCCGCATTGAGGCACTGGAACAGGAATTTGACGGAAAGGGAAGAGTCCTGATTCGTCCCTCCGGAACGGAGCCTCTGGTGCGGGTTATGATCGAGGGAGAGGATCAGGAGGTTCTTCAGAGAAAAGCAGAAGAGCTGGCAGAATTTATTGAGAGGACGATGGCTTGAAAACAGGTGCCGGCATCTGCTATCATAACGGAAGCGTTCCGGACCGGTTGGAACGGGCCGGAAGGTTGCAAAACCTTAGGTGAGGAAACGGAAATGGTTAGTCAGAAAGTTGTTATCAAGAATCCGACAGGGCTGCACCTACGTCCGGCTGGTATCCTATGCAAGAGTGCAATGGACTTTAAGTCGTTGATTACATTCCAGTTTAAAGATACAACCGCGAATGCAAAGAGTGTTCTTTCGGTGCTTGGCGCATGCGTAAAATCAGGCGATGAAATCGAGCTTATCTGCGATGGCCCGGATGAAAAGGAGGCGCTTGCCTCTTTGGTGGGGATCATTGAGAGCGGACTTGGCGAATAGATGATCGGAAAAGCGATGACCTGCCCGGCTGTATCCGGGCAGGTTTTTGCGTATTAGAAGAAGGAACATCAGAACCGAGAGGATGATGTACTAGACAATTACGCGTATATGAATGCCGCAGATGGGCTGCGGGATAGAAAGGGAAGCATGAGAAACGTAGAACGTTATCAGAGAGTTCCGGTAATGCCTTATCCGGAAAGAGAGTGGCCGAATAAAGAAATTCAGAAAGCACCCATTTGGGTAAGTGTGGATCTTCGGGATGGAAATCAGGCTCTTGTGGATCCCATGGTCGTTTCTGAAAAGCTTGAGATGTGGAAGCTGCTGATGAAGCTTGGCTTCAAGGAAGTGGAAGTGGGCTTCCCGGCGGCCAGCCAGATTGAATTTGATTTCATCCGTAAACTGATAGACGAGCATCTGATTCCGGATGATGTACGGATTCAGGTACTGTCCCAGTGCCGCAAGGAGCAGATCGAGCGCACGTTTGAGTGCATTCAGGGCTGCCAGCAGGCGATTGTACATATTTATAATTCCACATCAACTCTGCAGCGTGATGTCGTATTCGGCAAAAATCGTGATGAAATCAAGGCCATCGCCGTGCAGGGAACGGAATGGGTAAAGGAACTTGCAGAGAAGTTCCCGGGAAAGATTACCCTGGAGTACTCTCCGGAGAGCTTTACCGGAACGGAGATGGATTATGCAGTGGAGGTTTGCACGGCTGTACAGGAGGTCTGGAAGCCTACCAAGGAGAATCCCATTATTTTCAATCTGCCGTCAACGGTGGAGATGACAACCCCCAACGTGTACGCAGATCAGATTGAATACTGCAGCCGCAATTTTAAGGATCGTGACACTATTATCCTTAGTGTGCATCCTCACAACGACCGCGGAGAAGGCGTGGCAGCTACGGAGCTGGCGCTTCTGGCCGGTGCACAGCGTGTGGAGGGAACCCTGCTCGGAAACGGAGAGCGGACCGGCAATGTGGATATCCTGAACGTCGCATATAACATGTTCTCACAGGGGATTGAGCCGGAGCTTCATCTGGAGGATGTCAATGAGATCATTGACGTATGCGAGCGTGTGACCAAGATGAAGGTTGACCCGCGTCATCCGTATGCGGGCAAGCTGGTGTTCACGGCATTCTCCGGGTCCCATCAGGATGCAATCAACAAGGGCGTGACCGCAATGAGGGAGCGTGGCTCCAAGATCTGGCAGGTGCCGTACCTTACCATTGATCCTGCAGATATCGGACGTAAGTATGAGCCGATCGTGCGAATCAATTCGCAATCCGGCAAGGGCGGTGTGGCTTTTGTCATGGATTCCTACTTTGGCTTCAAGCTGCCCAAGGCGATGCAGCGTGAATTCGCGGATGTGGTGCAGTCCATCAGCGAGAAAGAGGGAGAGGTGCCGCCGGAAGAGATCATGGATATGTTCCGTGCGGAGTATCTGGACCGCAAGGAGCCGCTGCATTTCAGATCTCTTCAGGTTGTAGAGCTTGGCGGCGAGAAAAAGACCAAGTTCGATACGCAGGTAACAGTGGACTTTACGGACTGCGGCAGCAAGAAGAGCTTTACTGCGGTTGGAAACGGTCCGTTGGATGCGGTCCTTCGCGGTATGCATGAGAACTTTGGCTACAGCATGCGAATCCTTGACTACGAGGAGCACGCGCTCAAATCCGGTTCTGATTCGCAGGCAGCCGCCTACATTCATCTGCTGGACGGCAGCAGCGGGAAGGTGACCTATGGTGTTGGCGTGAGCTCCAATATCACCAGGGCGTCTGTTCGTGCCATTTTCTCAGCAATGAACCGGCTTGGCATGGGAACAAAGGAGAGCTTTGCAAACTTTTGAGTGTTGGAACCGGAGCAAAACGATGAATTATGAATGGCTTTATAAGTTCATGCGGGAAATACCCTATCTGGGACACGATGGAATTGTTATAGACTGTATTGAGGCGGATCATGCGGTTTTGCATGTGGATATGCGGCCGGAACTAGCCAATCCCTACGGCATGGCGCATGGCGGGCTGTTATTTACCCTGATTGACACCGCGGCGGGAGCGGCGGCCAGGACCGATGGACGTGAGTACGTGACGCTGAATGCGAACGTCAATTATCTGCGCAATACAACGACAGGGAAAATTACGGCGGATGCGCATCTGGTGCGCCGCGGAAAGACAGCGACGGTTGTCGATGTGGCGGTAACGGATGAAAAGGGAACACTTTTAACCACCGGAACAGTGACGATGTTTTGCCTGAGTTCCGATGAAAAACCTGCACTTGTATAGAGAACACGATTGATTAAAGGAGAACACCATGGCAGATCAAAAAAAGCTGGTCGCTGAAATTACCTCGATGGATGAGGACTTCACACAGTGGTACACCGATGTGTGTACAAAGGCGGAACTGATCGGATATTCGCATATTAAGGGCTTCACGATTTTCAAGCCGGCCGGCTATGCGCTTTGGGAGGCAATTCGGGATCATCTCGATCGCCGCTTCAAGGCTACCGGTGTTCAGAACGTGTATATGCCGATGCTGATTCCGGAAAGCCTTCTGGCAAAGGAGAGCGAGCTTGTGAACGGCTTTGCGCCGGAGGTGGCCTGGGTGACGGCGGGTGGAACAGAGCCGCTGACGGAGCGTTTGTGCGTAAGACCGACATCTGAAACGGTATTTTCTGATTTCTACAAGGATGATGTTCACTCCTATCGTGATCTTCCGCGCCTGTACAATCAGTGGTGCTCTGTCGTGCGCTGGGAAAAGGAAACGCGGCCGTTTCTTCGTTCTCGTGAGTTCCTTTGGCAGGAGGGACATACCATCCATGCGACCAAGGAAGAAGCTGAAGAACGGACGCAGCAGATGCTGGACGTCTATGCGGATTTTCTGGCAGAGGACATGGCGATCCCGACCATCAAGGGAAGAAAAACAGAAAAAGAAAAGTTTGCCGGTGCGGATTCCACGTACACCATTGAGGCATTGATGCATGACGGACGTGCTCTTCAGTCCGGCACCAGCCATTTCTTCGGACAGAAATTTGCAGAGGCCTATGACATCACCTTTACGGACAAGGATAACAAGCTCAAGTACGTGTGGCAGACATCCTGGGGCATGACTACCCGCGTGATCGGCGCAATGATTATGGTGCATGGAGATAACCGCGGTCTGGTTATTCCTCCGAAGATTGCTCCGACGCAGGTTTGCATCATTCCGATTCAGCAGCGCAAGGAAGGTGTGCTGGAGAAGGCCTATGAACTTCGGGATATGCTGTCCAACTTCCGCGTGAAGGTGGATGACTCAGATAAGAGTCCGGGCTTTAAATTCTCGGAGCAGGAAATGCGCGGCATCCCGCTTCGTGTGGAGATTGGACCCAGGGACATCGAAAACGGAGTGTGCGTTGTGGTACGGCGTGACACCTCGGAAAAGATGGAGGTACGCATTGACGAGCTGGCAGAGAAGATAGGAGAGCTTCTTCCCACAATCCAGAAGGATATGTATGATCGTGCGAAGGCACTGATGGACAGCAAGACCTACACTGCCCATAATGAGGATGAGCTGCGCACGATTTTTGAGGAGAAGACCGGCTTTGTAAAGGCAATGTGGTGCGGCGATCGTGCCTGCGAGGATGCCATCAAGGAAAAATACGGCGTTACCAGCCGGTGCATTCCTTTTGAACAGGAGAATGTTGCAGCGACCTGTGTCTGCTGCGGCAAGCCGGCTGCGAAGATGGTGTATTGGGGCAAGGCGTATTAAGAATGACAATGCAATTGGAGATCCCGGAGGGCGCAGCCTGGGTGCTGCGAAGCCTGCGGGCGGCTGGTTATGAAGCATATGTGGTGGGAGGCTGTGTACGTGACAGCCTCCTTCATCGTGTGCCGGATGACTGGGACATTACAACGTCGGCAAGGCCGGAAGAGGTTAAAGGAGTATTTCGGCGGACAGTGGATACCGGTATTCAGCACGGAACTGTCACGGTGATGGTTGGCAAAGAAGCTTATGAGGTCACAACCTATCGTGTGGACGGGGACTATGCAGACGGGCGGCATCCTACAAGCGTTACCTTTACACCGAGTCTCCTTGAGGACTTGAAGCGCCGCGATTTTACCATCAATGCAATGGCGTACTGTCCGGAAAAGGGGCTTGTGGATGAATTTGACGGTGAGCATGATCTGCAGCAGGGGATCATTCGGGCGGTAGGAGATCCTGTGCAGCGGTTTACAGAGGATGCCCTCCGTATGATGCGCGCAGTTCGGTTTGCGGCACAGCTGAACGCACAGATTGAGCCAAATACAGCAGCAGCCGTCCGGCAGCTGGCTCCCAACCTGCGGCTGGTCAGTGCAGAGCGGATACGGACAGAGCTGGAAAAGCTTGTGATATCCGAGCATCCTGAGAAGCTCTCGGAGGCATATCGGCTGGGACTGGTGGATGTTTTCCTTCCGGAATTATCGGAATGCATGTGCTGCGTGCAGAATAATCCGCATCACTGCTATACGGTGGGGGAACATATCCTGCATTCAGTCATGGCGGTGCGCAGAGAACGGATCCTTCGTCTGACGATGCTCCTGCACGATATCGGAAAGCCGGAGGTAAAAACGACGGATGAAGATGGCATTGATCATTTTCATGGACATGTTTCCAGAAGCGCAGAGCTTGCCGATGAAATTTTGCGTCGTTTGAAATATGACAATGATACGAGGAAGAAGGTTACAACGCTGGTTGCGTGGCATGACAGACAGCTCGGCGAAAGCAGGACTAAGGTGCGCAGGAGTATAGCAGAGCTTGGCCCGGAGCTTTTCCCGCTGTTGCTGGAAGTGAAACGAGCAGACACAGCCGCACAGGCGGATTATCAGCGGGAAACAAAGCTTGAGAAAATCGATGAGTGGGAGAAAATCTTCCGGGAAATTCTGGCGGCGGGAGACTGTCTGTGCATTCGTGATCTCGCAGTTGGAGGAAAGGATCTGATGGAAGCAGGTGTCCGACCGGGACAGCAGATGGGACAGATTCTTCAGAATATGCTGGAGGAGGTTTTGGGACATCCTTCGCACAATACAAAAGAATGGCTTTTAAATCATCTGAAACAGATGCTGCCAGGAGCCGGTGAGAACTGCGAAACATCGGAAAAAGGCTGAAAATACGCGGATTTCTTGACAAAGAAAAACAAAGCACGTATATATAGTCTAGTATAAATGACAACAGGGCATGGCCCATAAACGTATGTAGGAGGAATTTCTAAATGAACAAGACAGAGCTGGTGGCTGCTATTGCTGATGCAGCAGGACTTTCCAAAAAGGATGCTGAGAGCGCAGTAAAGGCTTTTGTAGATACCATTACCGAGCAGCTTAAGAAGGACGAGAAGGTTCAGATCGTTGGATTCGGCACCTTCGAAGTATCCAGCAGAGCAGCAAGAGAGGGCCGCAATCCTCATACCGGCGAGACCATGAAGATTGAGGCTTCCAAGGCTCCTAAGTTCAAGGCTGGCAAGGCTCTGAAGGATGCAGTGAACGAGTAATCCGCGTAGAAGCGGTGAGGTCGTCACAGCAGTCTTTTGAGACAGCAAAGAGTGCAGCGAAATGTCCGGAGAAGCGATTCCCCGGACGTTTTTTTATTGACAGCGCCGCAGCGGCGAATGGATGCATAATTTGGAGAGAATGAAAAAGTATGCGGCTTGATAAATATCTGAAGGTATCCAGACTGATTAAACGAAGAACCGTAGCAAATGAAGCCTGTGACAATGGACGTGTCACATTGAACGGAAAGATAGCCAGGGCCAGTGCAGAAGTGAAGCCAGGGGATGTGATTGCCATTTCCTTTGGAGATAAGGAAGTGAAGGCGGAGGTTCTGGCAGTGCAGGAAACTGTGCGCAAGGACGCGGCGGGAGATCTGTTCCGGTATCTGTAATGCAGGCAAATTCACGATTGAAATTGGCAGGCGGGCGAGGTGCAAGCACCACAGGCCAGCCACATCGAGGTTTTCCGAATGCGAGGAGAAATTCGCGCATGCGATTTCTCCGATGCACGGAGTGTATTGTCGGCATCGCCGACAATCACTCCAAGATACTCGAAAAATGCCATCAGGCATTTTCGAGTATCAGCATTCACAAAAACAGCCGGGAGAGAGTATACTTAGAGCATGGTAAAGGCGAGAAGGAGAATTGTATATCGCAAAAAGGCGCAGAACAGATTCAGTCTGATCCTGGCAGCGGCCGTGGCAGCCATCGTTCTGGGCTTGATTGTGCCGAGAGGATGGAAGCTGAGAACTCAGCTTCAGGAATATACTGCGCAGAAGGAAGCACTGGAGGCGCAGATCTCTTCCGAGGAAAAACGTGCAGAAGAGCTGGAAGAATATGCCAAGTATACGAAAACGGATGAGTATGTAGAGAAGGTTGCAAGAGAAAAGCTCGGACTGGTAAAGAAGGGAGAGATCCTTTTCCGCAGTTCTGCGGGCACAGGAACCGGGACCTCCTCTTCATCCGGCAGCACAGCGCAGCGGTCGGAGAGCGCAGCGGAAAATGTACAGGAGGATGCTGCTCTGAACGAAAGCGCCGGGCAGGAAGCGGCCGGTGATGCCGCTGCGGCGGCAGAGACATCCTCGCCGCAAGGTCAGGACACGGCGGCGCAGAGTCAGGCAACCGTGCAGGGTCAGGACACGGCGGCGCAGAGTCAGGCGACCGTGCAGAGCCAGGATACGGCGGTGCAGAGTCAGACAGCAGGACAGGCAGCGGATTTGCAGGGCGCTGCGGCGGCTGCAGATGCACAGAGCACAGATTCGACGACGAGTGTGTGGGAACAGACGGCCGGTACACAGGAATGAAACTGGAGCAGAAGGTCGAGAGAGATATTTTACAATTCCATATGTTGACCCCAGGCGATCGAATTGTTATCGGGGTTTCGGGAGGCGCGGATTCTGTCTGCCTGCTCTTGGCTTTAAATAAGCTGAAGCAGCGGTTTAAGGCGGAACTCCGCGCTGTTCATGTACATCACGGCCTGCGGTCTGCAGCAGATGGGGATGAGAGCTTTGTACGGCAGCTATGTCAAAGCCTTGATATTCCGCTACATGTTGTTCATGCAGATGTGCGGCAGGAGGCGACCCTGAGGGGGAGAAGCCTCGAGGAGACCGGAAGAGATATTCGTTTCGAGAGCTTTTGCCGGGAGGCGGAGCTTTGGAACAACCGGCAGAAGGCAGGGCCTTATCCGAAGATTGCTGTAGCTCATCATCAGGAGGATTGCGCAGAAACGGTATTGATGAATCTGTGCAGAGGGACCTCACTGGCGGGCCTTTCCGGCATTCGGCCGATCAGCACCAAGCAGGGGATCACCTTTGTTCGGCCGTTGATAGAGTGTACCAGAGCCGAGATTGAAGAATACCTTCGCGATATGCGACAGGAGTGGTGCACGGACGAAACGAATGCAGAGGATGTATATACCAGGAATTACGTCAGGGGACATATTCTTCCGGAGTTAAATGACAATGTAAATGCGAAGACAACCGGACATCTGTGCCGGACTGCCAGAGATCTGCAGGAGGCGGAGGATTTTCTGCAGGATCTGACAGAAAAAACAAAAAAAGAGTGCCGGATGCGGGCAGGTGTGCCGATCTATCGCGTGGCCGACTTGCACAGTCTGGAGCCGTATCTTTTGCGGAGGGTCCTCTATGCGATTCTTGCAGAAGCAGTGGGCGGACGTCGGGATATTTCTTATACGCACATTGAGCAGCTGCAAAAGCTCCTTGCAGCACATGGAACCGGCAGAATCTGCCTGCCGGACGGGTTCACCGCCTGCAGAGAATACGACCGCTTCTGGATTGAACAGAAGGAAACGGAGTCAGCACCGCATCTGACTGCGGGGGAGAGGATCTATCCACAGCATGAAGAAGCCTACAGGATTCGCATTTTCCCGTATGATGGGAAGTCGGAAAGCATTCCGGCGGGCCCGTATACGAAATGGTTTGACTATGATAAAATGGCGGAGCTGCTTCGTTTTCGGACAAGGCAGACGGGGGACTGGATCACACTTGAGCCTGGGAAAAGCAAGAAACTGACCCGGGTGATGATTGACATGCGTCTTCCGTCATCTGTGCGGGATAAGGTGGTTTTGCCTGCAGACGGAGACCGAATTCTGTGGATTCCGGGCGGAAGGGTCAACTACGACTATAGGGTGGATGATTCAACACAGAACATTCTGGAGCTGACCGTGCGTGACTGATTCTGAAGGGGTTACGATGGTTGTGTAAATTCGTCAGAGCGTGTTCGGGACGTGTATGGAAGCGCCGGCTGACGGCTAGGAGGAGAACATGGCAGAGAAAATTTCTGTACTGATTTCAGAAGAGGATGTAGAGAAGAGAATTCGCGAGCTCGCGGCACAGATCTCGGAGGACTACGCAGGGCGGAAGATTCGCATGGTCGGCATTCTGAAGGGTGCCAGCTTTTTTATGTGTGAGCTTGCAAAGCGCATTACCGTTCCGGTATCCATTGACTTCATGCAGGTGTCCAGCTACGGCGGCGCGACAGAGTCCACCGGAACAGTGCGGATTCGAAAGGATCTGGACGAATCCATTGAGGGACTTGATGTCATTATCGTGGAGGACATTGTAGATTCCGGAAGAACACTGGAGTTTCTGGGAGATTTTCTCAAGAAAAAGGGCGCTGCATCCATCAAATACTGCACGCTTTTGGATAAGCCGGAGCGCCGCGTGGTGGATTTGAAGGCGGATTATTCCGGCTTTGCCATTCCGGATAAGTTTGTTGTAGGCTACGGAATGGACTACGATCAGGAATATCGCAATCTGCCGTACATTGGAATTGTAGAACTGTAAAGAGGCAAAAGGTTGAATAATAACGAGAATCGCTATTCGGGGGGCAGAATGGTGCTGGGCATCATTGCTGTCATGATGGTTTTTGTGATGATTCAGTTCCTTCGAGGGACCTACTCACAGCCGCAGAATCCCTACACGCAGGATGAATACGAGCAGGATGTCCAGTCTGGAAACGTGGCGTCTGTTGAAATTATTCCGAATCAGGAAACGCCGACCGGCTATGCGGTGGTGACGCTTGGGGACGGTACCAGCCGGACCCTGTATGCAACGGACATCACCAAGGCAGAGAGCTATGCGCGGGAAGCCGGTATTACAACGGTAGTGGATGACGTGCCCAGGGAGAACTGGTTTCTGACCAGTGTACTGCCCATGCTGCTGGTGGCAGCTGTGTGTCTGATGTTCTTCTATTTGATGAGCGCACAGCAAATGGGCGGCGGTGCCAATGCCAGAATGATGAATTTCGGTAAAAGCAGGGCGCAGCTGGCCGGGGATAAGGACCGTGTGACATTTGAGGATGTCGCCGGCCTTTCGGAGGAGAAAGAGGATCTTCAGGAGATTGTGGATTTCCTGAAGAACCCTGAAAAATACACGAGTCTTGGCGCCAGAATTCCAAAAGGTGTTCTGCTGGAGGGGGCACCGGGTACCGGTAAAACCCTCCTGGCAAAGGCAATTGCAGGAGAAGCGGGTGTCCCGTTTTATTCAATCTCAGGCTCGGATTTCGTAGAGATGTTCGTGGGCGTCGGAGCAAGCCGCGTTCGCGATATGTTTGAAGAGGCCAAGAGAAACTGCCCGTGCATCGTATTTATCGATGAAATCGATGCGGTGGCAAGACGCCGAGGAACCGGCGTCGGAGGCGGCCATGACGAGAGAGAGCAGACGCTGAACCAGCTTCTGGTGGAGATGGATGGCTTCGGTGTGAATGAAGGCATTATCGTGATGGCGGCGACAAACCGCGCGGATGTTTTGGATCCGGCCATCCTTCGGCCGGGACGTTTTGACCGCAAGATAACCGTTGCACGCCCGGATGTGCGGGGAAGAGAGGACATCCTTGCAGTGCATGCGAGAAAAAAGCCCCTCGGTGATGATGTCAATTTAAGAGAAATCGCACAGACAACGGCCGGATTTTCCGGTGCGGATCTGGAAAACCTGCTGAATGAGGCGGCCATTCGGGCAGCACGTTCCGAAAGGAAATTTATCAATCAGTCGGATATCCAGGCGGCCTTTATCAAGGTTGGTCTTGGCGCGGAGAAAAAGAGCCGTATCATATCAGACAAGGAAAAACGGATTACTGCCTACCATGAGAGCGGACACGCCATTTTGTTCCATGAACTGGAGGATGTGGGACCTGTCTACACGGTATCGATCATTCCTACCGGCGTCGGTGCGGCAGGCTATACGATGCCGCTTCCTGCGCAGGACGAGATGTTCTCAACCAGAAAGCAGATGCTGCATGAGATCATGGTGGATTTCGGCGGACGTATTGCGGAGGAACTGATTCTGGACGACATTACGACAGGCGCATCCAATGATATCCAGAAGGCCACCGCTACGGCACGCAGCATGGTGACGAAGTACGGCATGAGCGCGAAAATCGGCACGATTAACTATCAGCAGGAGGAAGAGGATGTCTTCCTGGGATACGATCTTGGGCATACGTCCCATAACAGCGAGTATGTAGCCGGAGAAATTGATAAAGAGGTTAAGGCGATTATTGACCGCTGCTATGAGGAGGCCAAGGCGATCATAATGAAGCATGAGGATGTGCTTCATGCCAGTGCGCGTCTCCTTCTCCAGAAGGAGAAAATCAGTGGCGAGGAATTTGATGCGCTGTTTGACACCGTATAAACGTGGGTTATTGTGAACCCGCACAAAAACGGGGTATCAGATTTGTAAAATTCATGCACTTAGTGAATTGCTGTATACCGGGGGAACTGATACTATACTTCTCGTAACCCCCCAATACATTATAAGTTTTTGCTATACCCCATTAAGAAGTTTTACTTCTCGAGAAACGACGGCCCCCCAAGCACCGTCGTTTTTTCGTGCTTTTTTTATTTGTGGTGCACCTGCGCGGGCAGGCATGGTCGAGAAGGATTGTGCATTGTTGATAAGACAAGCCCGCAAGATGGGATTTTCTGTTTCCAATTCGTGCTCTGTGCGCTATAATCTCCTTTGTAACATTGTTGATTTTCATCAAACAAAGTTCATTTTAGGGAAAGGTGGTATTGGATATGCCGATCGTTACTAGCACAGAACTCTTCAAGAAAGCGTATGATGGGGGATATGCAATCGGAGCTTTCAACATCAACAACATGGAAATTGTTCAGGGAATCACGGACGCAGCAGCAGAGCTGAAGAGCCCGGTTATTCTGCAGGCTTCCCAGGGCGCGAGAAAGTACGCGAATTCCGTATATCTTGTAAAGCTTGTTGAGGCAGCGGCAGAGCTTCATCCGGAGCTTCCGATCGTTCTTCATCTGGATCATGGCGCAGATTTTGATGTCTGCAAGGACTGCATTGATAATGGCTTCACCTCCGTTATGATTGATTACTCCGGACATCCGTTCCAGGAGAATATTGAAGTGTCCAGAAGGGTTGCGGAGTACGCACATGAGCACGGCGTTGTTGTAGAGGCTGAGCTTGGAACTCTGGCAGGACAGGAGGATGCTGTATCGGTAGAGGCAGATAAGGCTTTCTACACGCATCCTGAAGAGGTAGAAGAGTTTGTTGAGAAGACGGGTGTTGATTCCCTTGCTATTGCAATCGGAACTTCTCATGGCGCATTTAAGTTCAAGCCCGGAACCAAGCCGCAGCTTCGTCTGGATATCCTCGATGAAGTTGCCAAGAGACTTCCCGGCTTCCCGATCGTTCTTCATGGTTCCTCTTCTGTACCGCAGGAGTATGTTAAGATTATCAATGCACATGGCGGCAAGCTGGTAGACGCAATTGGTGTTCCGGAGGATCAGCTTCGTGAGGCATCCAAGCGTGCGGTATGCAAGATCAACATCGATTCCGATCTTCGTCTCGGCATGACGGCAGGTATTCGTCAGCACTTTGAGGAGCATCCGGACCACTTTGATCCTCGCCAGTATCTGACAGACGGCCGTGCAAATGTAAAGGCTATCGTTGAACACAAGATCAAGGACGTTCTTGGCTCTGAGAATACCATCTGAGACGCCTTTAAATGATGAATGATCAGGTGCAGTTGACGAGAGGGATGCTTTTGTAAGCGATTCCGCTGAGGATATTACTGTACGGTGGGACCTGCAGCAGCGCTGCAGGTCCTTTTTTAAGCGAGGTTTTCTATGATCACGGCAAAGGGCACCGCGGGATTCGACGATATCATCATTGGCACAATCTGGTACAGGAATAAAGACAACGGGAACAGATCGGAGCTGCCGGCCAAGGCACCGGAGGAAGAGCTGCGCCGCTTTGAAGCGGCCAGGAACAAGTCCAAGGAACAGCATCTGGAACTGTATAGGCAGGCAGCATCCGCTGCCGGAGAGGCGTATGCAGAAATCTTTCGCCTTTATGCGCAGATTCTGGATGATAATGAACTCCTTTCGCACATAAAGGAACTGATCGTGCAGGAAGGAGATTCGGCGGAACAGGCGGTCAGAACGAGCATGGATGCAATAAGGGGCCGCCTTGATGCTGCGGAGGATCCGTATTTTTTTCAGAGGAGTGCGGATATCGAAGATCTGAAAACTGAGCTTTTGCAAAATCTGGCGGAGGAGGAAAGTGCCGAATCTGGCGCATGCACAAATCCAATAGGAAATGCTGTCCAAAAGCTTCCGGAGGGAGGCATAGTCCTTGCAGCAGAAAGCATGACGGCAGCTGAAATTCTGCAGCTCCCGAGAGAGGGCATACAGGCTGTTCTGACAAAGCGTGTGGCAAGTCTGTCTCACGCTGCAATTCTGGCCAAATCAATGGGGATTCCGTTTCTGTCCGGCTGCCTGGATTTATCCGAGGAATGGAATGGCAAAACGGCGATATTGGATGGGCAGAAAAATGTGATCTATGTGGATCCTGATCCTGCATTCTGCGGGGCAATGGAGGAGGAGAGACGTCTTCGCCTTGGGCAAAGAGACCGGCTGGAAGCCCTAAAGGATCGTCCGCTTGTTTTGAAAAACGGGAAAAAACTGCCGATTCGTGCGAATATAGCGGTTCTGCAGGATCTGGACCGCGCAAAGAAGAGCTGCTCGGATGGTGTGGGCTTATTTCGCTCAGAGTTTTTATACCTGCATGCGGCGTCGGAACCGACGGAGGAGGAGCAATACAGGACATACCGCTGCGTTGTGGAAGCGTTTGAACAACAGAAGGTGATCATTCGAACCTGGGATTTGGGAGCGGATAAGGCGGCGGACACACTTTTTTCGGAGAAGGAAGAAAATCCTGCGCTGGGGGTTCGCGGCGTACGCCTCTGCCTTGCCAGAAAAGATTTCTTCAAGCGCCAGCTCCGTGCTCTCTTGCGGGCAGCTTCCGGAGGGAGGCATAGTCCTTGCAGCAGAAAGCATGACGGCAGCTGAAATTCTGCAGCTCCCGAGAGAGGGCATACAGGCTGTTCTGACAAAGCGTGTGGCAAGTCTGTCTCACGCTGCAATTCTGGCCAAATCAATGGGGATTCCGTTTCTGTCCGGCTGCCTGGATTTATCCGAGGAATGGAATGGCAAAACGGCGATATTGGATGGGCAGAAAAATGTGATCTATGTGGATCCTGATCCTGCATTCTGCGGGGCAATGGAGGAGGAGAGACGTCTTCGCCTTGGGCAAAGAGACCGGCTGGAAGCCCTAAAGGATCGTCCGCTTGTTTTGAAAAACGGGAAAAAACTGCCGATTCGTGCGAATATAGCGGTTCTGCAGGATCTGGACCGCGCAAAGAAGAGCTGCTCGGATGGTGTGGGCTTATTTCGCTCAGAGTTTTTATACCTGCATGCGGCGTCGGAACCGACGGAGGAGGAGCAATACAGGACATACCGCTGCGTTGTGGAAGCGTTTGAACAACAGAAGGTGATCATTCGAACCTGGGATTTGGGAGCGGATAAGGCGGCGGACACACTTTTTTCGGAGAAGGAAGAAAATCCTGCGCTGGGGGTTCGCGGCGTACGCCTCTGCCTTGCCAGAAAAGATTTCTTCAAGCGCCAGCTCCGTGCTCTCTTGCGGGCAGCAGTATATGGAAATCTGTCCATTATGCTTCCGATGATTACCTCGGTTTGGGAAGTAGAGGAGTGCAGAAGGATCATAAAGGAGTGCGAAGAAGAATTAACGGAACAGAAGGTGCCGCATGGAAGCAATCTGCCGGTGGGAATCATTATCGAAACGCCTGCGGCAGCCTTGTGTGCAGAAGAGCTGGCACAGGTGTCGGACTTTTTTTCGATAGGAACCAATGACCTGACACAATATACCTGTGCGGCGGATCGATTGAATCCCGGCCTTTCCGATTATTTTGCGCCGCATCATCCGGCGGTTCTGCGGCAGCTTCGCATGATCGCAGAGGCTGCGCATAAACACGGAATTGATGTCAGCGTATGTGGAGAAATGGCTGCAGATCCGGAGATGACAGGTTTTTGGCTGGAGCTTGGAATGGACGCACTGTCGGTATCGCCGGAAGAAATCCTCCCGCTGCGCGGAAGGATATTGTCACTCGAAGAGGCCTGACGGCCTCCTCGGCTGACAACGAAGTAAGCCCATGTGAAGGAGAAAAAGACGGAATGTCTAATGGTTAACTTCCTGTAACTATTCAGAGCCCATTCGCAAAATCGCTGCTTCGCAGCTTTCCTTTTGCTCATGTGGCGTTCTCGCCA
>CAVGIV010000043.1:0-24180 GCA_963629395.1 Paludibacteraceae bacterium | reverse complement strand
GCTATACAGGTCTTTCCGTTGTAAACATGGAGGATAGCACAACAAGCTATTATGGCCTGGAGCCAGACGATGGCCTGACAATAAATCTTGGCTCTAATCCTTTCCTCCAGTACGGATTAACGGAAACAAAAGAAGCAATGCGAACGGCCATCCTGAATGGCCTTCAGAAGATAAACTATGTTCCCTTCAAGGTTAAGGCAATCGGAAATCCCGCCTATGACCTAGGGGACGTTTTGGTGTTCTCTGGAGGCCTTGCGGATGGTGATCAGAAGTACTGCATCACAAAGTATACGTTCAGGTTTCATGGCCAGTATGAGATGACAGGAGTGGGCCGGGATCCCTCACTTTCGTCTGCAAAGAGTAAAACCGATAAGAACATTATCGGCCTTATCTCGAACACGGATGAGAACACGCTGGTGCATTACCGGCTTTCAAATACGAGCGTTGTAAGCATCGGTGATGGAAAAAGAGAGACGCTTGCCTCCATCCGGTTTGCAACTGCTACAAAGGCATCCGAGGTTTCCTTCTGGGCAGAGCTTTTGCTTGATACAAAGAAGGCGACAGGAATTAAGCCGGGAAATACCTTGATCGATGATGTGACGATATCGGATCCTCCGACGGTAAACGAGCTTTCTGTACCATCTCCTATGACAGCCCGCATCAGCTACATGCTAAGCGGAGAGGAGCTTGATTACCATCCGGTGGAAACCTATTACATCGACGGAAAGCATATCCTAACGCTGCATTATTACATCGGAAGTGTGAAGGCCAACACGATTTATACGTTTGTCATCATGCTGCAGATGGATGGCGGTATGGGGTATTCTGATACCGATACGATTAATGCTGTCATTGAAGGCATGAGACTTGCAGGAACCGGCCAGTGGGACGGCACCATTACAGAGGAGCAGGATTTCCCTGGCATCTATGTAAAAGACCTCTTTGGAGGCCTGGAGGAGTCTGTAGATGTATGCTTCCTACTTCCGACACCGGTGACTCCTGCAGATGCGGTCGCCCTGGATATTCGGCGTTTGTTTGGAGGCCTGACGGATGCCGCCTTTGGCACCGTTGTCTACAAGTACTTTATCCTGTCCGATTCGGAAGGAAATCCTACCTGGAACGATACGTATGTGACAGTTAATTCCGACGACGCCTTTGTTCTTAATACCTCTTACAGTACTGACAGCAAGGCAGAAGAAGTAGGAGAGGGCTTTCTTGAGGTGCTCGATATCTGCAGGGATTACGATGAGCTCATCAGCATAGAAAGGATGGTGGTGACATGAGCGTTGAGCGCGAAGAAAACACCTGCACCATAACATTTGACAGCGCTGGCTGGAGAACAGATGCAGAGGATGTATTTACAGTAACAGACGGAGCAGTTCCTTTCTATGAGGACACCACCTGGTCCTATGACGAAAAGCCAACGCTTCGAAGCGGACAGATCGATCATAACGGTGTCCTTGTTGGAGAAGAAAGTGCGTTTGCAATCTCAAATATCACAGTGAAAGATAGTGCTACAAGTAGCCGCAGTGGATTGATGCTATCAATCTGTGTGTCTAACGGATATTTGTATATCATAAGCTACGATCGAAAGAGCCTCTATAAGGTTAATCTTTCCAATACAGTGGACGTGAAGGAGCTTACATTTGACGAAAATCAGCTCTGGTATATCTATCCTATGTACGGCGGAGGTCTGTATGCACAATTTAGCTTCCCTGTTAAAACATCAACCGGAGAGACGAAAACCTACTACGACATGGGAATTATTTATCCGGATGGAAAATATCGGGTGAACACACAATCTGTGAGTAGTGTGACCACACTATCAATGGATACTTACGCCGCCTTTGAAACAGAAAGAATTATGCGTCTGCGTGCTGGTAGTATAGGTTTTGACAGGCGCTATCTTGGCACGATCTGCAACCTGTCTTCGCCGGTTGTAAAGACAAGTGCCCAGTCCATGAAGGTCACATATACGCTGACAGATGTGTAGCTCTAACAGAATATCAGGTAACAGGCGACTGCCCATAGTGGGTGGCCGCTTTTTTATTTTCAAAGGAGGAACGATTTATGAAGGAGTTTTGGAATACGATTCAGCTTATTTTTACTGCGACCGGAGGGTGGCTTGGGTACTTTCTTGGCGGCTGTGATGGCCTCTTGTATGCACTCGTTGCCTTTGCGGTCATCGATTACATCACAGGCGTCATGTGTGCTGTAAATGACAAGACGCTCTCCAGCGAGGTTGGTTTCCGCGGCATCTGCAGGAAGGTGCTGATTTTCCTGCTGGTTGGCATCGCCAACATCCTCGATGTGCAGGTGATCGGTACCGGGAGTGTGCTGCGAACGGCAGTCATCTTTTTCTACATCTCGAATGAGGGTGTGAGCCTTCTGGAGAACGCAGCGCACTTAGGACTCCCTGTGCCGGAGCAGATCAAGATTGTATTAGAGCAGCTGCATGACCGCTCGGAAAGAGAGGAGAAGTAATTATGGCTTACACGAACAGCTCGTTGGTGTCCTACACTAAGCTTAGTCCGAATCATTCCGGGCAGAGGGTGATACGTTGTATGCGGTGCAGGTGGGAGCATGTAAGAATAAGTCTGGCGCTGAGGAGATGAAGTTCCAGCTGATGGCGGCTGGCTTTGACGCAGTGATTGTAGAGAAGTAACACATGGATAAAAAACAAACCTCACACCAGGTGGAAACTACGCTGACACGGTTCAATCATCCGCCGCCACATTTCCACCAGATGGAGACTACGCTGACACGGCTCACGAAGCCGCCGCCACATCTCCAATGGTGCGAGGTTCAACTGCCATTATTCTATCCAGATATAGAGAAAATATCAATGATGAGTTCAGCCCTGCAGGGAAGCCTGTGGGGCTTTTTACTGGGGGATATGAAAATGAGAAGAGACGTTCCGTTAAATGAAAAGTACACATTAAGCATCAGTGAGTCTGCTGCCTATTTCAATATCGGCATCAAGAAGATGCGTCGCCTTGCAGAGGATCATATCGGAGATTTTGCGTTGCAAAATGGAAACCGGCTTCTGGTAATACGTACAAAATTTGAAGAGTTCCTGCTTACATCTTCTGCGATATAAATCCTGTTTATATGCGGATAGTAGTTGCTATTTCTGCGCTTCTACGGGAACATACGGTAACCCAATCAGGAGGAAGGAGGGACGAAGTGAAAAAACCATCGCTTGAAGAAAAGGATTATCTTACACCGTCCGAGGCTGCGGAGTATTTCGGACTCAGCCGCAGAAAGTTCTTTCGGCTTTGTGAAGGCAACAACGGATTTATCGCCCTTTATGGAGAACGCAAGCTGATTATCAAGGACGAGTTTAGAAAGTACCTGGCGCTCCCAGGAGTAAAGGAGGAACTGGCCAATGGCAAGCCACGGACAAAGAAGGGATTCAAAGCATAGAGTTTTGCGAAGAGGAGAGTCGATCAGGGCGGATGGTAAGTATCAGTTTAAATATCAGCTTGATACGCGAACAGGCTACACATTCGTTCAAAATCTCATGGAAAACGAGGAGTTCTATAGCAGAAGGATTGTTACCGTCAAGGTATCCGATGCGAAGATTTTCCTCATAAAGCTTCAGGAGGATGGCAGAGGCAGCAGCACCATTAAGACTGTAAGAGGCGTGCTGCGACCGGCATTTCAGATGGCAGTAGATGATGATATTCTCACGAAGAACCCGTTTGGGTTTCAGTTGGAGGGCATTATCGTGAATACCGAGCATACCCGCCAGGCGATTACCAGGGACCAGATGCAGAAATTCCTCAAGTTCGTTCACGACGATAACGTGTACTGTAAATACTATGAGGCTTTCTACATCTTATTTCACACGGGCCTTCGCATCAGCGAGTTCTGCGGCCTGACCATTCGGGACATCGATCTGGACAAGAACATCATTGATGTTAATCATCAGCTGCAGCGGACCTCGAACAGCGAATACATTATCGAAACCACGAAGACCAATGCCGGAACAAGGAAGCTTCCTATTACAGAGGATGTAGCCGATATGTTTCGCGCAGTTCCGGAGGACAGACCAACGGACCTGCCGGAGCGAATGGTGGACGGCTATACCGGGTGCAGATGCCCAACATCACTCCGCACGTCTGTCGTCACACCTACTGCAGCAACATGGCAAAAGCCAGAATGAACCCAAAGACCCTGCAGTACCTCATGGGGCACTCGGATATCGGAGTCACCATGAACACCTATACGCATCTGGGACTGGACGATGCCAGAAATGAAATGGTAAGGCTTGAAGAGCTTGAGACAGCAAGAAAGGAAGTAGAGAAGACGGAACGACCAAAAGAAATGAAGCAAAATATGTTCAAGGCAGTTTAACTGTAGAACAACGACACCCCGGTGAGCTGGATGCTTGCCGGGGCATTTTTTATTGCGGCAGAAACCGTCGGCAAGAAAATTTGGTAATATATGTGTTGGAAGCTGAGTAGTAAACAGCCCAAAGTTTTACTACGTTTTGACTACGTTTGAAGGCACACATATGCCAGGATATGCCATGTTTTGCGGATATCGCTTTGCCATTTGCACATAATTCATGCAGGAAGTCGATGCGCAAAAAGCCGCAAAATGCGGCAAAAACTGGCAACATGAGGTGAGAAAATTCGATGATTAAGATACTTTTCGTCTGCCACGGCAACATCTGCCGTTCCACCATGGCGGAATACATGTTCAAGGATATGGTGCGGCGTGCGGGCAGAGAGGATGAATTTATCATTGATTCTGCAGCTACCAGCACAGAAGAAATCGGAAATGGTGTACACTATGGCACGCGGGAGAAGCTCCGGAGGGAGGGGATTCCGTGCGGGAACCACAGGGCACGGCAGATGACCCGGCAGGATTATCAGACATTTGATTATCTTCTGGGAATGGACGGCGCCAATATCCGGAATATGACAAGGATTGCCGGCGGTGATCCGCAGCACAAGATTCATCGCGTTCTGGATTTTGCGGAGCATCCAAGGGACATTGCGGATCCCTGGTATACCGGGAATTTTGATGACACCTATGCGGACCTTGAGGAAGGACTGCACGCTTTAGAGAAGATGTTAACGAAGTCATGAAAAGCGGAGCCCTACTACATAGGCTCCAGCGAACCCTGAAACTTACTATTGAAAGAGAAAACATCAATGGAACGCATAACAATGGCACACGGCAGCGGCGGGATATCGACCGGGAATCTGATCGGAGAGATCTTCGCGGCAGAGCTTGGAAACGAATATCTAAATCAGATGGAGGATTCCACGGTTGTTCCGGCGATGGGCGAGCAGCTTGCCCTCACGACGGATTCCTTCGTTGTGACACCGGTGGAATTCCCCGGCGGCGACATCGGGAGGCTCAGCGTCTGCGGAACGGTAAATGATCTCCTGATGAGCGGCGCAAGACCGGCCTACCTGACCTGCGGATTTATCCTGGAAGAGGGGCTTCCCATCGATACACTGCGGCGAATCGTGCATTCGATGGCCGAGACGGCACGGGAGGCCGGCGTCCTAATTGCTGCCGGTGACACCAAGGTCGTGGAGAACCACTCCGGGCCGGAGGGCGGACTGATCATCAACACCGCCGGAGTCGGCTTTTTATTATCTGGGCAAAATAAGCTCTCCCCCCAGTGCATCCGGGAGGGGGATGCGGTGCTCCTGTCCGGGAATCTGGGTGACCACCATGCGGCGATCCTGGGCAGGCGGATGGGACTGGAAAACCGCATTCAAAGCGACAATGCCCCGCTGGGAGAGATGGTGCAGGCCATTCTGGATTCCGGCGTACAGGTTCATGAGATGCGTGATGTGACAAGAGGCGGACTTGCCACAGTCCTGAATGAATTCGCGCAGGACTCCGGGAAGATCTTCACGCTCCGGGAGGATAGCCTTCCGGTCAGCGAAGAAGTAAAGGGCTTTGCAGGAATTCTGGGGCTGGATCCGTTGTATATGGGAAATGAAGGAAAAATGATCTGCATTGTCCCGGAAGCGGATGCAGACAAGGCGCTGGCTGCAATGAAGAAAAGCCGCTATGGCGAGCATGCCGCGATCATCGGCAGGGTGACGCAGCCGCAGGAGGCGGAAGGCGAACGGCCGGTGCTTCTTATTCAAACCGCCTTCGGCGGCCGACGCGTAGTGGGACCGCTCTACGGAGAAGGACTGCCGCGCATTTGTTGAAACCTTTGCTAAATCAGAGTATGATTCTACATGTTACTATAAAAATCCTGGACAGCGGCTGCGCGTCAGCTGCGGGAGTGTCGCAGACACGAAGCAGCTGATTTTTATTTGTAGTGGTGCCTGCTGGCAATTTCACGATTGAAATTGGCGGGCGGTCAAGGCGCGAAGCGCCTCTGGCCAGCCACATGAGCAAAAGGAAAGCTGCGCAGCAGCGATTTTGCGAATGGGCTCTGATAGTTACGAGGATTTACGAATCAACACAGAATTATGAGGGAGTGCTATGCCTTTAACAAAGAAACCCGTAACCGGCATGAAGGATGTGATGCCGGCCGAGATGGAGATCCGGGATTACTGTATCTCTGTGATTAAGAAAACCTATGCTGAATTCGGCTTTCAGGGAATCGAGACGCCCTGCGTGGAGAACATCGAGAACCTGACCTCTAAGTCCGGCGGCGACAATGAGAAGCTAATCTTCAAGATTTTAAAGCGCGGCGAGAAGCTTCGCCTGGATGAGGCGAAGGGGGAGGCGGATCTGGTCGACGGCGGCCTTCGCTATGACCTGACGGTGCCGCTGGTTCGGTATTTTTCCAACCATGAGAATGAGCTGCCGATGCCGTTCAAGGCGTTGCAGATGGGCAATGTGTGGCGTGCGGATCGCCCGCAGAAGGGACGCTATCGTCAGTTCATGCAGTGCGACATCGATATCATCGGCGAGCCGACAAATCTTGCAGAGATTGAGCTGATTCTGGCTACGACGACGACACTGGGGCGCCTTGGCTTTACGGATTTCCAGATCCGCATCAATGAGCGCCGGATTCTCAAGGCGATGGCAAAGGCCTGCGGCTTCCCGGAGGAGCGTTTCGACGAGGTATTCATCACACTGGACAAGATGGATAAGATCGGTCTGGACGGTGTGCTGAAGGAGCTGACAGAGAGCGGCTTTGCCGAGGAATCCGCGAAGAGCTATGTAGCGCTCTTTGAAGGCCTTCATGCGACGGAGGATCCGCTGGGATATCTGGAGGAGAAGCTGGCCGGCACCATCGAGGAGGATGTCATTCCGACGCTTCGGGAGACCATTCAGACGGTGGAGGCGACCAAGCAGGCTTCGTTCCAAATGGTCTTTGACCCGACGATTGTCCGCGGCATGAGCTACTACACCGGGACGATTTTTGAAATTGCGATGCCGCAGCTGGGCATCAGCGCCGGCGGTGGCGGCCGGTACGACGGGATGGTGGGCAAGTTCACCGGCAAGGATGTTCCGGCGTGCGGCTTCTCCATCGGCTTTGAGCGCATTATTCTGATTCTGCTGGAGCAGGGCTTTGAGGTGCCGGGCAAGAGCGAGAAGGTGGCCTTCCTTCTGGAGAAAAACCTTCCGGGCGAGCGCTTAAAGGAGGCCATCGAGGCAGCGCAGAAGGAGCGCGCGGCCGGCAAGTCCGTGCTGGTGGTCCGTATGAATAAGAACAAAAAGTTCCAGAAGCAGCAGCTCGAGGCACAGGGCTATACCGCGTTTGAGGAGTTCTATGCCCGCCCGATTCAGTAGGGGATGGAAGAGCTGGCCAGAGGCGCTTCATGCCTTGGCCGCCTGCCAATTTCAATCGTGAATTTGCCTGCAAGCAGTCACCACTACAAATAAAAATCAGCTGCTTCGTGTCTGCGACACTCCCGCAGCTGACGCATACATTCGTAATCCGGGCTATCGCCCTACTTACTCATGTATGCTAACCCGTCCAATGTCTGCGCGTCTGCGCGAGCAAGCTCGCACTAACGCGCAGACGCTGTCCGGGATTTTTACAGTAACAGATACAATATAAGGAGATAAAACATGCAGTCACGTACACATACCTGCGGTGAGCTTCGGCTCGCAGATGCCGGCCAAAAGGTTCAGCTGTCCGGATGGATGGAGAACCTTCGCGTGGTCTCTGCCAACCTTGGCTTTGCCGTTCTTCGCGATTTCTATGGGACGACACAGATCGTCGTAGAGAACGAAGAGATGATGAATCAGTTCAAGACCATCACGAAGGAGTCCACGATCAGCGTGGCCGGAGTGGTTCGGGAGAGAAGCTCCAAGAACCCCAAGCAGCCGACCGGTGAGATCGAGGTGGTGCCGGAGTCGGTGACGGTCCTGGGACGCTGCCGCTACGCAAACCTTCCGTTCGAAATCAACCATAGCCGGGAAGCGGACGAGCAGTTCCGTCTGAAGTACCGCTATCTTGACCTTCGCAATCCGGAGGTGAAGAAGAACATCATCCTCCGCTGCAACGTGGTGGCTGCGCTTCGCCAGTCAATGACAGAGCACGGCTTCCTCGAGATCACAACTCCGATTCTGACGGCCTCCTCACCGGAGGGCGCAAGAGATTATCTCGTTCCTGCCAGAAAGCATCCGGGCGAGTTCTACGCACTGCCCCAGGCTCCGCAGCAGTTTAAGCAGCTCCTCATGACGGCAGGCTTTGACCGTTATTTTCAGATTGCACCGTGCTTCCGTGATGAGGACGCAAGAGGCGACCGTTCTCCGGGCGAGTTCTATCAGCTCGACATGGAGATGGCGTTTGCAAGCCAGGAGGACGTCTTTGCAGTGCTTGAGGACGTGCTTCCGCCGATTTTTGCAAAATACGGAACCTACGACCGGGCAAGCTCTGCCCCGTTTGTCCGCATCCCCTATAAGGAAGCGATGGACAAGTACGGCTCCGACAAGCCGGATCTGCGCATCGACCTGACGGTGCAGGATGTAACCGATGTCCTGAAGGACTGCGGCTTTGGGCCGTTTGCAACCGTTCGCGAGAACAAGGACGAGGACGGAAACGTCATCGACACCGAGGACACGAAGGTTGTCATCAAGGCTGTGGTGGTTTCCGGCTTTGAGGGAACCCGCAAGTTTATTGACAAGACACTCGGAGACGTTGAGGTGCAGGCAGGCAGCAAGCCGTATTGGTTCCGCATGGATGAAAACGGCGAGCTCGTCGGCGGTATTTCCAAGTTCGTTGCTCCGATCAAGGATCAGGTGGTGGAGGCCCTTGGCCTTCAGCCCGGTGATTTTGTCGGAGTCGCTGCCGGTGTAAAGACTGCAGCGCAGAAAACCGCAGGCGTTCTGGTGAAGACACTCGGCACTGCCGTGCCCGGACATATGGACAAGGAGCAGTACGCATTCTGCTGGATCGTTGACTTCCCGATGTATGAGATCGGAGAGGAGAGCGGCGAGCTGGAATTCTGCCATAACCCGTTCTCAATGCCCTCCGGTGGTCTGGAAACGCTTCTGAAGGCAGAGCGGGGCGAGATTGATCCTCTGACGATTACGGCGGATCAGTATGATCTTGTCTGCAACGGCGTGGAGCTTTCCTCCGGTGCTGTCCGTAACCACGATCCGGAGATCATGGTAAAGGCCTTTGAGATGGTTCGCCTGGGAGAAGAGGATGTGAAAAAGAAGTTCCCGGCTATGTACAACGCCTTCTGCTACGGTGCACCGCCGCACGCAGGCATTGCACCCGGTGTAGACCGTATGGTAATGCTGCTCTCCGGAGAGGAATCCATCCGTGAGGTCATTGCATTCCCGATGAACAAGAACGCACAGGATATCATGATGGGTGCACCGTCTTCCGTGACACCGCACCAGCTCGAGGAGCTGCACATTCAGATCACAGAGGATGTGAAGAACGAGGAGAGCGCTCAGGAATAAGCGTTCCGACGGATACACAACATAGCAAGAGCCCCGCAGCAGGATCGCTGCGGGGCTCTTGCTTGTCTTAAACCTCCTCTGCGGAGGCCTCCTTCTCGTCCACGGGGAGGTTCGGTGCTGTTTTAAAACGAATCAATACCTTCATAATGCGGTTGCGGCGGATGCCCTTAGCCTGGAGCACCGTGCCGTCCTCCAGCGTTACGGACTCGCCGTCCTGAGGGATGCGCTCGAGCTTCTCAATGATCAGTCCGCCGATGGAGTCGTAGTCATCCGAGGCAAACTCGCAGCCAAGCGCATCGTTTAGATCAATGAGCTTCATGGAGCCGTCGGCAAGATAGGTCACATCGTCGTATTGACGCAGCTGACTTTTTTCATCCTCATCGTATTCGTCGCGGATGTCGCCGACAATTTCCTCCACCAGATCCTCCAGCGTAATCATGCCGACCGTGTTGCCGTACTCGTCCAGCACAAATGCGACACCGAAGGAGTGCTGCTGCATTTCCTTTAAGAGATCTGCGGTGCGCTTATATTCATAGGTAAAATAAGACGAGTGCAGCATGCGCCGCAGCTGGAACCGGGACGGATCGGACAGGCCGACGAAATCCTTGATATTCAGGTGACCGATGATTTTGTCCGGATTGTCCTTGGCATAGACCGGGAGACGCGTGAACATCTCCAGGCGGAAGACCGACATGATGTCATCATAGGAGGCATCCTCCGGTACGCAGGACATGTCAATCCGCGGCACCATGATGTCCTTGGCAACGGCATCGCCGAAATCAAAGACATTGTAGATGATCTTTTTCTCCCTGCCCTCGATGGCGCCGTCCTCCTGACCGACCTCCACGTAGGTCTTCAGCTCCGACTCGGTGAGCTTTTGCTTGGCATTGGGATTGGTGCCGGTCAGCTTCATGATCAGGCCGGAGAGCTTTTCCACAACAAAAATAACGGGCGTCATCACCGTCATCAGCACGGCGATGACCGGAGCTGCCTTCATGGAAATCTCCAGCGCGTTTGTCTTGGCGGAATTCTTGGGCGTAATCTCTCCGAAGAGAATGATCAGAATGGTCAGAATGGCTGTGCCCAGCGACACCATGTTCTCACCCAGCGTCCGGATGATCAGGGAGGTGGCGAGGGCGGAGGAGGAAAGGTTCACCACGTTATTGCCGATCAGAATAGCGGAGAGCATCTTGCTGTACTGATCCAGAATTGCGAGGGTTTTGACCGCCCGCGCATCGCCGCCGTCGGCCAGTGATTTCAGCGTAATCCGGTTTACGGTGCTAAGAGCTGTCTCCGCCGAGGAAAAATAGCCGGAGAGCATGATCAGAATAACCAGAATTACCAGTTGGATGAGATCTGAGTTTTGCATAGAGTCCTTTCTACAGACGCATTGGTTGGGATGCTGTGCAGGTACCCGTCGCCGCCTAGTACCTGCACAGTATCATAGCACACATTATCTCTGGTTTCACAAGCGGACACGATATGCTATAATGCTGAGGTTTGCAGGACGAATTCTGCCTGCAGGAAACGATACAGTATGGAGGATAGTAGCGATTATGAAGAAGAGCAAGGGAAAGGCACTTGCGGGATTGGTGATCCTGGTGGCGATCATGGCCAGTCTCCTGTACCTGGCGGTCTTTGGCGTTGACAGCTGGGGCACAGGATCCGCTTCGGATATCAAGCTTGGACTGGATCTGGCCGGCGGCGTCAGCATCACATACCAGGCAGTGGGGGATGAAGACCCTTCCGATGAGGATATGAATGACACCGTGTACAAGCTGCAGCAAAGAGTGCAGCAGTACAGCACGGAGGCGCAGGTTTATCGGGAAGGTACGGACCGCGTCAATATTGAAATTCCCGGTGTGTCCGATGCCAATCAGATCCTGGAGGAGCTCGGACGCCCCGGATCCTTGTATTTCATCCGTCAGACGGATGAGGACGGCAATGCCAACTATGAGTACGACTATACGAGCGGCGGCTACAAGCTGGACAAGGAGCTCGATGAGCTGATCGCAGACGGCGATGTTGTACTGGAAGGCACGGATGTGGCGGATGCCCAGGGCGGCTACCAGAGCGACGATATGAACAACCAGCAGATCGTGGTATCCCTGACCTTTACCGATGAGGGCAAGCAGAAGTTCGCGGATGCAACGACGAGAGCCTATGAAAACGGCGAGAGCATTGCCATTTATTACGACGGCGAATTCATCAGCGTTCCGACGGTTCAGGCGGCCATCACCAACGGGCAGGCAGTGATTACCGGTGAGGATACCATTGAGGATGCCAGAAATCTTGCATCCACAATTCGTATCGGCGGCCTTTCTGTTGAGCTGGAGGAGCTTCGCTCCAACGTAGTCGGCGCGCAGCTCGGTCAGGATGCTATTGACACATCGCTTCTGGCCGGCGCCATCGGACTGATTCTGGTTGTCCTGTTCATGATCGTGCAGTATCGTCTGCCTGGTTTTGCAGCAAGCCTTGCGCTTCTTACGTATATCGGACTTGAGAGCATCATTCTGGTCGGCTTCGAGGTGACGCTGACCCTTCCCGGTATTGCAGGCATCCTCCTTTCCATTGGTATGGCAGTGGATGCGAACGTTATTGTTTTTGCCCGTATCCGGGAGGAGCTTCGGGAGAATAAGTCTGTCAAGACAGCCATCGACAACGGCTACAGCAAGGCGCTTTCCGCCATCATTGACGGAAATGTCACCACGCTGATCGCTGCTTTCGTGCTCTACGTTCTGGGAACCGGTACCGTAAAGGGCTTTGCACAGACGCTGGCTATCGGTATTCTGCTCTCTATGTTTACCGCACTGTTCATCACCAAGTGGTACATGAAGGCATTCTATACGCTGTTCGCCAAGGATAAAAAGTGGTACGGCGTCGGCAAGGATATGAAGACGCTGAAGGTGGTAGAGAAGCGGAAGATCTTCTATGTTTTCTCGGCCTGCATCATCGTCTGCGGCTTTGTGTTCATGGGTATTCACAAGGTCGGCGGCGAGCATGCACTGAACTACAGCCTTGATTTCGTCGGCGGAACCTCCACCAGTGTTACCTTTAACGAGGACTATTCGCTGCAGGAGATCAACGATCAGATCGTACCGGACTTTGAGCAGGTGACCGGAGACGCGAACGTTCAGGTACAGAAGGTTGCCGGCGGCAATCAGGTTATTTTCAAAACAAGAACACTGAACTCCGATGAGAGAGAAGAGCTCAACACGCTTCTCATGAAGGATTTCGATGTGGAGGAGACGGCTATCCAGGCAGAGACGATCAGCTCCACCATTTCCACGGAAATGCAAAGAGATACGATCGGCGCCGTTATCGTAGCGCTGCTCCTGATGCTGATCTACATCTGGTTCCGGTTTAAGGACATGCGGCTGGGCGCAGCGGCGATTCTGGCATTGGCCCACGACGTTCTGGTTGTTCTCACTGTGTATGCGATACTGCGAATCAGTGTCGGCACAACCTTCGTTGCCTGCATGCTGACCATTGTCGGCTACTCCATCAATGCGACCATCGTTATCTTTGACCGGATTCGTGAGAGACTGGAGAAAAAGCGCAAGGATACGGACATTGTGGACCTGACGAACCGTGCCGTTACCGACACGCTGACAAGATCGCTGTTCACGTCACTGACGACCTTCCTGATGGTCTTTACTCTGTATATATTCGGCGTGTCCTCGATTCGCGAGTTTGCACTGCCGATCATGGCCGGCATTGTGGCAGGCTGCTATTCCTCTGTGTGCCTTAGCTCGTCCTTCTGGCTGCTGCTGCGCAAAAAGTTCCCGCCCAAGCACGACGACAGCGGACGCTACGCAAGACAGAAGAAGGCCGCTGATCAGGCAGAGCGCAAGGCCAATCACGAGAAGGCTGTGCGCGAGAAGACGGTGGTCTGAGCAAAAGGAAAACTAAGAAGTCTTTGCGGTCTGAGAGAGGACTGCGGTTTAAGAGTGATAAGTCCCGGCATCCCTTTTCTGGGGATGAACCGGGACTTCTTAATTCTGAACGGTTACGATATCTGGAGGTATAAGGAATGGCCAAATGGATGGTCTATGCCAAAAAAGCGGATTTCAGCGCCATTGCCGGGGAGCTGCACGTATCGCCGGTTACCGTCCGTGTGCTTCGCAACCGGGATCTTCCGGACGCTGCCTCAATGCATCGGTTCCTTCATGGAACGATGGCGGATCTGGATGAGCCGGAGGAGCTTCCGGGGCTGAAGGATGCCGCCTTTGTCCTGCGCCGCAAGATCCTCGGCGGTGCGAGCATTCGCGTCATCGGAGACTATGATGTGGACGGCATTTGCTCGACCTACATTCTCTGGCGCCTGATCTCATGGCTGGGAGGGAAGGTGTCAACAGCTATTCCGGACCGCATGCGGGATGGATACGGCATCAATGACCGCCTGGTGGAGCAGGCCATCGCAGACGGGGTGGATACCATCATCACCTGTGACAACGGAATTGCAGCGATGGGACCTCTTCAAAAGGCAAAGGACGCAGGTCTTACCGTTATTGTGACGGATCACCATGAGATTCCCTTTACGGAGGAGAATGGGAGGAAAATATATCATTATCCGCCGGCCGATGTGATCGCGGAGCCGTGGATTCCGAATGAGGAAACCGGACAGCCGCTTATGAGGTTCCCTGGCATCTGCGGGGCGGAGGTGGTCTTTTATCTGGCGCAGATCCTCCTTGGGAAACCGGACCTTACAACACCTAGGAGCAAGGACGAACCGTCCAATGTGACACTGGCGCGGGAGCTTCTGGGATTTGCAGCGCTGGCAACGGTCTGTGACGTTATGCCATTAAAGGACACGAACCATATCCTGGTGAAGGCAGGGCTGCAGGAGCTTCGCGGCACAGACAACATCGGTATGCGCTGCCTCCTTACGGCAGCGGGACTGGCGGATACACCGCTGACGGTATATCACGCCGGCTTTGTCATCGGACCGTGCCTCAATGCCTCCGGACGATTAGACAGTGCAGAACGGGCGTTGTCGCTGTTCCAGGAAACGCAGGAGTCGAAGGCGATGATCCTGGCGAGGGATCTAAAACAGCTCAACGACAGCCGCAAGTCCATGACGGAGCAGGGCTTTGCCGACGCCATGGCCTTCCTGCAGGAGGAAAATGAATCCGGCAAGCGCCCTCTTGCCGGCCGCAGAGTCCTGGTGATCTGCCAGGAGAGCTGTCATGAGTCTCTGGCTGGCATTATCGCCGGCCGCATCAAGGAACGGTACCACAGGCCGACCATTGTGCTGACGAATTCGGAAGAAGATGGTGTTCTTAAGGGCTCCGGAAGGTCGATTGAAGCGTACGATATGTTCGGCGAACTCAGCCGCTGCCGGGATTTGTTCCTGAAATTCGGCGGGCATAAGATGGCGGCGGGGCTGTCACTGCGCAAGGAAAACGTAGAACTCCTCGACCGCCGCCTGAATGAAGCCTGCACCCTGCGGGACGAGGATATGACAGAAACACTGCACATCGACATGATCCTGCCGCTGCATCTGGTGACGATGGAGATGGTGCGGGAGCTCTCGCAGCTCGAGCCATATGGAAACGGGAACCAAAGGCCTATTCTGGCGGCAAGGGATGTCACGCTCCGAAAGACAGCGGTGCTGGGCAAAAACCGCAACGTCATCCGCCTGGAGGGCGAAGAGACCGGGGCGCCGAAGGCAGAGCTTGTCTGGTTCATAACCGAGGATCAGCTGCCGGAGCCGCTTAGGACTGGCCCTGTGAAATGTCACGTTGCCTATGAGCCGCAGATTAATGCCTTTCGCGGCCGCGAGAGCCTGCAGTTCCTGGTGAAGGATGTGAAGCTGACGTGAATCACCACAAAACGCTTGCAAATCCGCGGAATGCGTGCTAATGTTTGGTTGTTTAGATATTGAGTAGCGTTGAATTGAGAGTGGGCCGTTTCGGTCCACTCTTTTTGATGAATGTCTGACAGACAGCGAAAAGAGGTGCCGCATGGCAAAGCGCAAGGAAACCGAGGAACTGGTGGAGCAGCTTTTGGAGCCCATCGCAGCCTCCCGGGGCGTTCGCATTTATGATGTGGAATATGTGAAGGAGGGACCGGACTATTATCTGCGTGCCTACATTGACAAGGACGGCGGTGTGACGATCGACGACTGCGTGGACGTAAGTCATGATCTTTCGGATGCGCTGGACGATGCAGATCCGATTGCGGAGCCTTATACGCTGGAGGTATCCAGCCCGGGACTGGGGCGGACATTGACCAAGGACCGGCATTTTCAGGCCAGCCTCGGCATGGACGTGGAAGGGACAACCTATGCGCCCTACGAGGATAAGAACAAGAGCTTTGACGGCGTTCTCAAGGCATTTGACACGCAAAGCGTCACCATCGGACGCACCGATGCCAAGGGGAATCCGGCAGAGGATCTGGTGCTGCCCCGCAAGGATATCGCGAGCATCCGTCTGAAGGTTACCTTTTAAATCGTAAAAACGCTGCCCGATCGCAGCTTGAAAAGGAGAAGCAATGAACGAAGAACTGAAAGTCGCAATGGATGTGCTGGAAAAAGAGAAGAATATCAGCGCAGATACTCTCTTCGATGCCATCGAATCCGCACTGGTGATTGCCTGCAAGAGTAATTTCGGCAAAACCGACAACATCAAGGTCGAGGTTGACCGTGACACCTTCGAGTACCATGTATGGGCCGAAAAGGTGATCGTTCCCACCGAGGACGATGTGATGGATGACCAGAATGAGATCTCTGCAGCCAAGGCCAAAGAGCTGCATATCCTCGGCGAGGTTGGTGATGTTGTAAGAGTAGATTTTAACAGCAAGTCCTTCGGCCGCATTGCAACACAGATTGCCAAGAACGTGATTCTTCAGAAGATCCGTGAGGAAGAGCGCAACGCAGTATATAATTACTTTGTTGAGAAGATGAAGACGGTCATCACCGGCGTTGTGCAGCGCCAGGTTGGCCGCAACTGGACCATTAATCTCGGCACGATGGACGGCTCCATCAAGGCTGAGGCTATGCTCAATGAAAAGGAGCAGGTTCCTACGGAGAAGCTCCGCACCGGAGACCGCATCAAGGTATATCTGGTCGACGTACGCAAAACAGCAAAGGGCGGCACCAGAATTCTCGTATCCAGAACGCATCCGGACCTCGTAAAGGGTCTGTTCGTCGAGGAGGTTGCAGAAATCCGTGACGGCACCGTAACCATCGAGAGCATTGCCCGCGAGGCAGGAAGCCGCACCAAGATTGCTGTATGGAGCAGCAATCCGAACGTGGATCCGGTCGGCGCATGCGTAGGACTGAACGGAACCCGTGTCAACAACATTGTGGACGAGCTTAACGGCGAGAAGATCGACATTGTAAACTGGGATGACAACCCGGGCAACCTGATTCAAAATGCACTCTCACCGGCCAAGATCGTTGCAGTATTTGCAGATCCGGAGGAGCACAGCGCCAAGGTTGTGGTTCCGGATTATCAGCTCTCACTGGCCATCGGCCGTGAGGGACAGAATGCCCGTCTGGCAGCCCGCCTGACCGGCTATAAGATTGATATCAAGGATGAGACGCAGGCGAAGGATGCTCCGGGCTTCCGCTATGAGGATTACCTGGACGGCGACGAGGACGAGGAGATCGAATACGTCGACGAGAACGGCAATCCGGTAGATGAGAACGGAAATCCGATCGAGGTTTCTGAGGAAGAGCTCTCAGATGAGTCTGTGGAAGAGTTTGCAGAAGAGGATGCAGCTGCAGAGGACGCGGAGGTGGAATCCGGTGCTGAGGAAGCTGCAGATGAATTCACCGGCGAAAGCGACACGTGAGCCAGGGAGAAGCTGCGCAGCGGCACTTTTGCAAATGAGCTTTGAATAGTTACAGCGATTTACAGTGATTTAAGGGGGAGATAAACGGTCTATGCCGAAAAAGATTCCGATGCGAACCTGTATCGGGTGCGGAGCCTGCAGAGAAAAGCGGCAGCTGATCCGCATCGTACGGACAGAGGAGGGCCGGATTCTGACGGACCCTGGCGGACGTCAGAATGGGCGCGGAGCATATCTGTGTCCGGATCCGGCCTGCCTGGATAAGGCGTTTCAGAGGAAGGCGCTAGCCAGAGCTTTCAAGGTGCAGGTGCCGGCAGAGGAGCTGACACTTATAAGGGAGGAGCTTCGGGATCTTTGTAAGCCGCCGGAACAGGAGGCATCAGGATGAAGTCACAGCAGGATCAGCAGAGTCTGCAGGCAGTCAGTGAAGCGGTTCGTATGGACCGGATCACTCATATGCTGGGACTGGCGACGAAGGCAGGCAAGACCCAAAGCGGGACGTTCCTTACAGAGGATGCCGTTCGGGCACGAAAAGCAAGGCTTGTACTGATTGCCGAAGATGCAGAAGCCAACACGCGCAAGACCTTAGAGGATAAATGCCGCAGTTATCACGTGCCGGTTGTATACGCCGGAACGAAGGAACAACTGGGCCAGGCCATGGGAAAGGGAATCCGCTCCTGTGCAGCCATATTGGATCCGGGCTTTGCCCAGTCCATATCGAAGCTGACAGGCGCCTGCACCCAGGAAGGAAGAGAGTAACGTGGAGAAGAATACGGATAAGAATTTGGAACAGAATGTAGAAAAGAACGGAGAAAAGGGCGCAGCGAAGGCTGTGCATAAGGTTGTCACTCCGGTTAAAAAGAAAAAGATCATCATCGTAACGGGCGGTAATGCAGCAGGCAAGAGCCAGCACGCGGCAGGAAGCTATTCTGCAGGCGGCCAGAGCAGCCGTTCCGGTCAGGGCAGCAGCGGAGCAGGCGCTGGGAATACAAGATCCTCCCGCGGCGGCCAGAATCGTCAGAATCAGGCACAGTCCTCTGCCGGCACAGCTTATCGTCCGATTAAGCCCAAGACGGTTCCGTCTCAGATGAGTGTGGACTTCCACAAGCCCGCTCCGCAGCCGGCGCGTACTGCCAGAAAGGCAGAGGAGACTCCTGTCAAGGAGCAGGCAGTCAGCACGGCACCTGTGGCAGCGGCAGCCCCTGCAGCAGAGACCGTCGCCGAGGTAAAGGCAGCTCCGGAGGCACAGACCGCACCGGCAGCTCAGGCACCGGCAGCGAAGGAGACAGCGGCAAAGGCTTCGGCGCCGGAGAAGGAAACGGCAGAGAAGGTTTTGGCAGCTCCTTCCAAGGCGGAGGCACCTGCAGCCGCTCAAAAGCCAGAGGCGCACGCAGAAGCTCCGAAGGCAGAGGCGGCCAAGCCTGCAGAAGAGAAAAAGAGCGACGGACCCATCGGCTTTGTCCGTCTTGCGCATTATGACAATTACGGCCAGACTAACGCGACAGGAAATGGCCGCGGGAACGGATATTCCAGAAGAGGTCAGGGCGGCCAAAACGGCTCCGGAAACGGACAGGGAAGACGCCCTGCTGGCCAGGGTGACCGCGGTAGCAGCAGACCCTACGGCGCAAATGGCGGCCAGGGTGACCGCAGCAGGAACCAGGGCAGAGGCGGCTCCTTTGCAGGACGTCCCGGTCAGGGCGGCCAGGGCAGCTTTGGCGCTCGTCCCGGCCAGAGCGACCGCGGCGGCAGGCCCGGTCAGGGCGGAAACGGCCGCGGCTTTGGCGGCGCCGGCGCGCCCAGCCAGGATTTTGGCACCGGTACGGGGAATAAGCGCCGTAATCCCAACGGCGTTTCCAGAGATCGTCACAACAAGAAGGATGTGGCCTTTGAGCAGAACGAGCAGAGAGAGAGGCGCAACCGCTCCGGCCGCTTTATCAAGCCGGTCGTAGAGAAGGTGGAGGAGCCGGAGGAGCAGATCAAGGTTATTACCATTCCGGAGAAGCTGACCATCGGCGATCTGGCAGAGGCAATGCACCTCAAGGCGGCAGAGCTGATCAAGAAGCTTTTCCTGGCAGGCAAGGCCATGACCGTGAACTCGGAGGTTACCTACGAGGAGGCGGAGAACATTGCCGCTGATTATGACATTCTCTGCGAGAAGGAAGAAAAGGTTGATGTCATTCAGGAGCTTCTGAAGGAGGACGAGGATAAGGCGGAGGATATGGTTTCCCGCGCACCGGTTGTCTGCGTCATGGGTCACGTTGACCACGGCAAGACCTCCATCCTTGACTACATCCGTCATTCCAGAGTGACCGAGAAGGAGGCGGGCGGCATCACCCAGGCCATCGGTGCATACACCGTCGGCGTAGGTGACCGCACCATTACCTTCCTTGATACGCCCGGACACGAGGCGTTCACAGCCATGCGTCTTCGCGGTGCGCAGTCTACCGACATCGCAGTACTGGTTGTTGCAGCCGACGACGGCGTTATGCCGCAGACGGTGGAGGCCATCAACCACGCAAAGGCAGCCGGTGTTGAGATCATCGTAGCGGTCAACAAGGTGGATAAGGCCGAGGCCAACCCGGATCAGGTGAAGCAGCAGCTGACCAAGTACGAGCTGATTCCTGCGGACTGGGGCGGACAGACCGAGTTTGTAAACGTATCTGCCAAGACCGGTGACGGTATAGATGATCTTCTGGATACCATCCTGCTGCAGGCGGATGTCATGGAGCTCAAGGCCAATCCGAACCGCCTTGCAAGAGGCCTTGTTCTGGAGGCCAAGCTTGACCGCGGCCGCGGCCCGGTTGCCAACGTGCTGGTACAGAAGGGAACGCTCCATGTGGGCGACTTCATCTCTGCCGGCCCTGCGTTCGGCAAGGTTCGCGCTATGATCAATGACAAGGGCAAGAACGTAAAGGAGGCCGGTCCTTCGGATCCGGTGGTTGTCCTTGGTCTTTCGGATGTGCCCGGCGCCGGCGAGGTTATCGTGGCACATGCGACCAACGATGAGGCAAAGTCCTACGCGCAGACCTATAAGGCACAGCACAAGGAAGAGCTCGTGGAAGAGAACGTCATGTCCATGAACGTAGAGGATCTGTTCGATCAGATGCGTGAGGGCAAGATGAAGGAGCTGGAGCTCATTGTTAAGGCTGACGTACAGGGCTCTGTAGAGGCTCTCTGCGCATCCCTGCAGAAGCTCTCCAACGATGAGGTTAAGGTACGAATCATCCACAGCGCCGCCGGTAATATCACGGAGTCCGATGTGGATCTGGCTGCCGCTTCGAATGCAGCGATCATCGGCTTCAATGTACATCCGGATTCTACGGCGAAGTCCATTGCGGAGCACAACGGCGTTTCGATTCACCTGTACAGAGTCATCTACCAGGCAATTGATGATGTGAATGCCGCTCTCAACGGCATGCTAGCTCCGGTTTACGAGGAGAAGGTCATCGGACATGCCGAGGTTCGCCAGCTGTTTAAGTCTGGCAAGATCGGCAACATCGCCGGCAGCATGGTACTGGACGGCCTGATCGAGAAGGGCTGTACAGTCCGCATTACCAGAGACGGCGAGAAGATCTTCGAGGGTGCACTGGCATCCCTCAAGCGCTTCAAGGACGATGTGAAGGAAGTAAAGGCCGGATACGACTGCGGTCTTGTCTTTGAGGACTTCGACTCCATGAACGTGGGCGATCAGATCGAGGCCTACAAGATGGTGGAGGTTCCGCGCGAGGAGGTCATTGCCCGCAAGGAAAAGGAAGCCGCAAGAAAGGCCAGAGAAAACGCATAAGGCATTGAGAAACGGGCCGCAGTGCATTGCAGGGACAGTGCGCTGCGGCCTGTCTTAAGGTATAAGAGAATTTTGCCTGGCTCTGAATAGTTACGCACATAAAGAAAAAGGATATCAGGAAGCAATATGAGAAAAAACAGTGTAAAAAACCGCCGGATCAACGATGAGGTTCGCAAAAGCCTTGCCGCGATCATCCGGGATATCAAGGATCCAAGAGTTTCTCCCATGACATCGGTCATTGAGGTGGAGGTTGCACCGGATCTTAAAAACTGCAAGGTCTGGATTTCGGTTCTGGGAGACGAAGAGGAGCAGAAAAAGACGATGCAGGGACTTAAAAGCGCCAACGGCTTTATCCGCCGGGAGCTGGCGCATCAGGTGAATCTTCGTAATACGCCGGAGCTTCATTTCCTGCAGGACGACTCCATTGCCTACGGCGTTGAGATGGCGCACAGGATTGATGAAGTAAAGGCCCAGGATGCCGCCTCCGAAGAGGGAAGACAAAGCCGCGGCATTGACATCAATGACACCAGCGCATACGTGGACGATACGGCTGATGAGGACATGGATGAGGACGAAGCGGAATGATCAATATTTTGGATGAAGTGAAGGACTGCAAGGCCATCGGAATCAGCGGGCATATCCGCCCGGACGGGGACTGTGTGGGCGCGTGCATGGGCATGGCACTGTATCTGGAGAAGGCAATGCCGGATGCGCGTGTGGATGTGTATCTGGAGCACTTTTCGGAGGCACTGGAGCACAACGTCATCGGCTCGGAGCAGATTCAGCATGAGATCCCTTCGAATCCTCCCAGATACGATGCGTTTATCTGCCTGGACTGCGAGAAGGAACGGCTTGGAGATGCGCTGGATCTGTACATGAAGGCGGCAAAGCGGATCAATATCGACCACCACATGACGAACCCGGGAACGGGGGATGTGAACTGGGTGGTTCCCACGGCGAGCAGTGCCTGCGAGCTTGCTTTTCTTACGATGGATGAGGCGCGGATCGACCGGGAGGTGGCACAGAACCTGTATGTCGGCATGGTGACGGACACGGGCGTGTTCATGTACTCCAACACGGGCAGGCAGACCATGGAGATCGCCGGGAAGCTGATTTCCTACGGTTTTGATTTCTCGGCGATTGTCCGGGAGGTGTTCTACGAGAAGACCTATATCCAGCAGCAGATTCTGGGACGGGCGCTTCTGGAGAGCATCCGCTTTCTGGACGGTAGGTGCATTGTCAGCCGGATTGACCGGGGAACGATGCGCTTTTACCAGGTGACGAGTTCGGATATGAACGGGATTGCCAGTGAGCTGGTGCACACGGAGGGTGTGTGCTGCTCGATCTTCATGTATGAAACGGAGACGAGGACGTACAAGGTGAGCCTGCGGTCCACGGGCGAGGTGAACGTTGCGGAGCTTGCCAAGCTCTACGGCGGCGGCGGCCATGCAAGAGCGGCCGGCTTTACCTGCAGTGCGTCGTGTCATGACATCATCAACAGCCTCTCGCCGCGGATTGAGGAGCAGCTGAAGGCCGGAGTGAAGTGCTGATTAGATAGAGGCAATTGTTCAGCGCCCATCTCGAATTTGCCTGCAGGCAGAGGGTTCACGATGAATGGGGAAGGCGCTAAAACAGATAAATATATGGATAGTAAGAGAATAGAAAATCACTTCTGCGGGATGCTGGTTGTGAATAAGGAGCAGGAGTTTACCTCCAGCGACGTGGTGGCGAAGCTGCGCGGCATTGTGCATATGCGGCGCATCGGACACACCGGAACGCTGGATCCGATGGCAGAGGGCGTGCTGCCAGTTTGTCTGGGGAATGCGACGAAGATTGCAGAGCTGATTGCGGACCGGGATAAGGAGTATGTGGCAAGGCTTCGCCTGGGGGTTACAACCGATACGCAGGATATGACGGGCACGGTTTTGACGAGTGTGCCGGGGGAAGAGCTCTTAGAGAGACTTGGCGGTGATGCGGAGTCTGCGGCGGAGAAAATCCGGGCGGCGGCTGCGCAGTTTACCGGCGTCATTCACCAGATTCCGCCGATGTATTCGGCCGTGTGGAGCGACGGCCGCCGTCTGTATGAGCTGGCAAGAGAGGGCATTACCGTCGAGCGCAAGGCCAGGGAGGTTACGATTCATGAGCTGGAGGTGCAGGAGGTTGCACTTCCCTATGTGACGCTTCGGGTCGTTTGCTCCAAGGGTACGTATATTCGAACACTGTGCGAGGACATTGGAAGCTGGCTGGGTGTTGGCGGTGCGATGGACCACCTTCTGCGGACAAGAGTCGGTATTTTCCGTCTGGAGGATTCGCTTACGCTGGGAGAGCTGCAGGCGCTGATGGATGAAAAGGGGCCGGAGGGCATTGAGGAAAGGCTTCTTCCGGTGGATTCGTTCTTCATGGATGCGCCGGCCATTCACATAAAGGCGGAGGACATGAAGTATCTCCGAAACGGCAATGCGCTCTCCGGTGCGAATACGCTGGAGGGGGAGCTGCCGCAGACGGACCGGATCCGGGTATACGATGAGGCGGGGGAATTCTACGCCCTGTATCATTATGAAAAAGGCCGCAGAAGGGCGCTCCCGACCAAGATGTTCCACGATACGGACTCCCGGGAGTTCGACAAACGGTAGGGAAGTAATATATGCCTGCAAGCAGCGGGTTCACGTTGAAATATGGCAGGTGCTAAAACCACCATGCCTGCTCGCGCAGGCACCACAAATATCAGGTAACTATTTAGC
>CAVGIV010000042.1:0-24605 GCA_963629395.1 Paludibacteraceae bacterium | reverse complement strand
CCCGATTTCTCAGGCCGCCCTTCTTTTTGTTGCTGTATCTTTTTATATTGTAACTATTCAGAGCCCATTCGCAAAATCGCTGCTACGCAGCTTTCCTTTTGCTCATGTGGCGTTCTCGCCAGCAAGGAAAACTTGCTTGGCTCTGAATAGTTACCATTTACGCATCGCAGCGCAGTGGCTCGCGCTTCATCCAGGCAGCAAACTCCTCATCCGTACAGGTAACGTAGTGGCGTCCTTCCACCAGGTGCGGTGTTCCCTTGGAATAGTCAATCCCGGATGTTCTGTAATCGTAGGTCTCTGCCGTGCGCCGCTTCTCCACCACCGGATTCGGTGCCGGAATGGCTGACAGGAGCGACCTCGTATACGGATGCACCGGATGCTGGAAAATCTCGTCCGTCGTACCGGTCTCCAGGATGTGTCCCAGATGCAGAACGCCGATGCGGTCCGAGATGTATTTGACCATGGACAGGTCATGGGCGATGAACAGATACGCTGTCCCCGTCTCCTCCTGAATGTCCTTCATGAGGTTCACCACCTGTGCCTGAATGGACACGTCCAGAGCCGAGATGCATTCGTCAGCAATGACGAGCTTCGGATTCATAATGAGCGCCCGCGCAATGCCGACGCGCTGGCGCTGACCGCCGGAGAACTGGTGCGGATACCTGGATGCATGCTCCGGTGCCAATCCAACCTTCTTCAAAATAGCCTTGATCTTGGCATCCCGCTCAGCCAGAGAGGAATAATTGTGATGAATGTCCAGACCCTCTCCGATGATGTCCTCCACCTTCTTGCGCGGGTTCAGGGACGCCATGGGATCCTGGAAAATCATCTGCATCTGCGTGCGCAGCATCGCGGAGGTCTTGCGGTCAAGCCTTCCCCCGATGTCCGTGCCGTCAAAAACAATCTTCCCGGCCGTCGGGTCATACAGACGAATGATCGAGCGCCCGATGGTGGACTTGCCAGAGCCGGACTCTCCCACCAGGCCATAGGTCTCGCCTGGATACATTTCAAAGCTCACATCATCCACGGCCTTCACCGTGTAGGAACGGGATACCTTAAAGTACTGCTTCAGCCCTGACACCGTAAGGAGCGGCTGTGCATCATAATTCGCTGCCATATGCTTGGGCTCCTTTCTTCATGCGTGCAATGCGCTGCTGCAGCTCCTTTGGCATCTCCACCTTCGGTGCTCTCGGATCCAGAAGCCATGTAGCCGCATAGTGCGTATCTGTAACCTTGAACATCGGCGGATCCGCCTTCTCATCCACCACCAGTGCATACCGGTTTCTGGACGCAAAGGCATCCCCCGGCTTCTCATGCAGAAGGTTCGGCGGAGATCCCGGAATCGCATACAAGCGCTCATCGTCCGTTTCCAGATCCGGCATCGCAGACAAAAGTCCCCAGGTGTACGGGTGCCTCGGATCATAGAAGATCTCATTGATGGTGCCCTTCTCCACGATCTTGCCGGCGTACATGACATTGACATAATCCGCCACCTTGGCCACAACGCCCAGATCATGGGTGATATAAATAACCGAAATGCCGCGCTCCTTCTGAATGCGCTTGATCAGCTCCAGAATTTTGGCCTGAATGGTAACATCCAGTGCCGTCGTCGGCTCATCGCAGATCAGAAGATCCGGATCGCAGGCCAGCGCAATGGCAATGACCACTCTCTGGCGCATACCGCCGGAAAGCTGGTGCGGGTACTGCTTCATACGCTTGGCAGCATCCTCGATGCCAACCTCCTTGAGCAGCTCGCACGCCTTGTTCCAGGCATCTTCCTTCTTCATCTTGTAGTGCCAGATCATGCCCTCCATGATCTGCTTGCCGATGTTCATCGTCGGATCCAGCGACGTCATCGGATCCTGGAAAACCATGGAGATCCGCTTGCCGTTGATATGGGTGCGGATCCATTTTTTATCCTTCTCCAGAATCTGCACCGTCTCCGTCTTCCCATCGGCATGGGTGTATGTGAAATGAATGGTTCCGGAATTCACCGTCGCATTCTTGGCCAGGATTCCCATGGCTGCCTTCATCGTCACCGATTTGCCGGAGCCGGACTCACCGACAATCGCCACAGTCTCACCCTTGCACAGGTCGATGTCAACGCCGCGGATTGCATGCACCATGCCGGCGCCCGTCTTAAAGCTGATGTCCAGATTCCGGATTTCAAGAATTTTCTGCTTGTCTTCCATATGCGTCACATCTCCTTCATCTTGGGATCCAGTGCCTCGCGCAGGCCATCGGCGATCAGGTTAAAGGACAGCATCAGAAGTGCCATCACGATGATCGGCGGAATGATCTGATACGGATGCGTGGTGAAGCTGTTGTAGCCCTCCGAGATCAGTGAGCCAAGGGAGCACTGCGGCACAGGAATGCCAAGGCCGACAAAGGACAAAAACGCCTCTGTAAAGATGGCCGTCGGAATGGAGAACATAACCTGCGTGATGATGGGACCGACAATGTTCGGCAGTATCTCCTTGAAAATAATAAAGAAGGACCCCGCTCCCAGCGTTTTCGATGCCAGAACGAACTCCTGCTCCTTGAGCTTGAGCATCTCCGCCCGTGCGATCCGCGACATTCCGATCCATTCCGTCAGCATCAAAGCGAAAATAATGGTCAGCATGCCGGGCTTTAAAATAAGGAGCAGCAGTGTCACGATCACCAGTCTCGGAATTCCGTTGGACACCTCCAGAATCCGCTGCATGACCATATCCACCTTCCCGCCAAAGTACCCCGAAATCAGTCCGTAGGACATGCCGATCACCATGTCAATGATCGTTGCCGCAACAGCAATGATCAGCGATACCCGGGCGCCGGTCCAGGTTCTGGTCCAGATGTCGCGGCCGTACTTATCCGTGCCGAACCAGTGGAAGGTGTCGTACAGCTGTTTTTCGGCATAGCCGTTCACCTTCTTGGTGCCTGTGGTCGTCGTCATCGTCTCCGAGCCGTCAAAGATTCCCAGATACTCCACGCCCTGAATACGCGGCGCCAGGTTCTTGCCGTCTGTCTGCTCCGCAAACTGGTAGGACACCATATGTGGCCCCAGAATAGCCAGAAGGCACAGGAGCACCACGAAAACAAGACCGACGACGGCGCTCTTTTTATTCACGAAGCGCTGGCGGACATCCTTCCAGAAGGACTGCGCCGTGAAGTTACCGTCGATTTCCAGAAGATCCTGATTGTCCTTAAGGACAAAATCCGACTCCACCGGAACGTAGGAGGCGGCCGCCGCAAGCGGCGTTTCTTTCTGCAAAGCTTTATTGCGAATCATCCTTTTCTGCCTCCTTCCGTCTCTTTCCGCGCGTATCCGTGATGCGGATTCTCGGATCAATGATGCCGTACAGAATATCCACAAAGAGCATGATGAAAATGTACATCGCCGAATAAATAAAGCTCAGTGAAATAACGACATTGTAGTCATTGGACTGGATTGCCGTTACCAGAAGGGAGCCGACCCCGGGGATGGCAAAGATTTTTTCGACAACCAGCGAGCCCGTCATCAGATCGACGATCAGAGGGGCCAGCACCGTAATGATCGGAATCAGTGCATTCCGCAGTGCATGCCTAAAGATCAGTGCAAAACCCGAGATTCCCTTTGCCTCTGCCAGCAGCATATAGTCGCTGTCGAGGACCTCAAGCATCTCCGACCTTGTAAATCTTGCAATCGAGGCCATTGTAAACATCGAAAGGGCAATGCTCGGCAGCACCGAGCTCTTGCCTGGGAAGCTCCCGTCATAGAGCATCGGGAAAATCTTGCACTTAAAGCCCAGCTGATAGCTCAGAAACAGAGCAAACACGTACGACGGCACCGATACACCGATGACGGAAATAATCGTGCAGACCGTATCCACAATGGTGTCGTGCCGAAGTGCAGCGATCAGGCCCAGGATAAGGCCCATAACAGCCCCCAGTGCCACGGCCTGTCCGCCGATCCGGATGGAAATGGGGAGCCTGGTCTGAATCAGCTGCGAAATCGGTGTGTTCTTGGAAATGTTGTAGCTCACGCCAAAGTCCAGTGTCAGCATGTTCTTCACATAACGGAAGAACTGAATCAAAACTGGCTGGTCGAGGCCATATTTGGCATACAATGCAGCTCTTTGGCTGTCATTTAGCTTCTCATCATTGAATGGTGATCCCGGCATCAGCTGCATCAGAATAAACAGCACCAGGAGAATGACGAGAAGTGTAAAAAGAGATGTAAGCACTCGCTTTGTGATGTACTTTTTCACAACTCCCTCCTCATTTGCGGCATCTGCTCAGCCTCTGTCCCGATCCATCTAAGCTGCAAATGGACGGATGCTACGCAGCTGCCTCTTGTGTACGATTGCAGGCCGGCACGCGGCGCTTATGCATACTCCGGAAGCAGAGAAACTACGGAATGAACCCGCGTTTCCCCAGGAATTCTCTCCGCTTCTGCCGTCTCCGGAATGTTCATAAGGGTCGCTTGCCCTTTTACAGAGCAGGGAGGCGAGGACCGTAAAAGTCCCCTCCTCCCCATTCATTCATGCGCTAAGACGGTGCCGGCGTTACCAAGCCCCGCACCGGCCGCGCGCTAAGGATCAGTCTACCTTCACTGCATCCTTATACACTCTGTTCAGAGCAACCGGGTGGAAATCAACACCGGAAACCTTGGTGGAAACCATCTGCGCATTGCACTGTGTATACAGAGGGAAAATAACGGACTCATCCATCACGATCTGCTCTGCATCATAGAGCTTCTCCCAGCGCTTCTGAGCATCCGTTGCAAGGTCACCTGTGGTGCACTCATCGATGATGCTGTCATACTCGCTGTTGCTCCAGAGACCATAGTTGTTGGAATTGTCAGTGATCCACATTCCAAGGTAGGTCATAGGATCTGCATAGTCCGGTCCCCATCTGGTAAGGCCGAGCTGATAATTGCCGTCCTGAAGATCCTGGACTCTCTGCTTTTTAGGCTCTACCTTGATGGTGATGGTCAGTCCAGGAAGAGCGGTCTGCCACTGCTCCTGCAGAACAGTTGCAACCTTCTGCGGTGCATCATCGGCATCAACAACCATCTCAAGCTCAAGAGAATCAACGCCGAGCTCCTCAAGGCCCTTGGTCCAGTACTCCTGTGCCTTTGTTACATCGTATGCGCAGACATCAGCGAACTTCTCCTGATCTGCCGAGAAATCAGATCCGTCCGGGCCGGCCGCAAAGTCCATGGGAACTGCGGTATAGGTCGGCTTGGAGCCATCCTTGAGAACATCCGTCGTGATCGCCTCGCGGTCGATGGCGAAGGTCAGAGCCTTGCGAATGTTGTCATTCTGCAGCTCCTTCACGCCGGCAATGTTCGGCGATACATACCAAAGGTATCCTGCGCCGACTGCCTGGAATGCCGGATCATCCTCTACCTGATCCACCTGATCGCCGTTTACCAGTGTCATATCGAGCTCGCCGTTCTGGAAGCTCATAAGAGCGGTCTGGGAATCCTGAATCACCTGATAGCTAAGGCCTGCCAGCTGAACTCTGTCCGCATCATAGTAGTCTGCGTTCTTGGTCAGATGGAAAGCAGTTGCTGCAGGCTCATAGGAATCCAGAACAAAGGCGCCGTTGGAAAGTGTCGTCTCGGGGCTTGTTCCGAAGGTATCTGCGCAGGTCTCGAAGAACTTCTCGTTTACAGGATAGAAGGTCGGGAAGTACATAAGAGAGGTAAAATAGCTGACCGGTGCATTCAGCTCCACCTGGAGTGTATAGTCATCCACCGCCGTTACGCCCAGCTCCGACTTGTCCATCGTCCCTGCGATGATCTCGGCCGCATTCTTTACCTGGCCGATGTCGCTGAGCATGTATGCATACTCCGAAGCCACATCCGGATCAACGGCTCTTTGCCATGCGAATACGAAGTCCGCTGCAGTGACCGGATCTCCGTTGGACCACTTCGCATCTTTTCTAAGATGGAAGGTCCAGGAAAGACCGTCGTCCGATGTCTCCCAGCTCTCCGCAATGGCGGGAACTGCCTGGCCGTCGGAATCCATCTGCGTCAGGCCATCTGTGTAATCGGCGATGATCTCGAAGGACGTGCCGTCGGTTGCCTGCTGCGGATCCAGAGACTCCACCGGGGTCTCCAGCATCACCTTGAGGTCCTCTGTAGAGACCGTGCCCGATGCCTCTTCTGTTGCTGCCTCTGCTGCAGCCTCGGTAGAAGCCGCTGCTGCGGTATCTGCAGACGATGCATCGGAGCTGGAAGAAGCGCTGTCGTACGCAGAGCTTCCGCACCCCGCCATGCTAAGAGCCATAGCAGATGCAGCCAGAACAGCAATTGCCTGTTTTGACTTTTTCATAATGTTTCCTCCTTTGATAAAATATCGCATTAGAGTTTTATTACTTTATCAAAATAAAGCAACTCCTTTGCAAAAAAACGCAAGGTCCGCCGTTTCCCTTCGGTCACCGGTCGCGCTCCCTTGCGCATGCGAGCATTATATAGCCTTGTTTCAGCAAAATCCATAAAACAGGCGCTTTTCTACTTTTCGTCCAAAGAATCCAATCGCCGGATTGTATTTTTGTATACTTTGTGTATCTGTTCAGCACCTGCTACATTTCAACGTGAATTGACTGCTTGCAGGCATCACCAGCCAACTACGATCAGCGCCGTTCCATTCTCCACGCTCACCGAAGCCGTTCTTCCGCCTTCAATCTCATTCGAGCACCCAATCGGGAACGAATAGGTAAGCTCCGCGTTCTCCAGCTCATACTTCATGCCCTGTATGGTTACCCCCCGGATCACCGGATCCAGCGCGAACATAGAAAACCGCCCGACAAAGCTCTTATGGAATTCCTTTTTCTCGTTTCGGATGACGAAGAGCATCTGATGATCGTCCATGATGTACCCCTGTGCACCCTTCTCCTTCAAGAACAAAAGCGCCTGCAGATTGGCCATCGTATGGGAAATGCGCTCTCCGCCCAGTGCACCGTACAGATCAAACCGCCGGTATCCCTTCTCCAGTCCGAATCGAAGAGCCGCCAGCGTATCGGTGTCGTTTTTCTCCCTGGGAAGCGTCACGACGCGTGCCGGATCCAGGCGCCGCATCTCCTCCAGCGCCGGACGCGTTTGCGGCGAGAGTGAATCAAAATCTCCGATGCAGTAGTCCGGCAGCATCCCCATCTGGCTTAAATAGCTTAGACCGTTGTCTGCCGCTATGAGAAGATCGCCTTCCTTTTTATTCAGATCCATCCATGTAAAATCTCCCGCGCATACGACAATGCAGCGGCCGTTTTTCTGTTCCATATACTTCCTCTTTCTCCCGTAAGGATATACACTGTGGTGGTTATGTTAATCGATCAAGCCCTATGCGCGCTGACAAATCCGCATCAGCGACAGGGTGGCGGATGGATGTCCAGGTTCGGGGCCTTCCGAGGACCTCGGTGCTTGCGAGCGTCTTCTGCGAGCTTAGCACCGCTAGGCCGCAGGGGAATCGCGAGATGTCCCCGAACCGGACCCCTCCGCCAGGACCCGTCGCTGCAACACCTTAGCCGCGCGCATTCTTAAGGAGAACACCACATGAATTCCACACCCCACATCAGTCAGGAAAGGGTTGCCGTGCTCCGGCTCTCTGGCGGCTCCGACCTTACGCTTTCCTACCTTCTGCGCCCGCATCCCAAGCGCACGCGCATCGCTCTTGTCGTTTCTGCCAGCGGACCCCTGGAGGTTCGCGTCCCGCTTCATTATTGCCAAAGAGACATTGACCAGCTCCTCATCCGGAAGGCGGACTGGATTGCCGATGCCCTGCAGCAGCAAAAGGTCTATCAGAGCCAAAAGGAAGAGGAGGCGCGCGAGCACCCTGCTCTTTCTCCTGCCGAAGAGGTGCAAAGGCTCCGCAGGGCCGCTGAAGCCCTGCAGCCGGTCCTTGTTAAGAAGGTAACGGATTATGCGGCACTTCTCCCCCCTTCGCACCGGCGCATCACGAAGATTACCATCCGAAATCAAAAATCCCGCTGGGGAAGCTGTTCCGCCAACGGGAGTCTCTCGTTTAATGTCCGCCTGCACTTCGCCCCGGAAAAGTGTCTGGACTATGTCATTGTGCATGAGCTTTGTCACCTGGTGCACATGGACCACAGCCGCGACTTCTGGGACCTTGTGGAGTGCATCATGCCGGATTACCGGGTCTGGAGAAAATGGCTCAAGGAAAACGGACAGAAATTATTCTAAGGAATGTGCTCGTTAATGTAAGCATCACTCGCGCATTTTATGCAAATTTGCCTGGCTCTGAATAGTTACATTCCGTGTTTTTCTAAAAGCCGTGCTCCTGATCCAGGAACTGCTCTACGATATACCGCGGGCGATGCTTGGTCTCCATATAGATCTTTCCGATGTACTCGCCGATGACCCCCAGCGACAAGAGGATCAGCCCGCCGATGGCCCACACAGAAACGTTCAGGAAGGTCCAGCCGGCCACGGTCGCCCCCATGGCGTGACGGACAAAGGAATATACCAGAATCACCAGACTGATCAGGAAAATAATGATGCCCAGATTGGTGATCATTCGGATCGGCTCCACAGAAAGCGACGTGATGCCGTCTATGGCGAAGGCGATCATCTTTTTCAGAGGGTACTTGCTCTCACCGGCAAAGCGTTCCGCGCGCTCATAGTACACCACATCACTGCGGTATCCGACCAGAGGAACCATCCCCCGCAGGAACAGATTCACCTCCTCGAACTCGGCCAGTCCGTCCAGTGCGCGCCGGCTCATGAGGCGATAATCCGCGTGATTATACACCACCTTGGCGCCGAACTTATCCATAAGCTTATAGAAGCTCTCCGCCGTCGTCCGCTTAAACCAGGTGTCTGTGGTGCGCGCACTCCGCACGCCGTAGACCACATCAACTCCTTCGTAATACTTCGCCAGCATGGCATCGCAGGCCTCAATATCGTCCTGCAGATCCGCATCCATGGAAATCACCATATCCGCAAAGCTCCGCACCGTCATAAGACCGGCCAGAAGCGCATTCTGATGTCCCCGGTTCCGGGAGAGATTGATCCCGGAGAACAACGGATCCGCCTCGTGAAGTCCTGAAATGATCTCCCATGTTCTGTCCACAGATCCGTCGTTGACAAAGCAGACACGGCTCTCCTTGCTGATCAGGCCCTTCTCCATGAGGCCGGTCATCTTCACCTTCAGGCGCTTTGCCGTCTCCGGCAGGACCTCCTCCTCATTGTAGCAGGGAATCACGTAATACAGAACGTCACTCATTTTCTGCGTGCTCCTCCAGGAAAATCTTCCGGCTGATAAAGTTGTAAACCATCACAACGCCGGTCGCAAAGCACTTAAACAGCGTCTCCGCCAGCCCGGTTCCCATCATGTTGTGGAGCCATGCCCACTTCTCGTAGACAAAATCCATTCCGATGTACAGAACAATCTCGTTGATGATCAGGCCGATCACACTCAAAACGAAGAAAATCACGAACTCCCGCTGTCTCGACATGTCATCCCGGCGCTTAAAGACATACTTAAAGCTCAGAATGTAGTTGACCACCATCGAAATGATAAAGCTAAAGAACTGCGATACCAGGTAATACCAGGAGAACGCCTGATCCAGCCCCGCTGCACGAAAAATCAGGTTCAGAACCGTATATATTCCAAAATCAATAAAAAAGCAGATCACGCCCACAACGCCAAACTTTGCAATCTGCTCCAGCAGCTTCTTCATCCCGTTCCTCCTGTCCCGGTACTTTAATCCACGTCAATCCACGTCCCTTAGCACCTGCTTGTTCTTGGCGATGTAATCATACAAGGACACCAACGTCAGCACGGTCGCGATCCACATCACAATCGTCGTCAATGGCTGCAGCACCTGGATATTGGCAATCATCAAAATGACCATGATCATCTGGAAGGTTGTCTTGAATTTGCCCCAGTAGCTGGCCGCAATCACGATGCCGCGCTCCGCCGCAATAAGGCGAAATCCGGAAATCACAAACTCCCGCGCCACGATGATGCACACCACCCACGCAGGGATCCTCCCCAGCGCAATCAGGCAGATCATGCCGGAGCACGTCAGGAGCTTATCCGCCAAAGGATCCATAAACTTCCCGAAATTCGTAATCAGATTATACTTGCGCGCAATCTTGCCGTCTGCAAGATCCGTAAGGCTCGCCAGGACAAAAATAACAAGCGCCGCCCAGTCGCTGGCATCTCCAAAGGGTCTTGCCAGCAGCACCGCCACGAAAAACGGCACCATCACAACGCGCAGAAGCGTCAGCTTATTCGGCAGATTCATCGATTATCTCTCCTATCAGATCGTATTCCCTGGCATCCGTCACACGTGCCCGCACAAAGGTCCCGCTCATCAGGTCTCTGGCAGATTCAATGAAGATGCTGCTGTCCACCTCCGGCGCATCCATATAGGTGCGGCCCACGTAGACGTAGCCGTTTTCGGACCACTCATCGCCAAGACGTCCCTCGATGAGAACCTCCAGTTCTCTTCCGATCACCGCCTTCTCCTTGGCAAAGGCAATTTCCTGCTGTGCCAGCATCAGCTCCTTGTGGCGGCGCTTTTTGGTCGCGTGGTGTACCTGATCCTTAAACCCTGCGGCCGGTGTCCCATCCTCGCGGGAATACATATATACACCCAGCCGGTCAAACTGCATCGTGCGGACAAACTCCAGAAGCTCCTGATGATCCTCCTCGGTCTCTCCCGGAAAACCGGTAATGAGTGTCGTACGAAGGCAAATGCCCGGGACCCTCTCCCGCAGCGTATGAACCAGGGCCTCCAGCTCCTTCCGGCTGGTGCGCCGTCCCATGCTGCGCAGGATATGGTCCGATGCATGCTGAATAGGCATGTCCAGATACGGCACCACCTTATTGTCTGCCGCAAGGACATCGATCAGCTCCGGCGTGATCTCCTCCGGATAGCAGTACAAAATGCGGATCCAGCGGATGCCCTTCACCAGGCAGAGCCTGCGCAAAAGCTCCGGCAGCATCCTTTCCTTGTACAGATCTATACCGTAAAGCGTCGTCTCCTGCGCCACCAGAATCAGCTCCTGCGCGCCCTGCGCGGCAAGGCTTCTGGCATCCTCGAGCACCTGCTCCATCGGAACACTCCGATAATGCCCGCGGATCGCCGGGATCGCGCAGTAGCTGCAGCATTTATCGCAGCCCTCTGCGATCTTGAGGTATCCAACCGTGCTGCCGAAGGTCAAAACCTGTCTGGTATTCTCCGGAGCAAGGCTCGGATCCGCCATCACGGCGCCCTCTGGCTTCTCACCCTTCGAAAGACGCTGAAGGACCTCGCCAACCGAGCCCTCTGCCGTCGTTCCGATCACCGCGTCCACCTCCGGAATGAGCTTTAAGATCTCATCCTGGTAGCGCTGCGCAAGACATCCCGTTACAATCAGATGCCGCAGGTTTCCCGTTTTTTTAAGCTGAGCAATGGAAAGGATTTCATCAATGCTCTCCTGCTTGGCCGAATCAATAAAGGCGCAGGTATTGATGACGCAGGCCTCCGCCTGCTCCTCGTCCTCTGTAAACGAACAAATGCCGCCATCCTCGAGAATGCCGGCCATTTTGCGCGTATCTACCGTGTTCTTGTCACAGCCAAGAGATACAAACAGTGTCTTCACTTATACCTCGTCCGAAACCACGTCGTCATCGTCTGCGTCGTCATCCTCATCCTGGGACGCTGCCGCATTCTCCGCCTCCTCAGTTTCACGAAGAGACTCCTCCGTCAGACCGTACTCGAGGCGTCTTGCAGCCTCGCGGTCCTTCTGCTCAAAGCTAAGAACCTCAGCCTCATCCTGCGGAAGGATCTTGAGCTCGCCCTGCTCCATCTCCTCTACGGCGATGGAAAGCGGCTTCTTGCCCGCTGCATTTGCAATCATCGGCTCATCGCCGTCCACGATCTGCCGGGCACGCTTGGCCGTAGCCATAACGACCGAATAACGGCTGTTGATGATCGGCGTTTCGCCCTCCTCAACACCCTGGTTAACTGCATTCATAAGATCTACATAAGAAGGATGAATCATCAGTATCGAATTCCTTTCTGTTGTATATTGCTGAAACAACCATGCCCATGTGGCCGGCCAGCAAATTCTCACTGTGCGGCACATTAGTATAGCATCATTCTGCAGCGCCGCCAAGGTCCTTTCCCCATTCAGTGCCCCTTGGCAAGCTCAGCTGTTCCTGTAACCGTTCAGAGCCTTTTGGCAGCCGTAGCTGCTCCTGTAACTGTTCAGAGCCCATTTGCAATCTCACCTTTTACCTCTTCGAGTTCTTTCCTAATCCCGGCAATAAAGGCCTCCTGCCGGAGCGGTGCGTTTTTGGCCTCCTGAATGGTGCGGTGTACCAGCTCCACAGCCTCCTCCAGATCATCATTGACAATGAGATAGTCGTACCAGGACATCTCCTCGGCCTCCTTCGCTGCGCGCTCCATCCGGCCCTTTATCACCTCTTCTGTCTCTGTCCCGCGGCCGTAGAGGCGCTGCTCGAGCTCTTTGGCAGAGGGCGGCGTCACGAACAAAAGGATGGCATCGCCGCGCTTTTCCTTTACCTGACGCGCTCCCTGCACCTCGATCTCCAGCAGCACGTCCTTCCCTTCTGCCATCGCCTTCTCCACATAGGAACGCGGTGTTCCGTAGCAGTGATCCACATAGCCGGCGTGCTCTAAGAGCCCGTCCTGTGCCACAAGCTTATCAAACTCCTCCTGGGAAAGGAAAAAATAATCCTTCCCGTCCACTTCTCCCGGGCGCGGCTTTCTCGTGGTCACCGACACGGACAGCGCATATTCCGGGTGACGCTTTAAGAGCTCGCGCATGATGGTTCCCTTTCCTGCTCCGGAAAATCCGGAGATTACCGTAAGACTTCCTTGCTTGTTCATCGTGTTCCTCTTTTCATATTCATCAACACAAAACACTTCCACTCTTGTATCAGCAAAGCGACAGGGAGGCGGATGGATGTCCGGGTTCGGGGCCTTCCGAGGACCCGTCGCTGACCATACGCAAGTGTCACTCCAGGTTTTGCACTTGTTCGCGGATTTTCTCAATTTCGGTTTTGAGCTCGATGGCAATGTCGGCCGATTCCGCATTGCTGGTTTTGGAAAGGATCGTGTTGGCCTCGCGGTTCATCTCCTGCACGAGGAAATCCAGCTTCCTGCCGACACTCTCATCCTCCTTTACAAGCTCTGCCCGAACGGCCTGGATGTGGCTTCCAAGGCGCACCATCTCTTCATCGACACAGATGCGATCCGCATACAGCGCCGCCTCCTGCAGGATTCTCGTCTCATCGATTCCTGTTTCCTTCAGCACCTCCTGCATTCTCTCATACAGGCCCGCGCGGTACTGCTCCACAATGGCAGGTCCCTTTTCCCGGATCTGTTCAACTCCTGCCTGAAGGCCGTCCAGCTTCCGAAGCAGATCCTCCGTTATAAATGCACCCTCTCGTGCCCGCGCCTTTGTAAATTCCTCGGCCGCACGGCTGACACACTCCAGAAGCGGTGCAGCCAGGTCGTTATTTGCCGTGTCCGACTCCTCCAGTGCCAGCACATTCGGATATTCCGACAGACGCTCTGCGGAGAGTGTAAACGGGAGCGAAAGCTCCTTAGCCATCTCCTGAATGGAGGCAGCATATTCCGCCGCGAGTACGCGGTTGCAGCGAACGTGCACGCCGGACTCTCCCACATTCTCATAGCTGATGTAAACATCCACCTTTCCGCGGAGAATGCGGCGCTTTAATTCTGTTCGCACCTGGGCCTCATAGGGGGCCAGCTGCCGAGGCATCCGGATATTCAGATCCAGATACCGGTTGTTGACGGACTTAAGCTCTGCCGTAAACCGGCAGTCTCCCTGCTGGAGCTCAGCCCGTCCGTATCCCGTCATGCTCTTTGCCATGATTGCCTCCTATACCTCTTCCAGCCCGCTTTTATCTGCCTCTGCCAGAATGGAGTAATTCGTATGATAGATCACAAATCCCGGCCGCGCGCCCGCCGGCTTTTTAAGGTTGCGCCGCTCGAGATAATCAATTTCCACCCGGCCAGCCTCCCGCCCCTTGGAATAATAGGCCGCAAGCCGCGCCGCCTCCTCAAAGGCGCGGTCGGGCACCTCCTCGAAGGACTTTCCCTCGGTTTTCAAAATCACGTGAGAGCCGGGAATGTCATTGGCATGGAACCAGATATCGGAGGGCCTTGCCACATGGAAGGAAAGCTCGTCGTTTTGCAGATTGTTCTTGCCAACATAGATATCGTACCCGTCACTGGAGCGGTAATGCAAGGGCTCTGACTCCGGAATCCTGGACGGGCGTTTTCTCGCGCTTTTCTTGTCCGTGCGGCGGCGAACAAACCCGGAATCCTCCATCTCAGCACGAATCTGCGCCAGGTCTCCCTCGGTCCTTGCAATGTTCAGTGCCTCGCGGATGCCCTCCAGCTGGTCAATTTCCGCCTTCACCTCCTGCATGAGCGTTTCCAACGCCTCCTTGGTACGCTTTAGCTTGGTATAGCGGTCAAAATAGCGCTTGGCGTTTTCCAGCGGCGTCTTCGACGGATCCAGCGGCACCACCAGCTTCTCACCCGTGTAGTAATTGTCCAGCTCCGCGCTGGACGATCCGGCCGGAATGGTGTAGCCATAGGCGTTTAGGAGCTCCCCGTACACGCGGTATTTATCCCTCTTCTGCGTGTCCTTCATCTGCCGTGACTGCAGGTCGTATTTATGCAGATCCCGCTCCAGAATGGTCTGAACTACCCGGCGAAGATCCGCCGATTTCTGCCGGATCCGGGTCACCGCGTTCTTTTCCCTGTAGTAGCTCTCAATCAGCTCCGAAATCGAATCATAGCGCTTTGCCGGAAGGTCCTTATACATGGTAAGCAGAGGCGCCGCAAACTCCACCGGCTCTCCGCCGGAGAATGCATCCGCCGCCCCCAGGTGGTAATAGACCGAGGGCTGAAATTCTCCCTGCTGCGCCTGTGACAGGAGCGTGCAGAAGGTATTCCAGAGTGCCTCCCTCTCCTCCTTGACAAGCTCCGAGCTGCTCCGGTCCTGGGAGAGTCTTGCCCGGAACACCGTTTCCTCCGACATCACCGTCGAAAAGCCGTTGTAGTGCGACAAAAGAAACCGGGATACCGGCATACTCTCTGACGCCAGAAGCGCTTCAAAATGCTCCCGGGTTTCTTCAAAGGGGTTCACCTTGCCTTGCGTCTGCGGGACAAAATACGGACGCCCCGGCAGCACCTCGCGAACGGAGCTGACCATCTGTGAAATGTGCTTGATAGAGTCCAGAATCACCTCGTTCTCACCGGATTCCACGGTATCCAGAAGGATAATATTGCTGTGCTTGCCCATCAGCTCAATGACCAGCACATGGTGGCACAGATCCCCCATTTCGTTTAAGTGCTCCACCTCAAAGCGCAGAATCCGCTCCAGACCCGGCTGGGTGATGGCCGTTATTTTGCCGTTCTGAAGATACTTGCGAAGGAGCATACAGAAGGTCGGCGCCGTATTCGGTGCCGGCTTGTTCTCGCCGGTAATGTATACCAAAGGGAGCGTCGCATCCGCGCTCAAAAGGAGCCGCACCTGCCCGCCGCCGCGGGAGGCCTCCGGCCGCAGCGTCAGCAGAAGCTCGTCCGGCTCCGGCTGCACGATGCGGTAAATCCGCGCGCCGGTAAGCTTATCGGCAAGCTCTGCCTGCAGCGCTCTTGTTGTAAAACCGTCAAATGCCATGAATGCCTCATTTCATAGTAATCATCCGTAAGTAAAAGCCAGCTGCGCCGTGTCTGCGGCACGCCCTCAGCTGACGCATACATTATAAGATAATCCTCTCTACATTGGAAACCATTACTCAGACAGGAGGGACACGTTCTGTATTTTGCAGTTAGTTGACGCTAACGTTTAGCAATGCTATTCTCTGACTATCTTGTGATGTTGGGGTCAAAACTCCTCACGCGAGCAAGCTCTCGTCGGAGTTTTGGACCTTTTGACCCTAATATCATCTTGTTGTGATAAAAGGAGAATAAGGAGATATGAACGTTTTCGCAGGAATTCTGATCCCCTTTCTGGGGACGTCGGCCGGGGCGGCCTGTGTGTTTTTCATGAAGAGAGCCTTGGGAGATCTGGTGCAGCGTTCGCTGGCCGGATTTGCTGCAGGCGTCATGGTAGCGGCCTCCATCTGGAGTCTTCTGATTCCGGCCATGGAACAGTCGGCATCGCTTGGAAGGGCGGCCTTTTTGCCGGCGTTTGCCGGATTCTGGCTGGGGGTGCTGTTTTTGCTGGTTCTGGACAACCTCATTCCTCACCTCCATATCGGGAGCAAGGAAGCAGAAGGGCCGCGCAGCACCTTCAGCCGCACCACCATGATGGTGCTGGCTGTCACGCTGCACAACATTCCGGAGGGCATGGCGGTCGGCGTAATGTACGCCGGGCACCTTGCAGACGACGCTGCCATCACGGCTACCAGTGCACTCGCGCTGTCCCTTGGAATTGCCATTCAGAACTTCCCGGAGGGGGCCATCATCTCCATGCCGCTTCGGGCAGAGGGAGAAACGAACGGCAAAGCGTTCCTGGGCGGCGTGCTATCCGGCATCGTCGAGCCAATCGGTGCAGTGCTGACAATCCTTGCCGCTCAGCATATCGTTCCCGCCCTTCCGTACCTTCTAAGCTTTGCCGCCGGCGCAATGCTGTACGTGGTGGTCGAGGAGCTGATCCCGGAAATGTCGCAGGGGCGACACTCCAACCTCGGCACAATTTTCTTTGCCGCAGGATTCAGCGTTATGATGGTGCTGGATGTGGCGCTGGGGTGAACGATCTGCGGAGGCTGCTAAGGGAATGCTGGTTAAATCAGCGCTATCTTACTCACTTTCTTTCTGGAACGCAGTTCCCTCGCTGTAAATATATCTCGCAGCAGCCTCTGCGTCCCTCTTTCCCAGCGTAAGCTCCAGAAGGACCCCCTCCGGCAGATACTCCAGCCTATCCCACGCATATCTTGACTGCAGCGTATGGAGAAGGTTGCCTTCTGCATAGGGCAGCAGGTAGGTATGATGCTCCTTTCTCCCTTCAAGTGCCTCCTCTATACAGCTCAGCAGCTCATCATACTGTCCCATATCTCGGGCAGAAAAATAAATGTGATCCGGATAGCTGCGCTTCACCGGCAGATTCTCGCAGCAGTCTGTTTTGTTATAGACAATCAGTGTCGGAATATCGCCCGCCCCAATGTCCTCCAGCGTTTTCCTGGTTACGCGAAGGTGCTGCTGATACTCCGGATCCGAGAAATCGACCACCTCCACGAGAAGATCCGCATAGCAGGCCTCCTCCAATGTAGAGCGAAACGCCTCCACCAGCGTATGCGGCAGATCCGAGATAAAGCCCACGGTATCGCTCAGAAGAAACGGCCGATGTCCCGGCAGATCGATGCGGCGCACCGCCGTATCCAGCGTTGCGAACAGCATATCCTTCTCCAGAACGTGCTTACCGCCCTCTCCGTCTTCTTCCCTTTTCCGCTCCTTACTCTGCAGTGCCTCATCCTGTGCCAGGATTCCGTTCATCAGCGTGGACTTTCCGGCATTCGTATATCCGACAAGTGAGACCAAGGGAAGGCCGCTCTGCGTTCGGCGGCTCCGCTGCGTACTGCGCTCCTTCTCCACTTCCTTCAGCTGTCTTCGAATCTCCGCCAGCTGCCGCTCGATATGCCGACGGTCCAGCTCCAGCTGTTCCTCACCTGCGCCCTTATTGGACAGGCGCCCCGAACCGCCGCCCTGGCGGCTTAAATTCCTGCGCATACCGGCCAGCCTCGGGAGCATATATTGGAGCTGAGCGGATTTCACCTGGAGTCTGGCCTCCCTGGTCCTTGCCCTTGAGCTGAATATCAGCAGAATAATCCCTGTCCGGTCCAAAACCTCCGTGTCCAGGGCATCCTCCAGATTCCTCACCTGCATCGGTGTAAGCGTCTCCTGAAATATAACAATATCTGCATCGTCTGCCAGAACAGCCGCTCGCAGCTCCTCCACCTTGCCGCTCCCCAAAAGCGTTTTCTGGGTCACAGTTGGCGCATTCTGCACCACTCTGGAGGTCACCTCCAGCTCACAGGCCTCTGCGAGCTTTTGCAGCTCATCCATGGCTGCATCGTAACGCTCCGGCCGCAATCCCCTATTCAAGCCCGCCAGTACCGCGCGGCGCTTGCCGGCGTTTTCCTGTATCTCGATCATGTATGATTTATAACTCCATTATTGCAGCTTTCTGGTTTCTATCCGATGCGCTCTTAACCATCCATTCACTGCGTTATATGCTTCTGGAACTGATTCTCACTTAATCCCGACAGTTTCACTGCATCAGCAATCGAGAGAATCCCGCGTTGGACAAGAGATACATATACCTCTTCCCTTCCCTCTTCTCGACCTTGTTCCAGCCCTTGTTCCAGTCCTTGTTCCAGTCCCTGTTCCAGTCCTTTTTTCTTAGCATCCTTGATGGCCAGCATCTGCATATACTCAAAATCCATAAAATTCCTCCTCGTCTCCGCATCCAGCTTCGCTTCCTGTACCCGCTGATCCACCTCCGCACAGAACTCATCCGCTGGGGCTTCTCCGTTGATCAGGTTCAGGAAGTTCTTCAGCTCCGGCAGCACATCATCTCCGACGCCATGCGTGTTAAGGAACACCTTCGTCGTCCCGTCCTGCAGCTCAAGATTCCGATCCAGCCCCCTTACTCGCTCACCTTCACCACGGTCACGCCCCACACATTCGCCGTCGATCCGGCCGCCGGATACACCGGCATCGCCGCCACCTCCTGCGAATTGTAAATCGTCTCCAGCGTATCCCCCTCCGCGTAGTTCACCCTTACCCGCAGCTGCTGCTCCAGGAAATGCCCCCAGCACAAACGGTTTCCCTCCGTGCCCGGTGCCCAGGAGCCATACTGCGCATACGAGTTCGCGCGGTTATACAAATCCGTTGCCGTGAACAGCGGCGAATCCTTCGGCGTCCCATACACCAGCACCACATTCTCCGTGTAATCCGCCCCCGCGGCCGTGAACCGGTTCAAAGCCTGCTCCGCCAGTGTCGTGGTAAAGCGCCGCCCCACATACATCGCATACTGATCCGTCACCACCTGTCCCAGCATCCCATACAGCAGAAGGAAAACAACGATTCCGCCGCCAGCTGCCACGCAGCCGCTAAATCTTCCCTGACCTTTACCAGCCTTCCGACAACACCGCGGCAGCCCCTGCTCGTCCATGAGCCCAAGGCACAGCGTAAGCGGCAGCACCATCGCCATTCCCATGGTCATCTGCATCATGGTATCCGAATACACCAACAGGAAAAAGCTGTTGGCAAAGATCGGAATCCATGCAATCGCCAGCACTGCCAGCAGCGCCGATGCCGCGCCCTTCTCCCTCCAAAGTCTCCATACAAGCCGTGCCAGAATCACTACAGGCAGCAGGTACGCCGCCCAAAACCACCGGTGCCCCTGCAGCAGGTTAAAATGATACCCCTCCCCGCCAAAATAGAATGCAAACGCAGTATAGGTATGCCGCAGATTCTCCGGAAGTCCCCGCAGCATCCCGCCAATCGTCACCGCATTTCCGCCGTTGTAGTCCGAAAGCGTCTCTCCCGTCACAGCAAGGCAGGCATACAGAAAGCCTTCATACAGCGCCGCTCCCAGTACAACCGAGGCCAGCATGCGCCCTGCAAAGGCCAGCGCCCCTTCACGCGTTTTCTTCACAAGCATCTGCAGGAAGTAAAAGAGAGCCGTCACACACAATACCCCCAGCGTCGCCTGGTAGCAGCCCATCATCACCGCCGTCAACAGCGCAGAAGCCAGAATCCCCCCATAACGTTCGCAATGAAACCCTTGCTCCTTGCATACGCCACTCCCATTTTTCAAAGGCTTTCGCGTTATCCTAGCATCCTGCATGGACGCCTGTACCACCTCCGCATTCTGCAGCGGCTCCCGCACCATCCAGACCGCCAGCACCGCCAGCAGAAACGAAAACGCATCATTGATCGACATATGACTGTACGAGAGCTGACACAAAGCCGTCGGAGATGCCAGAATCAGCATTCCGGTCACCCATGCACAAAACCTCTCTCTCCTTGACGAGCCGCGCAGGGCAAACAGCGCCAGCACCACCAATATTCCAGCTGCAAACAGTGCAATTGCCACCACCGCCGGCATAGGATCCAGAGACACATTCCCCCGCAGCTTATCCAGAATCGGCCAGAACCACCGCCCCATCCGAAGCTCCGCGGCTCCCGTCATGTGATCATCCTGATCCCACATTCCATCCATATCGTTGGTCAGGCGCTGAAGAATCAGCGGAAGATAAATCAGCAATCCTCCAATATACAGCGAAAAGAACTGTCTCCTGATCGCCTTACCCTCTTCTCCCCTTACCAGTATCTGCATGTTCTTGAATTCCATACTCATATACGATAATTTCAGAGATATAAGACGCAGCTGCTGAGTCTCATCTCTATTCCCTTCTTGTCAATATGGCGCTGTGCCATCACTGCTTTACATGTTCCCGAAGCTGATTCTCACTAAAACCGGAGAGCTTCACCGCATCCGCAAGCGAAAGGACGCCCTTCTGAACAAGAGATATGTATACCTCTTCTCTGGTCTTCTTCTCTGCCTCCTTGACAGCATCCCTTACGGCATCCTTAACGGCCAGCATCTTCATATATTCAAAATCCATAAAATTCCTCCTCGTCTCCGCATCCAGCTTCGCTTCCTGTACCCGCTGATCCACCTCCGCACAGAACTCATCCGCTGGGGCTTCTCCGTTGATCAGGTTCAGGAAGTTCTTCAGCTCCGGCAGCACATCATCTCCGACGCCATGCGTGTTAAGGAACACCTTCGTCGTCCCGTCCTGCAGCTCAAGATTCCGATCCGTCTGCTCATAATTACGGAACCGATAGATGTGCCTTTTCTGATGAAACAGATCCCGCGGACTGATCATAACCACATACGAATCCGGAAGCTCCGCGTAATCCTCGCCACTGTGCAGCATCTGCTCGTCCATCATGCACTGATAGTACCGCGTCCTTTTCGGCTCATTCCCCCGGCTCTCCAGCTGCATTTCCACATCAAAAACACGGCCGTCAATCTCCGAATAGACATCAAACCGAACGCTCTTACTCCCCATCGGACTAAGGAACGTCATCTGCGGCGAGTGTCTCATCACCTTGCTCAGCTTCAGCTCCGGGAAGATCCGCTGCATCAGCTGCAGGAACAAGCCCTCGTCCCGCATCACACAGGAAAAGATGTAATCATTTCCAATTCCTGCCTCTTCCCACTTCCGATTCAGTACCTCCTGCTGCCGCCTCGGTGCCGTTACAACGGTCGTTGTCTGCTCCATGTAGTTGTCGTTCATTCGTTCCTCCTGCATGAAATGATGGCGCAGGAGACAGAAATTGACAGCAAACCATATACATCATCCGACCCTTCTGGTTCTACTTCGAAGCTCCTGCTGTGTGAAATAACAAAGTGCATAAGCTTCGTTCGATGTGAATCAGATAGGATCAAGATAGGACCGCAGCCGGCTCCGACTGCCTTACGCAGTCTGTGCCTTGCTCCACACCCGGCAAGGAACAACAAATGTACTGTCCTCTGCAAGCCAGTGTATCAGCCAACCAAGCGGTGTTCATAGAAACGAACCACATTATGCAACTGCCTGCAGTATAGCAGAAGAATTCCTCGAATCCAATTGGGCATAACCGCCAAACCGGCAGTTTTCTCTGGGCCTTGCCTAGTAGTCAGCGGCTGCATCCAGCGAAGGTGTCCGCTTCCGAGAAGCCATACTGACTTTGTCAGCTGCCCCCTTACAACAACTCACTCCGCCGCCTTCCCATAATACTCCGCGACTGCATCCGCCTTCAGCACAATCAGCGGCATCAAACCCTCCGGCGCATCCGACAGCTCCCCGGCATCCACCTGCACCTGCGTTCCGTCCGCAAACTCGATTCGGTCATAAAAATCCAGCACATCCCGGTAATACTGCTGCGTCCATCCCTTCTGCAAATCCATCGCCAGCATCGACATCGGCGCCTGCGTTCTGGAATCCCCCTCATAGACACGGTATAGGCACACCGAATCTGTCGTCATGACCACAATTGTCATAAGGGCCAGCACTCCCAGCAAGCCCCCGCGTTCTCCCCAGGCCTTCGCTAGATAACCACCCAGCAACACTCCCGCAGAAATCCCCACTGCCGTATACGACAAATCCAGCATCAGATACGTGCGCTCCGGAAGTCCCACCGTTCCATATCCCAGAATCACCGGGAAAATAGCAATCACCGGAAGCGGCAGCAGCACCAACGCCAGCTCTTTCAGCCTTTCATAATTGCCCCCCCACGCAGCCTCCGCCGCAAGAAATGCCCCCGTCATAACCGCCAACACACAGAACAAACACAGCACAGATGCATCCGCAACGCGCCCTGTCTCGTCAAAATACTGAAACAGCGTATTGCACACCGCATGATACATCGTCCCAAGCGCGCTCCCGCTCTGTGCCGTCACATCGTGCCGCACATAATTGCCAGGTGCCAATCCATTCACCACCGTGCCCACATATGCCGCCGCAATCGGCCCCAAATACAAGAGCTCCCTGCCACCTTTTCTCTCCCGTTTCCATCTTCGCAGGAGGTACACGCACAGAATCAGCATCCCGTAGCAAACCGGCAGCGCAATCTCTAGTGAACCACCGCATGCCAGAAAGAGCAAGACCGAAGCCACCAGCCCCGCCACGCCGCGCCGCCTTCTCTCCTGCAGCGTGTGCACCAGCAGAGCCGCCCCCGCCATTGCCAGCACCAGCGGTATCGTGTAACTCACGGCCCCCGAAAACCAGAAGAAATCCTCCGCATAGGATCGCAGGTTCAAAAGGCAGGTGACCACCAACGCATATATCTCCAGAATTCCACGCTCCGATGAAAAGCCGCCCCACTTCGCCAGTTCCCTGACAAGCAGATACATCGTCAGGAAAAAAGCAACGCACACCGCCGCCAGCAATATGTGCAGCGCTGCGTAAGCCCCTTTCGTTCCATAGCTCAAAGGACACGCCGCAATCTGCAGGAACATCGTCAGATAGGTTCCCTGCCAACCGGCATACCGCATCCGCATAAAGCTCCAGGCAGCCTTCCAGACCTCGCCCGCAGAGTTCATCGCTCCGCCCGCCTCCACCGCATGCCAGTAATCATCCGCAGTAAAAAACGTATAGCAGCACGTATGCACCAACAGACCAACCTGCAGCACTACGATCGCTGCTGCAGCCATATCCATCCATCGCCGGATGCGAGAAGCTGTGTTATTATCCACGCTGTATTTCAATCGTCCCATTCTGCTACCTGTACTCCACGCTACGACACACTTATGACCGCGGCACACAAACGACTGACCGTTTCCCATAATATCTTGCATACACCTGACTCGACCAGGCCTCCGGATCATCCAGCGGCACCATCAGCATAAACGGCCCCTGCTCATCATTCATCTCCGGAAGTCTGGCATCCACAACGGTTGGATCATTCAGAATATCCAGCCATTCCTCCATCTGCATTCGATAATCCGCAAGTGCACCGCTCCGAATAAACTGAACACATGTATAATCCACCGTTCCGCCAATGAAATGCCTGAAGAAAACAAGCAAAAAGGCAACCAACGCAGCCGTCAGCACCACACAAGGCTTATCAAGCCTCCACCGTGGGGTCTCTGTCACACAATCTGCCCCCCCATGTTCCATTGGGCCACTCACCAGTACACTATTCGCATCGTCGCTTGTTCGCGTGCACTGTCCCGGTTCATCCTTCTGCATTGCACGTTTATACGGCGAAAAGAACACCTCCAGCCACGTCACTGCCGCGACAACCGTGATAAACCAATAGGAATCCGGTACCCCGCCAGAAGCATCCGTTCCTGCATACAGAACAGGCGCTCTAACAAGGCATACAATGACAAATCCAAATAGTCCTGCGATCCCCCAGCTCTTCCAATTCGCCAGAATATCTCTTACGCGAATCTCTCCGCATTGGAGCAACAGCAGCAATCCGATCAGCAGCAGCACCGGCAACAGGCCACGCACCTGAATACAGTACCTCACTGTTTCCATTACGCCTTCCCGGACACAGGCCGCCAACGTCCACACCACCTTTGAAACAGAGAACCCAAACTCCTCTCCGCCTCGGTTCTTATTCCCAGGAGCTACCGCACTGACCGCGAATCCAACCAATTCCGCTGCCAGCGGTAGCCATAACCAGAAAGCTCTCTTCACTGTCGCGCGATCAAACGCTTTCGAGCCGCTCACGCCACTTACTTCCAACTGCGAATCCAAGACAGACTCCCCCCGCAGCCTCTGACGCAGAAAAACAAAACACGGAATGAAAAAGAACCAGACCACCGCCAAGACAACTTCCGGATATCCGGCTCCACCCAGATACATCATTCCCAACAGCATTCCGCACATAAATCGCCTGCATCCTCTTTCCAGCCATCGCAGGCTCCATCCCATGCATGCCAGCGCGACACCATATGGAATACAGTAATGGGCAACAGACGTCCACCAGAAAATCCCGCATTTCATATTCGGCATATACTGGATCATCACGATTGCTGTCAGAAAACAAGCTCCCCAGGAAGCTGTTCGGTCCACGCCCCGCATTCCGCCTACAACCTGCAGAAAATACCACGT
>CAVGIV010000041.1:0-24679 GCA_963629395.1 Paludibacteraceae bacterium | reverse complement strand
GACCAGGAGGTCTCTCCGTACTGGCAATACTCGAAAAAGTGCGTAAATTCAAGGACTTCTGCTATTTCCGTTTTTGCAGCAATACTACCGTCTCCACATGCACTGTGTGCGGGAACTGGTCCACTGGCTGAATTTCCTTTAGCTCATATCCGCCTGCTGCCAGAATTTTGCAGTCCCTTGCCATCGTAGCAGGGTCACAGCTAACGTAAACAATACGCTTCGGCTGCGTTTCCAGGATGGTCTGGAGGCACACTTCATCGCAGCCCTTCCGCGGCGGATCGACAACAACCACATCAACCATCCCCTGCTTATCCGTTTTCCCGTCTGCTCTCAGCTTGCTTTCAACATACTCCGGCAAGACCTCTTCGGCCTTTCCAACGCGGAATGTTATGTTCGAGATCCCGTTTTTCTCGGCATTTTTTCTGGCATCCCGAATGGCATCCGGAATCACCTCCACGCCATACACTTCCCCGGCATCCTCTGCCAGAAAACATCCGATGGTGCCGACACCGCAGTACAGATCCCAGACAACCTCTGTCCCGGTCAACCCGGCATAGCAGCGCACAATGCTGTACAGCCGCTCCGCCTGAACCGGATTTACCTGATAGAACGAAAGCGGCGAAATGCGATAGGTTATACTGCGCAGGGAGTCTCCAAAGCACACCTTGCCGTCCTCATATTCCGCAGGCAGGACATGCATGGTATCCTCGATGGCTTCTTTTCCCCAGAGTGTACGGCCTTTCCCGCCCATGATCACATTGGTGCGTTCCGTATTGATATTGATGCAAATGCTGCTCATTCCCGGAAGCTCCTGCAGACATGCTATCAAGGCCTCTTCCTGCGGGAGCTTCCCTCCGTTGATCACGAGACACACCATCGTTTCCCTCGAATAGATCCCGGAACGAATCAGAATGTGCCGCACAAGTCCCGTACCTGTTTCCTCGCGATACGCCGGCACATGATACTCCTCCATATACTTCAATATTGCCGCAAGAATGTCCTGGTTTTCCTGCGGTCCGACAAGGCAATCCGCGACCGGCACGATGCAGTGCGTATGTCCCGCATAGAATCCGGCAACCGGCTTCCCATCCTTTTCACCAACCGGCAGCTGCTCCTTATTGCGGAACCGGTAGGGATCCTCCATGCCCAAAATGGGGTGCATAGTCTTCTGCACGGTTTCCTCCGAGAATCCGCCGATCCGCAGCAGTACATCCTTCACACGTTTTTGCTTAAAAGAAAGCTGCCGATCGTAGGAAAGCTCCTGGATCTGGCAGCCGCCGCATTTGCGTGCAAGCTCACATTTTGGTACCGTCCGAAACGGAGACGGGGCAACAATTTCCATCAGTCTGGCAAAGCCATAGCCCTTTTTGACCTTCATAATCTTGGCGGTGACAGTATCTCCCATTACCGCGTCCTTGATAAACAACGTAAAGCCGTCCACCTTGCCGATTCCGGCGCCGTCCGAGCTGATGTCAGTGATCTCTACCGTAACAATGTCGTTTTTCTGAAATCTGATTTCCACTGGATATCTCCGCTTTAAACAGAAGCCCATGTCATTCGACATGGGCTGATTCACGTAATACAAACATTTTCGTAACTATTCCGTCTTCCGAATATTCGAATCCAAAAGCTGCTGCCAGCCAAGCCAGGCATTATCCTCCGTGCCGCGATCAAACATCTCCTTGAAGATCTCCAGCTTGGCATCTGCGTTATCCGCAAAATTAAGTGCCGCCGCCTCTGCCAGTGCCGGCTTTTTCGGAGAGCCATATTCCAGCTCGCCGTGGTGTGCCAGAATGCAGTGACGCAGCTCCGCAGAAAGGACAGGAGGGAAATCCTTGATCTCCCGCAGCTTTTCATCAATCATCTCTACGCCGATGATGATGTGTCCGATCAGCTGTCCCTCATCCGTATAATCGTTCTGCGGGAACCGGGAAAGCTCTCTGGTCTTGCCGATATCATGAAACATGGCCGCTGTCAGCAATAGGTCCCTGTTCAGGAACGGATAATTGTCTGCAAAGGCATCACACAGCTTCATAACACCCAGCGTATGCTCCAGAAGTCCTCCCATAAAACCATGGTGTACCGTTTTCGCTGCCGAGGAAACCTGGAATGCATGGATAAATTCCTTGTCCTCCACAAAGAACTTGATAATCAGCTGCCGCAGGTGCGGCTCCTTCACCTTATTGGCAAGTCGGATCATCTCATCCCACATTGTCTTGCGGTCCTTCTTGGTGACAGGAATGTACTCGGACGGATCGTATTCTCCCTCCCGGCACTTACGGGCTCTTTTGATATTCAGCTGATATTTTTTCTGGAAAACAACGACCTCTCCCACGATGTCGACGTAATCCATCTCTGCAAATTCTTCAATTCCGACACTACCAGGATCCCATATTTTACCGTCGATGCTGCCGGTTTTATCCTGCAGGACAAGGCTGTCGTAGGCTCGGCCGTTTTTGGCTGTGAGCTCACTCTTTTTGCGGCAAAGATAAATACTGCTGACTGTCGTTCCTTCCCTTAAATCCTTGATGTACTGCATTTGCTGTCCCTTCTATGCCTATGTCTATGTAGATAGTAAATATACGGTAACTTTTCAGCGCTTGCCAAAGCCAAGCCGGCTTCCCAGATTTACTACAATTGTAACATCCGTATAGCTCTCTCCGCTTTGCCGTTTCAGCTGAATGCTCAGCTGTCTTCCTGCTCTTGCATTCAGGAGCTGACTTGTCAGCTCTTCACAGCTGGTGATCTTTCTTCCCGCAAAGGCGGTGATCACATCGCCGCTCTGGATTCCCGCTTCCATGGCAGGAGAGTCCATTTCTGTTTTCAATACGTAGGCACCCTCCGGAATGCTCTGCTCCTGCCGCACATTCTCCGGCACGTCTGCTGCATGGATGCCAAGGTATCCCACCGAGGTTTCATTGGACAGCTTCTCGATCAAGGGCTTTAATCCGGTAATTCCCGTTGCACAGATCAGATTCTGTGCATCCGACGTCTGGTACTGCATGTCAATCCAGCCGATAACACTCCCTTCCATATCGATCAGAACCCCGCTGGCTGTTTTGCTGCCGCTGATATCGGTCGAAATCTGCTGATAACTGCTGTCTGTAACATCAAGGGCGAGTCCCGCGTTCGTTATGACTCCGTAGCTGATGGAGCCGGCGGTTCCTGCAGGACTCCCCACAGCAATGACAGGGCTCCCGGTCAGTTCGTCCTTTTCGCTGCTCCCCAGTACCGCCACGGCCAGCTGATCATTTTGTGCAAAGCCCCCCTGGAGCTTCCCTTCATCTACGCTCAGGATGGTGAGCCCGGTTATGCTGTCCTGTGCCAGAACCGACGCCTCTGCGCTCTGGCCATCCGCAAACTGCACACGAATTTCCTCTGCCTCTGCATAGTCATCCTCTCCGGCAAGAATCAGAAGATTTGCTCCCTTTTCCGCCACAATCAGACCGCTCACCGATCCGCTTTTGTTGTACAGATCGCCGGCCCAGTCATAATTCGAAGTAATAACAGATACCGTTACCATAGACTTCGCCGCTTCATTGGCCAACCCCTGCAGGGTGGAGAACAGCTGCGAATATTCTGCGGTCGCATCCTGCTGCGTCTCCGCCTTCCTTGTCTCTGCCAGATCTTTTTTCACTTCCTCGAGGACCTCCTTGCGGATGGCATCCACGTCTACAAGGCTGGCCGCCTTTTTCTCCGCTGCCGCCTCCTGAATTTCCTCATCACTGGCAATCATATCCTCCGGCGACACCTCATCCTCCGTTGTTTCCTCCGGGAATGTGACAGGAGTGGTTTCCTCAGCCGGCGTAATTGCCTGGTTAATGACCGGTTCCAGAATGAGGAACGCTGCGCAGGCCACTACCCCGAACAGAACCGCCAGAAATGCGGTAATCGCCGTCCTTCGCAGAAGACGCTTCTTGTTGAGCGGGCGCTGACGGATTTCCTCCTTCATAAAATCCGTGTTCACCTCCGGTACGGCACCTTCGGCCCGGTTTCTGTCTCCGGAGGACTCTGCTATTTGCTTTTTCTCCTCTGATGTATTTAAATCCATTCCCATAGCTCTTTTGTGCGCTCTTGTACATCGTTTACAAATAACTGCCCTAATAGTGCAGAACTTCCCAGCCGTTCAGCCCCTAATCCTCCAGATTGTCATTGAGTCCGGAGCGCTTCAGAGTGAATATAAATTCCGACCCCACTCCCTCTGTAGATATTACATTGATGTTCTCATTGTGCGCGCGCAGGATTTCCCGCACGATCGACAGTCCAAGGCCGGTTCCTTTTTTATCCTTTCCGCGGGAGAGATCCGTCTTGTAGAAGCGTTCAAAAATAGCACTTTGCTCCTGAACAGGGATGCCTATGCCGCGATCCTTCACAGATACGAAAATCTTATGATGCTTCTCCGATGTCTCAATTCGAACGGAGGTATTGGCGCTACTGAACTTAATGGCATTGTCAATCAGATTATACAACACCTGCTGAATACGGTCCTGATCTGCATTGACATACAGCACTTCTCCCGTCAGAACCAGCTCCAGCGTGACGCCCTTGCGCAGACACGTCTGTTCAAAGGAGGCCGCCACCTGACGGATCACGCCATTGATGTCAAAATCCGTGTAGTTCAGCATCATGCCCTTTGTATTCAGGTTGTTCAGGGCCAGCAGATCGTTGGTCAGCTTGGTAAGACGGTCCGTTTCATTCAATACAATTCCAATGTATTTTTCATGCATCTCAGGCGGGATGGTGCCGTCCAGCATGGCCTGCAAAAATCCCCGGATGGAGGTCAGCGGCGAGCGAAAATCGTGTGAAACGTTAGCAATGAACTTCTTCTGATCATCCTCAGAGCTCGCTACCTTTCTGGCCATGTAGCTTAGAGATGCCGCGAGATACCCTATTTCATCCTCGCTGTCCACCGTCAGCTCATAATGCATGTTGCCGGCCGCATACTGTTCGGTTGCTTTCGTTATTTTGCGAAGTGGGAAATATACAATTTCTGTAAAAAAGATAAGAATAATCAGCGACAGCAGAAGAATGATCAAAAGCTCCACATACGCGATGTTCAGCCTTCGGTTGGCCTCCTCCTGCAGCTTGGCCACGCGGTAATGAATGGCTACATAGCCGCTCGTTTTATAATTCTGCGTGATGGGTGCAAGAACCGAAAGCTGATCCTCGGTAAAATACCCCCAGAAGGTTCCCTCTGTGTAGAGATTGCCGGCAAAGGCCGACGGCGAAAAGTCCTCCACCCGAACCTCAGTCTCCGGATCAATGCGGGACTGGCTGTCAACCACCACTCGCCCTGACGGGTTCAGCACCATAATATCGGCGCCCAGGTATGTGCCAAGGGAGTGCAGCTGCTTATACACGCTGTCAATGGACGTCTCATAGCTGTAAAGCTCTGCCGCGTAGGTATCTGCAATGGTCGTCGCCTCGCGGTAGAGCGTATCCGCCTCCTGCTGCCGCACCTGGTCCACGGTCATGTTGGACACGAAGGTCGCCACCGCGATAAATCCGAACACTGCGAACAGCGCGTACGCCAGTATGAACTTCAGATAGATCGTCTTCCTCACGCATTGGCCTCAAATTTGTAACCGATTCCCCAGATTGTCGCAATGCGCCAGTGCTGGTTATCGTGGATTTTCTCCCGGATGCGTTTGATATGCACATCTACTGTCCGGGTATCCCCGATGTAGTCGTAGCCCCAGATCTGGTCAAGGAGCTGTTCTCTTGTGAACACCCGGTTGGGCTGGGAGGCAAGAAAATACAACAGCTCCAGCTCTTTGGGCGGCATATCCAGATTTTGCCCCACGTATGTGACTGAATAATTGGTCAGATTGATGGTCAGATCTGAATAGCGGACGATTTTCTCCCCGCCGGCCGTCTGCATCGTTTGCTGCTGCGGATTCTGGTGAACCCGCCGCAGAACCGCCTTTACTCTGGCCACCAGCTCCTTTGAATCAAAGGGCTTTTCCATGTAGTCGTCTGCACCCAGCTCCAGTCCAAGAACCTTATCGAAGACCTCTCCCTTGGCGCTGAGCATGATGATGGGCGTCTGCGCCTTCGTGCGAATCTCGCGGCAGACCTGATAGCCGTCTATTCCGGGCAGCATCAGGTCCAGAAGAATCAGATCCGGTGCATAGGAGGCATAGCTTTGCAGTGCCTCCTCTCCATTCTCTGCAATCAGCGTGTCGTAGCATTCCTTGGTAAGGTACAGACTGATCAGCTCCGCAATATTGGCGTCATCATCTACAATCAATATTTTCTGTTTGCTAACTGCCATCTCGTATCTCCTTTTGGTACTGCCACACCGAGATTTCCCGAATGTGCAGATCCGGCGTGGGAACCGCTTTCATCGGCGTTCACCCTATGCATTGCAGCGCCGGAGCGGGGAGCGCTTTCACCAGCGCCTTCCTACAGCGTCACAATGGTAACGCCGGCATCGCCTTCTCCGAAATCGCCGGTACGATAGGATCGAATCCACGACTGTCTGCGCAGATAATTCTGTACCGCGCTGCGCAGCGCACCGGTTCCCTTGCCGTGCACGATGCGCACGGTGTCCAGATGCGACATTCTCGCATCATCCAGATATTTGTCCAGTGCCATAACGGCTTCGTCCGTTGTCATCCCGAGAAGGTTGATCTCCGGCGAAATGTGCATCGCCCGCGACAGATCCATGCCGCCTGCATTCATGCGTCCCGACTGATCCTCATACGCGCGTTTCAAGGCACTGGCTGTCTTTTTCTTGGCGCGCGAGTCAATGGTCATGCCGGTTTCCTCGTCCAGAAGAGCAAGATCCTTCAACGGGATCTGCGAGTTCATAATGCCGCACTGGACCCCGACCTTTTCCTGGCGGTCCGGAAGCTTGATCACCGTCCCCTGCATGCCCAGAGAGAGCACGCGGACCCGGTCTCCAATGTGCAGGTCAGATGCCTTCAGGCTGGAGGTACGAACCGGCTTTTCGGTTTCCTTCTGGAGGCGGCGTGTCTTCGCAGAAACCTTTTCTCGTAGGTTGGTTCTGGTCTGCTCCATCGCCGTCATATCGGCGCCCTTGCTGCCTTTCCGGATGGCAGAAATGGCACTGTCCGCCTGATCTTTGGCGTCCTGCAGGATATTGCGTGCCTTTTCGTTGGCCTGATCCAGAATTTTCCTGCGCCGCTCCTCTATGGAATCCTCTTTGGTCTTCAGCTCCCTGCTGCGCCGGTCGAGATCGGCCCGCATGCGGGCGATCTCTTCCTGTGCCTTGGCATTGCGCCGTCTTGTATCCTCAAGCTCAGACAGCACATCTTCGAAATTCTGCGTTTCCTTGCTCAGCTGCTCCCTTGCCGTCTCGATGATGTAGCCCGGAAGGCCAAGCTTTTGTGAAATGGCAAAGGCATTGCTCTTCCCCGGAACGCCGACCAGCAGCTTATAGGTGGGCTGGAGCGTCTCCAGGTCAAACTCGCAGCTGGCATTGACGATGCCCTGCGTCCGCATGGCATAGAGCTTGAGCTCTGCGTAGTGCGTGGTGGCGAGCGTCGTTATTTTCCTTGTGTGCATGAAATTCAGAATGGAGATGGCAAGCGCGGCTCCCTCCGTGGGATCCGTCCCGCTCCCCAGCTCATCGAACAGGCACAGGCAGCTCTTATCGGCACGCTTCAGAATATCAACGATCGCTGTCATATGTGAGGAGAAGGTCGAGAGGCTCTGCTCGATGCTCTGTTCATCACCGATGTCTGCATACACCTCACGAAAAACAGAGAGCTCGCTGTGCTCCGCCGCCGGAATGTGCAGTCCTGCCATCCCCATCAGCTCGAAAAGGCCAACGGTTTTGAGCGTCACCGTCTTGCCGCCGGTGTTCGGTCCCGTGACGATGATCATGTCATACTTCTCGCCGATGGTCAGGTCGATGGGAACAACCTTCTTCTCATCAATCAGCGGATGCCGGCCCTTATAAATTCGGATTACATGCGCTTCATTAAACTCCGGCCTCACCGCCTCCTGCTCCAAAGCCAGGTGCGCTCTTGCGAAGATGAAATCCAGCTGTGTCATGTTGGCGCAGTCGTCCCGCAGGGCGGTCAGATGATCGGAAAGAAGGCCCGACAAGGTCTCCAAAACCTTGGCCTCCTCCTTTTTCTCCTGAAATTCCAGCTCCCGTATATGATTTCCCATCTCCACGATGGCTGCCGGCTCAATGAACAAAGTGGAGCCTGTCGAGGACTGGTCATGCACGATGCCGCGCACCTGTGACTTATACTCGCTCTTGATCGGTAGACAGTACCGGTCGTCCCGCATGGTGACCACCGTGTCCTGCAGATAGGAGGCGTAGGTCTGCGTCAGCATTTTATTCAGCTGCACATGGATGCGGTCATCTGTGATGCCAATCTCGCGGCGCAGCTTTTTAAGCTCCGGGCTTGCGTCATCGCTGATCTTATCCTCACCGATGATGCAGCGGCGGATCTCCGCTGACACCGGGCTAAGCGGAACCAGACAGTCAAAAAGATCATACAGAGGATTTTCTTCCGACTCGGGTCCTGCACTGCGCACGCGTGCCACATTCTCCAGAAAGCCCGCAAACTGCAAAAGCTCAGCAATAGACAAACTGATCCCTACATGCAAGGCCTGAAAGGCTGCGGAGAAGTCGCGGTTATTGCCGAAGCTAAGAGACCCGTTGCGCAAAAGGTACCCAAGTGCCGCCTCCGTCTCCTCCTGCGCCCTTGTAATGTCGACCAGATCGGTATACGGGAGCAGCTCTCTGCAAAGCCGCTTTCCCGGTTCCGAGGTTGCAAGGCCTTCCAGACGGGCTGTGATTTTATGAAATTCGCAGATGCGCAGTACTTTTTCGTTCATATATCTGTAGCTGTTTCTTTCTAATCACCCGCGCAGCTTCTGTACATAGGCTGCCAGCCGCCCGAGTGCCTTTTTGAGGCTGTCAATGGAATATGCATACGAAATTCGCAGGTACCCTTCTCCGCAGTCACCAAAGGCAGTTCCGGGAACAATTGCCACCTTCTCCTCCTGCAGCAGTCTGGTTGCAAATTCATCGCTGGTCATCCCGAACTCCTTAATACACGGGAACACATAGAAGGCCCCCTCCGGTTCAAAGCAAGGAAGCCCCATCTCTCCTAACATGTACAGGACAAACCGCCTTCTCTCATCATAGGACTCCCGCATCCTGGCAACGTCCTCATCACCGTTTCGCAGCGCCTCAACGGCAGCATACTGCGAGGTGGTCGGCGCGCACATGATGCAGTACTGGTGAATCTTCACCATCTGGCGAATGATCTCCTCCGGTCCGCAGGCATAGCCCAGCCGCCAGCCGGTCATCGCATAGGCCTTGGAAAAGCCATTGATGAGGACGGTGCGTTCCTTCATGTCCGGAAGCGAAGCAATGGAAACGTGCGTTTTGCCCCCATAGGTCAGCTCGCTGTAGATCTCATCGGAAAGAACGATCAGCTCATGTTCCTTGATAATGGGAACCAGCTTCTCCAGATCCTCCCGCTCCATAATGGCTCCTGTGGGATTGTTGGGGAACGGCATCACCAATATTTTCGTTCGGGGTGTAATGGCCGCTTCCAGTTCCTCCGGTGTCAGACGGAACCGGTTCTCTTCCTTCAGCTCAATGATGACCGGCTTTCCGTCCGCCATCACCACGCAGGGCTCATAAGATACGTAAGAGGGCTGCGGGATCAGCACCTCATCGCCCGGATTCAGAAGCGCCCGCATGGCAAGGTCGATGGCCTCCGAGCCGCCCACTGTCACAAAGATCTCCGAAAGATAGTGGTAGTCGAGCTTCTGGGTCCTTAGCAGGTAGGCTGCAATCTCCATGCGAAGCTCCTTCAGTCCGGAGTTGGAGGTATAGAAGGTTCTTCCCTTTTCCAGGGAATAAATACCCTCATCCCGAATGTGCCACGGCGTGTCAAAATCAGGCTCTCCCACACCAAGAGAAATCACATCCTTCATGTCTGCCACGATATCAAAAAATTTGCGGATACCGGAGGGCTGAAGGGATGCTGCCTTGTCTGCAATCAGATCCTTTCTCATGGCGTTACAATCTCCCGGATATCCTCCTCGCGCTTGTTCATGATGGTACCATGGTCCTTGTATTTTTTCAGGATAAAGTGCGTTGTCGTCCCGACCACCGTGTCCAGTGTGGACAGCTTATTGGTGACAAATCCGGACACCTCCTTCAGCGTCTTTCCCTCCAGAATGACCATCAGATCGTAGCCGCCGCTCATAAGATAGACGTTGCTCACCTCCGGGTACTTGTAGATTCGCTCTGCGATCTCCTCAAAGCCCTGGCCTCTTTGCGGTGTTACGCGCACCTCGATCAGCGCAGTTACCTTTTCAATACCGGTCTTGTCCCAGTTCACCATGGTGTGGTAGCCGCAGATGATTCCCTCGCTCTCCATCTCCTCCAGCGCATTAGCTACCTCGCACTCCTCCGTGCCCAGCATAATCGCCAGCTCCTTCAGATCAATGCGGCTGTTTTTCTCAATGATCGTAAGAATCCGCTCCTTCAGTGTGTTCATTTCCTTCCTCCTAAAACCTGCAGTATACTGTCTGCCTCCGGCCGGTTCAGCGACTGAACCTCCTCGCCGTTATGAACCCGGCGATCCCGATCTCCCCTCAGCCTGCCAATGGGCCTTGCAAAATAACCGGCATCCGCCAGCTGCTCAGCTGCCTTCTGTGCATCCTCCACCACCGCCAGCATTGCCCCTGCAGAGCATAGCTGATACGGATTTATCCCATAGTAATCCGTCAACTCGATTGTTTCCTGCCGGAGCGGAATTTGCGTCAGCTCGATGTCAAATCCGCGCCTGCACGCTTCTGTCATTCTCCAAAGTGCCGCATAAATGCCGCCTGTCAGAACAGGTACGCGGCAGGCTGAACATATACCTATGTGGTCCATCGTCTCTACCGCCTGTGTGAGATAAAGTTCTTCATCCAGCGCGGCTGCCTGTTCCAGAAATCGCACCGGGAACCTTTTCTCCAGCTCCTGCCTGCAGGCTCTTGCAAGAAGTGCCGTTCCCTCCAGTCCGACACACCCTAGAATCAGAATCTCGTCCGGCGCGGCGCCCCCGCTCTTACACGGCCAGCATACGCTGCCGCTTGCCGTAATAACGATCACGGGACGTGTGACAGCATCCGTTACCTCCGCCCGAAAGCCGGCGACCTTCACCGCCGCCCGCTGCGCCTGGTCCTTCAGCTGATCCGTTATGCGGCGAAGAAGGGCTTCCTCGCTGCCCTCCGGTAAAAGTAGCTCCGCCGAGAGCTCCTCTGCCCTGGCACCCTTCGCCGCAAGCGAATTAATCGCACCGGATACTGCTCCCGATAAGGCAGTATCTACACCGATCGTCTGCACCGCCGTCGCCGTTTCGACCGGAATCTCTTCCGGCGAAATTCCGGCCGCCCTCGCAGAATCATCTGTTTGCGTCCTGGCTACAGGTTTTTTCCATACGCCCACAAGGCGCTTTGTCACCGACCGGTCATATACGCTGCAGTCCAGCTCGCCAGTCCGGAGAATCACTGCGCACCTCCGTCCTGCGTGCCATCCGATGACGATGCGCTGTCGGAGGCTGTATCCGTGCCGGAAGAGGAGCTGTCCGTGCTCTGTCCGGATACCACAGCGTTTGCTGCCTCCTGTGCCTTTTCCATGGCTGTCGTTGTATCCAGTCCCTCTGCCAATGCATCGGCATAGGCTTCATCCGCCGCATTCTTGGCGTCCTCGGTCAGGCTGTCGCTTGCCGAGGAGTCAACACCGGCTGCCGCATCCGCTGCCGCCTTTTTAATGGCGTCCACATCCTGCGAGGAAATAGCATCCCGCAGTGCCTGTGTCACATTCCCGGCTGTTCCCACCTTAACATAGGTAGGGGTCATATTGTAGGTGCTGTTGTTGAAGACGTCCTTGCTCTGCTGCACGCCGTCTACTGTAACCACCTTCCACAGCCTTGCTGTGTACCCGGTATGGCCGGCCGTTGTCTGTACCGTGCCGACCGCCAGGGACGGGTCCTCTTTTATTTTGGTTCCTTCCGAAGGGGTCTCCGAAAGCGTCTCACTCACAAAGGACACCTTCCGGTTGCTCGCTCTGGTCTCCACCCCGTAAATCGTAAATGTAATGGAGCCATTATAGGTGTAGCCTTCAATATATACGGCGCTGTCCAGGTTATTGGTAAATTTAAAATCCATACCGGAGGACTCTGCAATGGCTGCGTCTGCGGAGGGGTCCACATACGTCACGATCATGGAGTGATTGTAACGCTCGTTAACCTTCAGCTCTGCGCGGATCACCGCATTGTAAAGAGTCGTAGACACCTGGCAGATGCCGCCGCCAAAGCTCTCCACCACTTCATCGCCGGAATAGGAGCCGGCCATCTCATAGCCGTTTTCTTCGGTAAAGGGCGTGATGGTCTTCAGCATGGAGAAGGTTTCTCCCGGCGCCAGTGTCAAACCGTTGATCATTCCGCAGGCATTGGAAATGTTCTTCGAGCGGCCAGCATTGGCCGTGGAATAGTACGTGGTAAAGGTTCCCAGGACCGAAGTCAGCTTCTGCAGATCCTCTGTCGTGGTTGCAGGGGTTGTCGTCTCCATGTCCAGATCGATGGTAGCATCCTCTCCCTTCCACTCGGTTGTCAGGTAGCTGTAGATCTGCTTCACCGACTCGTCTTCGTTGATCGTAATGCCATCGCTTCCTTCGGTAAACTGGAAGCCGCCGTTAGCCCTCGTCATAGAAGCGTTGACCGCCTGCACATTCCAGGAGGAGCAATTGTTCTCAATAAAGGTGCGGATCTGATCCTGATTGAAATCCAGATCAATGGTAAAGTCCGCTCCGTTCACCGCCAAATCCTTTTCCTGCTTGTACCTCGCAATGATGTTGGCCGCATGTCCGTAGTTGATAATTGTGTCAGCGACATCGCTGTTGGTCCAGGTCATCCCCAGATTTCCTGCACTCACTGTCACATTTTCATCGTTCATTCCATGAATGGTAATGATTGCGCTGCGCCGCTGCTCCAGAATGGAGTCTGCGACCGCCTGTACCTGGTCCTTGGTCATTCCGCCAAGGCTCTGCCCCTCCAGCGTAATACCGTCCTGAACGGTTCGCTGCGTCTGCGTTTCCGCTGCAGAAACAGTAACCACCAGCAGCGGCACAACCATTGCAATTGCCAGAAGGATGGCAATGACAGCTGCCGCAATCTGACGCCTTCTGGCCTTTTTATTCTGCTGTAGCTGCTTTGCGGTCTTCCGGCCGCCGGTCTTGTCCTGCTCTGTTTTCTTTAATTTATATCCCATATCTTTGTACCGCCTGTTGGTGTTGTGAACAGATACAAAAACACGGAAACGCTGAACTACCAGCGTTTCCGTGCATCAACGAGCGACAGACGAGGCTCGAACTCGCGGTCTCCACCTTGGCAAGGTGGCGCTTTACCAACTAAGCTACTATCGCATTCTATATTCTGTCCCGCCGCTGCAATCAGCTCTGCTCTCGAGACGAGTGCTATGATACTACATCCCCCCGGGGTCATGTCAATACCTTTTGTGAAAAATGTCTGCGCGTCTGCGCGAGCAAGCTCGCACTGACGCGCAGACGCTGTCCGGGATTTTTACAGTAACAGCTTAAAACTTAAAGAATAGGCCCAGCTTCTTGAGAGGCGTGCGCAGTGCCATATAGAGCACGACTACGATCACGGCCGACACCACCGAATTGATCAAGGTGACAACAAAGTTAATGGCAAACGATACCTCAGCTGCCGGCTTGCCCAGGATCAGAATCTTGTAGAAATACCGGAGCAGCGGATCAAAGACTGCATTGAATGCCAATCCTGCAACAGTAGCAGCAATGACTCCCAGGAGAACCTTCCGGTTGTCCTTTTCCGTCGAAATGTGAGCCACGCGGTGCGCAATCAATCCAACGATGAGTCCGATCAAAAACTTGATGATAAATGTGATGGGAGCCTCTACAATGTACACAGGATCGATGAGGTCGGCAATCGTAAGTCCGAGTGCTCCGCCGATGCCGCCATACAGACTTCCCAGGAGAAGCGCTCCCAGAACCACAAACGCATTTCCGAGGTGGACAGACACCTGTCCGGCTCCCGGTGTAGGGATGCGAATGGAGAGATAGGTGAATACGACATAGGTAATCGCCGCGAATACACCGGCAAAGACCAGCTTCTTAACCTTGTCGTCCTGGGTTTCCAGGGCCGGTGCTGCAGTGGTAGTTTGTGTGCTCATAATACTCCTCCTCATTATCGATTGTATCGTGACTGCTGTGGAACAGCATCTGCATTGAATGTGTCATCCGGATTACGTACCAGTATAATCACAAGTGGATTGCTCACAACATCCAAAATGTAAATATTAGACCAGTCCACTTTGCAATCAGTCGAGTCAATGCAACAATGCGCAGCTCTATGACAGAGCACAACGCGCGACCCGGCTGTATATTTATCAAGGAGGGGAATAGAGAAATGAACAAGAATAATTTTGCACTTTCTGCACCAAAGGGGTGGAACAGCTATGACTATTACGACACCTCTGTAACCGAAAAGGACATCATGGCCAATGCGGATTATATGGCCGAGCATTTAAAAAGCTTTGGCTACGAATACGTCGTGGTGGACATTGAATGGTATTCCCGGGATGCCGGCACAAGGCGTCCTGAAGTTCAGTACATTCCCTTTGGTGACGACGCCATGGATGCTTATGGACGGCTTCAACCGGCAGAAAACCGGTTTCCGTCTTCTGCAGACGGTTCCGGCTTCACACAGCTTGCTGCCTATGTGCATCAGCTGGGTCTGAAATTCGGCATTCATATCATGCGCGGCATTCCTCGCGCAGCAGCTTTTCAGCATCTGCCAGTCTTCGGCACACAGACAACAGCCGATCAGGTGGCTGATCCTTACTCCATCTGCCCTTGGAATCCGGATATGTATGGTGTTCGGAATACTCCGGACGGACAGGCCTACTACGACTCACTGATTCAGATGTACGCTGACTGGGGCGTCGACTTTATCAAGTGTGATGACATCTGCGATTCCAGAGAATATCCGGATAACGGTCAGACAGAGGTGTTCTCCGGCTGGCATGAGACGGAAATGATCCATAAGGCAATCCTAAAAACCGGAAGGGAGATTGTTCTTTCCCTCTCTCCGGGACCGGCTCATGTGGACCGCGCCTGGTTCTATGCCCAAAACGCCAATATGTGGCGCATCACCGATGACTTCTGGGACAGCTGGCCGCTCCTGCTGGACATGTTCCAGCGCTGCGAGAAATGGCAGAACCATGTTTCCTGCGGATGCTATCCAGACTGTGACATGCTTCCTGTCGGTGTGATCGGAAAAACCTTCGGCAATGAGCGCCGCTCCGCCTTTACCGAGAATGAGATCCGTACGATGCTGACACTCTGGAACATATTCGGAGCACCGCTTATGATCGGCGGCGAGCTGACACGTTTAAATGACAGCGAGCTGCGTATGCTGACGAACAAGGAGATCCTGTCCTTAAACGATGGACAGCATTTTGGTCAGCAGATGCAACGGGATCAGAACACTGCCGTCTGGGTGAGCACTGACTGTCAGGACGGGTCCATTACAGCAGCCATTTTCAATCTTTCGGACGATGACGGAGAACGAACCGTTTCCTTTGAGCAGCTGGGTCTGCTGTCTCAGGACGGCTCCGTTCCCGATGAAATTCGCCTGCATGATCTTTGGGATAAAACAAATCACACCGCACGCGGCGGTGTGATAACTGCCGATATCCCGGCGCACGGCGTTAAAATTTACCGCCTGCTGTAGTAAAAGCGCTGATTAAAGCGGTTCCTGCGCCGGATTTGCGCTTCGAAGCAGCAAATCCGGCAGGTTTATCACCTTCTACGTATGCCTGCGTGCATGCCACACATAGAGCAGTAGTCCCGCCAGCGCTGCAATGGACAGTGCTGCAGACAGCAGCACCTTTGAGGAATCGCCGGTTCCTTCTCCGCGCCCTGCCTGGTTGGTATGCACGCTTTCTTCTGTCTGTATCTTGGTCTCCTCCGGCGTTGTCTTATTCTCCGCCTGCTTTACCTCCTGCTTTTTAGGCTTTTCTGTTGTCTTCGGATACACCTTACAGTTCCAATCCCGAATGGATAGATTGCTGCCGCTCAGAGTCGGAATCGCCACGATGAGCGGGAGTGCCGTTTCATACGCATCCTCCTTGTCCGCGCCGCTCTGCCAGATCAGATAGATACCGGCAGACAGCCCGCTGCAGTACGCATTCCCTGCCGCATCCGTCTCCTGTCTCCTGGGTGTTTGCCTGCCTGTTGAAGAGCCCAGCTTCTCCTGCATAGTTAAAAGCTTCTGCGCCGTATCCTTGCTGCTCCAAAAGGCCGGCTCCTGCGGATTCAGTCCGCTCCCTGCGTAATCCGAACGCAGAGTGTATACCGCTCCTTTATCATCCAGCTCTGCATCCGCAACACATACAACTGAAAACTCTGCCCCCTGCACCGCTGTCCTTTTGTTGTCACAGGTGTAAGAGATCTGCACCTGCCCTGTTCTTCCCGCCTGCGCCGGCAATACCGTTCCTGCCAGCAGCAATAGTGACATCACTGCCGGCATTCCCCATCGCACCAGCTTTTTCATACTGCACTTCTGCATCTTATTCATACCTTTCTTCTCCAGCCCTTGGCCTGCTGCTTGCTGTCCCATGCCGCCGGATGCTGCGTAGGCCGTTGCGCGAGCGGGCTCTTTTTCCTCCTGGCCCGTGCCAAATCTATCGTCCATATCCAGACAAAACGGCAGGTTCCCGCTGCCGCGCTTGCCGCTGTGCAGCCAAGAATCAATGTCGGCCGGCGATACCAGCGTCGTTTCACGTCGCCATCCAGTTCCGATTCATCAGTCCCGTTTGCCTCATTCTGCGTCGTACCTGCGGTCTCTTCCGGCAGCATCGTTTGGGCCTGCCGGAGCTCTTTTTGCCGTGTACCGGTCACCAGCAGCCGATGCGTATTAATGCCATACGGCGTACAGGTAACCAGCGTCACCTGATCTTTTCCGTCTGCGATTCGCAGGTTTTCTGTTTCCTCCGGCAGCACGGTCTGAATTCCGGTCACCGAATAAGTTAGCTTCTCTTCCAGAACAGAGATTGTAAAGGTGTCTCCTTTCTCCAACTGATCCAGATCCGTAAATAAGGCTGCCGATGGCAGGCCTCTATGCCCGGTCAGAACCGCATGCGTTCCATCCCCTCCGACCGGGAGGCTGGATCCCTCCAAATGTCCCACACCCTTGGCCAGAACCGCATCCTCTGTTCCATGATAAATCGGCAGATGCACCTGGATTTTCGGAATCTCCAGATATCCCATCATTCCGCTGCCGTCTACATTCAGCGCATTCTCATAGAGACGATGCTCCTCCTCCGTCGGCTCACATCGCATGCCTCCGCCCGCCTTCAGCAGTTCCTGATTGAACACGCCTGCTGCCAAAAGCGTTCCCCTGATATCCCCATCATCTGCATATTCCCACAGGGAATTTCTATATTTGACGATCATTCGGTCGGACACTCTCTGATTCCAGGCATCACTTATGAGCGGATAAAATCCCGTTGCAAGGATGAGCATCACCATCAAAAGCTCCGCCGTTTTCCGCACCGCGCGGCGTCTTATCGATCTTTCCTTCTCCCCGCCAGCTTCCAAGCAACAAATCCTCCTGACATTCCTGCTGCCGCCAGTACAAAGCCCAGTGTTCCGGTTCCACCCGCCGACGGAAGCTGTGCAAGCGGTACGTTCAGAATTTCTGCCCGGTCTCCGGTTGTCTGAATGGTGTTGGTAACGCTCTTATCCTTTTCCACCACCGGATTCGATGTATAGGTCATTGTCCCTGCTGTCTTCTCACTTCCATCGGCCAGCATTTCCTTCGTCGTAACGGTGTAACTGGTCATTACACCATCCTCTCGGTAGGATGCAGAGATCGAGATATGGTATTTTCGATCATTTACCGCATAACCGGACGGCGCGCTGCTCTCCTGCAGATAGTAATCGCCTTCCTGCAAACCAGTGATGGAAATGCGTCCGTTTTTGTCCGACACGGACTTCTTCAGGAGCTTTGTCATAGCTGCATCCTGATAGAGCGCAAACTCTGCCCCCTCCAGTGCATGCTTGCTGCGCTGCGTACTGACAGCACCGGTCCCGGAATATGTGGTATTCGTCTTTTCATAGCTGCCGCCAGCCTTCGTAACCTTGTTGAGCTCCTCGGTCTCTGTCTGCTGCGTCGTTGTTCCCTCCTGATCGATATTGGCTCCCAGACCAAAGGTATACTGGTAGGTCACCGCTGTTTTCTCCTGCAGAGAGCTGGAATCAGCCGGATTATTGGAATACTGAAGGACCGCAACATTCGTATTCTCCGCATAATTCAATCCGGCCTTGCCGGAAAGCCTGGATGTGTAGCGAATTTCCACAGGTTTGGTTCCATGGGTACGCAGGTACGCATCTGCAAAGGAGATGACAAAGTCTGTTTTCCCCGATCCATAGCTCACCTGCCAGGTGTCCTTTCCCTCCGAGACCGGCTGTCCGTCCACCAGTACCTTCAGATTTTTTATTTCTTCAAAGGCACCCTTTTCAAGTTCGTCCGAAATCCGGTAAACCAGCTGCTTGTAGCTGCTGCTGTAGGAAGGGATCGTCATTCCCTCCATGACAAAGGTCAGCTCCTCTCCGATGGCCGCTGAGCAGCCGGAAACCGCCTTCCCGCCGCGCAGAACATATTTACGAAGATCAGAAACCGAGGATTTCATATACACACTGTCGGTTCCCTGAAACCAGCCCGAAATGTCCGTGCTTCCGTCCTGGATCTTCATCTGGTTGGCATCTGTCACATTGACGGAAACGACGGCCGGATTATAAACAATATCCCCTGTCCCGGTTACCAGCACGAGATATTCCCCCGGCTCTGCCTGCAGGCTCCAGGTTCCGTCCGCCGCATTGGTCAAGGAAAGTGCCTGCCCCTTTACGCCCTTTCCCGTACTCTCCAGATAGTCAGCGATATTCGAAATTTCCTGGGCCGTTGGATGCTGAATGTCCTGCAGCTTCATGTTCTTTTCGTCCACCAGGACGTATCCGGTCAGCTTATCCTCCTCCGAATAGGTCCCTCGCACCAGCTGATATGCCGTTACGGCTGCTTTCTCTTCCTTCACATTGCTGACGCTGATGGTTCCCTTCGGGATTTCCGCAGCATACGCCGGCAGCGAAGCTGCCACGGTGAACACAGGCATCAGAATGGCTGTTCCTGTTGCAGCCAGCAGCATCTTTACCTCAACTTTTTCTCTCTTTGTTCTCTTTTTGATTTTCATGCTATACCCCTTTTCTCTTACTTTGCTCTGTGAAAGCCCCCAAGCGCCTCCCAGGCGATCCAGATGATCATTAATACTGCTGCCGCATAGACATACATCTCCCATCCGTTTCCGCCGGTATTCGGCAGATCAACCTTCTCTTTCATAGGCTTTTCCATGATGTGAATGAGAAATCGTTCGCCGTTTCCTTTTCCCTCCCGCTTTTCATATCCGCAGCTGGTTTTGCTGCAGGTGTGCTGATACTCCGCATAGGATGTAATGTCTGCTGTCAGCTCGGATCCGGCTTTACGGTACACGCCGACAATGACCGGTATATCCTCCTTTTGCGCTGTCACAAGACGTCCGTTTTCTTCCTTCAGGCCGGACGGAATAGCAATCCGGAAACCAATCTCCGGTTCCTCCTCCCGGAGGGATACCGTTCCATCTGGGCATTTCCACGTAAGTGACGTCAAATGTTCCCCAAGGCTTCCATCCCCGGTGGTATCACCGGCTGCCGCATCCGCCGGATCTCCCAGATAAACGGTAGAATCTGTAAATGTAAGCTCCGGATGAAAGACATGCACCATCCCCTTCGCCTCGAGAGAGATCGCATCGTAATGGCCACCTGTCAGCGGCTCTACCCGGCAGGTCAGAATATATTCTCCGCAGGAAGCCGTCTCCACTGTCCCACTCTCCCAGATCCATGTGCAGCCAGACAGACTCTGTCCTGCAGGAACATCCATAACAGCAATTCGGTTCCCGCTTTCTTTGCCTTTCAATTCGTAATGAAGTGCTACATAAGCGTTTTTGGTTCCATCCGCTTTCCAGCCTTCCGGTATGTTCATCAGCTCTTCCAGGTTCACCTTGTCCGGAACATATACATTCTGATCCGTCATTTCGATTCTGCCGCGGAGCTTTAAATCTGCTGCCGGAACCGGATACAGAATCTCCGGTGTACTTGTATCTGCGTTTGCATAAACGCCTGAGCTGCTGCCATTGGTTGGAAGATGATTGCCCCCGAAAATAGTTTGGGGCCGAATGGTAAAAGATACGATGAGCTTGCGTCCTCGGAAGCCTGATGCACTTCCCGGATGCGTCTGTTCAGAAACATAATTGGCGGCATAGTCAAAGCCGCTGACCTTCACAGCCTCCGCAGAAGCGTCTGTCTGCATGCTGCCGGTCACATCCTGCCGATCCCCCCATGCAGCATCGCCAAGATAATCGGATGTGAATATACGCACCTGCCGGTCTCCGTCCCGATAGAATGGACTCTGGATGAAATCCCGCACCTGTGCGCTTGCCCCAAGACTGCAGTCTGCTGTTCCCACATCCTGCGCCATTTGACGGAAAACCTCTGTCAGCTCCGAAGCCGTTGCCGCTTTGTAATAGTAACTGCCTCTTCCCTGCGAGGAGGTCTGTCCCGGATCCGAACCATCCAGCGCATTCGGTACATCCATGTTCTGCGCATGCGGGTTGTTCGAGCTGACCAGATGCATGAACCGGTTCCCCAACGCGAACATATTGGCATCTGAGGTATTGGCATCCATACCATAATAGGCTGCCGTATAATTCGGCTGTCCGTTGGAAACATAGGTTGGAAGTGCACCTCCGGCGTTGACGCAGGCCTCCGGCTCAATGCTGATGGTGAACAGCTCAATTCCCTTTTCCTTCATGGATCTGGCTGTTGCAAGCGTTCGGTTGGCCGTGTCCATAACAAAACCGTCGTATTCTTCATTGCTAGGATAACCATCTGTAAAGAGAATCACCGCGCGGCTCCTGCCGGAATCCGCCTCATTGTTCATAAGCTCCTCTGCATATTGAAGGCCCGCGTCTGTGCGGGTACGTCCGCCATAGCTCATTGACTCAATGGCTGCACGCAACGCGCTCTTTCCACCGGCATCGACCGAAGTTAAATGATTTCGGATTCCGCTTTCGGCACCATTGCTGTACTGAACCAGTCCAATACGGCTAAGACCTCCTTCTGACGCGTTCTGATTCTGTTCTTCAATAGCGTCGACGAAGCTGGCCGCCGCCTGCTTTAACGCCTCCATCCGGTTGGCCGCGCCCGGATAATCCAGCCGCATGCTGCCGGACGTATCCAGTACCAGGACAACGTCCAGGGGAATGCTCTCTCTTTGGCTGTTCCCGGTGATCCATGACTCCAGCTCAATCTGAAGTGTGCCGTCCTGATTATTCTTCAGGGATTTCGTGACATGAATCCCGTTGTCTTGCCTCGATTGTGTTATACTGGCCTCATCGGTGTCTGAGATCGCAATCTCCTCCGCCGTGTACTGCCGGAGCTCTTCCGGACGTTCTTCCGCATTCGCAGGAAGAATGAAACTCCCAAGTGATAACAACATCGACACAGCAAGGGCTTTTATTCTGCCGCCTGTACTGGCACGGATTGGCCGCGGATGCCAAGGTCGTGTTGGAACAATTCTCTTTCGCTTCATTGCTGTTACCCCCATGAAATGATTTAGACTTGACCGGGTAGTTCCGGCTTCATTGACTTGATGCACCTCGTGCACAAAATGCATTATAGGGGGTTTTCTCATCGATTGGATACGTTTGGCACCAGCTGCCGCCGCAGAGCACCGATTACCGTTTTATGCAGAAAATCCGTATTGAAATCTCACATCTTACTCCCTCCTCCGTTGACCTTCTTGCCGAAATGCTTCTGGCGCTTTCCGCAAAACTCCCCGAGGATGTCTTCTTCGAGCTGATAGAAAACAAAGAGAGCATCACCATTCCGGTTTCTCCCGGCGGTCATGCTCCCACTGTAAGCTGTCAGCTTCTTCTGTCTGAAATTCTGTATGTTATTGCCGATCGGCATTATGTCCGTCTGTGGTGCCGGCATCAGACGCTCCGCAGCCGCATGCGCTTTTCCGAGCTGGCTGCTCTGCTGCCGTCGGACCGTTTTCTTCTGGCAAGCCGCGGAATTCTGGTCAATAAGGATCACATTTGTTCCTGCTCCGGAACAGCCTGTACCATGTCTGATTCAGCGCGTCTTCCTATCTCGCGCAGCAACCGGGACACTTTCAGAGGAACACTGATTAATCAACAACAATCGACTTCATAACCTGAGGAACACGCGGGGCATCTCCCCAGCCGGTCTGTACCGATGCAATCTCATCCAGCACGTCCAGTCCCTCTGTAATCTTGCCGAAGGCAGCATACTGGCCGTCCAGATAAGCCGCGTCCTGATGCATGATAAAGAACTGTGAGCCCGCCGAATTCGGGTCATTGGCGCGTGCCATCGACAGAACACCTCTTGTATGCTTCAGATCGTTGGCAACGCCGTTGGACGAGAATTCACCCTTGATGCAGTAGCCGGGGCCGCCGGTTCCGTTGCCGTCCGGATCACCGCCCTGAATCATGAAGCCCTTGATGATCCGGTGAAAGGTCAGACCGTCATAGAAATTCTCATCGCAGAGCTTCTTAAAGTTCTCCACAGTAATCGGTGCCGTCTCCGGATAGAGCTCACCCTTCATAACTTTTCCGTTCTCCATGGTAATGGTTACCTGATATGTCTTTGCCATACTCCTCCTTCTGCTGCAGCCCGCAGCCTATACCGTAATCATTCAGAGTCCCATTTGCCAAATCGCCTGGTTCTGAATCGTTACAGATCCCGATGACGGAAGCTGCGCCTTCCTGCCGCATAATCTGCCACAATCTGCCCATGACCGATCAAGCGGTACTTGTAGGTCACGAGTCCCTCCAGGCCAACCGGTCCTCTTGCGTGAAGCTTCCCAGTGCTGATGCCAACCTCCGCTCCGAATCCGTAGCGATAGCCATCCGCGAAACGTGTGGAGCAGTTCCGATACACGCCGGCGCTGTCCACTCTCTGCATAAAGTACTCTGCTGCTGCGTCGTCCGTCGTCAGAATGGCATCGGTATGATGAGAGCCATAGCGGTTGATATGCTCCGCCGCCTCCCGAACATCATCCACCAGCTTAACAGAAATAACAAGATCATTGTACTCCACAGCAAAGTCATCCTCTGCCATGACGTTCTCCGCTGCAATCTGCCGCAAAAGCTCTGCCGCCTCCCGGGTCCCCCGGAGCTCTACGCCGCTCTCCGAAAGGGCTGTCCCCACCTTCGGCAGAAACTCCGCGGCAATTTTCCTATTGACCAGAAGCGTTTCCACAGCATTGCAGGCCGCCGGATATTGCGTTTTCGCATCGACGATGATCGGTATCGCAGCCTCCTGATCCGCTTTATCGTCCACATAGATGTGACAGATTCCGCTGGAATGGCCCATGACCGGTATTTTCGTGTGCTCCATGATATAGCGGACGAATGCATTGGAGCCGCGGGGAATGAGAAGATCCACGTCCCGGTCGCAGGCCAATAGCTCATCAATTTCCTGATGCTGCTCCGCCTGGAAAAGGCAATCCGCAGGCAATCCCGCCGCCAGCACCGCCTCTTTGATGACTCCGAACAGAACACGGTTGGTCTCTCTGGTTTCCCTGCCGCCCTTTAAAATGGCACAGTTCCCGCTCTTAATACACAAGGATGCAACCTGCACCATCGCGTCCGGTCTTGCTTCAAAAATAACACCGATCACCCCTATGGGCACGCTGATGCGCTGCAGGTTAAGTCCCTCGTCCAGCTCTCGCTCCAGAAGCATTCTCCCCACAGGATCCGCAAGCTCCTCCAGCTGACGAAGTCCGGCAATGCTGTCCCGAAGCTTATTCTCGTCATAGCGAAGGCGTTTTTGGATGGCCTTCGAGATATTGTCGCTTGCTGCGCGGGCAAGATCCTGCGTATTCGCAGCAAAAATAACATCCCGATGAGTCTCCAGCGCATCCGCAATCAGGCGTACCGCTTCATTACGCTGTACGGCCGAGGAGGCCGCCATTTCCGGTGCCGCCATTCTCATCCGGGCAGCCGTCTGCTGTATGCTGTTCATGAGTCTGTTTCCTTCCAAGGGTGTCTGTCCATCTGCCAATCATATATCCATTCAAGGCCTATTTACACAGCCGCCGGTGCGCTGAGCTGTTTTATTTGCCCCAATGGAAAAAACCTTTTTTCTTCTCCGGCTCTCCTGTCTGGACCGACAGGATCCTATAGCCAAGAGGATCCACCGCTGCGTGCAGCTCGTGCTCGAGCATCGGCTTGGGAAGCGCATTCTCAAGCTGAAATCTGGCTTCGCCCTTCCCGGCAGAGGCGGATACCTTCTTCGCCTCCGGGAACTGCTTGCGAATGGCATCTCCTACATGCGCCTCGCACATGCCGCACATCATTCCGTCAATTCCGACTGTTACCTGCACCATATTCAGTACCTCCTGATGCACGCAGAACGCACCACCACCTCGTCACTATACCTCTTGTACCGGCAATGCATCTGTAAAATCCGTGTAACTATTCAGCGCCATCACTTTTTGGCCTTAAACCGCTCCGGCACATCCTTCGTGCT
>CAVGIV010000040.1:0-25387 GCA_963629395.1 Paludibacteraceae bacterium | reverse complement strand
GCGCTCATGACGTGCCGGGAACCTGACAAACGCAGTGAAGGTACATAGACTGCGCCAAAAGACGTATGATCTGTACTCTTTTAGATTTAGTAAGGAGGATGCTGATATGAGTAAGATGGACTGGAACAATGCAGATTTTGAAACGATGATTATCCACGCCGGGCAGGAGCACGATCCTGCGTACGGAGCACTGGCAACACCGATTTATCAGACATCTACATTCTGCTTTGACACTGTGGAGGAGGGGGCTGCTAAATTCGCAAAGGAGATTCCTGGGTATGTGTATTCCCGCGGAGGAAATCCAACAACCAGAGCGTTCGAATTAAAGTGCGCCGCTATGGAGGGCGGCGAAGATGCTGTAGCCACTGCCTCCGGCATGGGGGCAGTCGGCTCGGTGCTGGTTGCCTTTCTTAAATGCGGAGACCATGTGATTTTCGATTCCGCCGTTTACGGCTGCACAGACATTGTTGCCACCGTTAACCTCCCCAATATGGGTATAGAGGTCTCGTTTGTGGACATGGCAGATCTGGAGGCGCTGAAGGCTGCCATTAAGCCTAATACCAAAATAATTTATTTTGAGACGCCCAACAACCCTATAATAAAGGTTACGGATGTCGCTGCTGTTAAGGCGATTGCGGGGGAGGACATCCGTGTAGTCGTAGACGCGACATTTGCGCCGCCGCCGATTCAGCATGTTCTTAAGCACGGCGCAGATATTGTACTGCACAGTGTAACCAAATATATTAACGGTCATGGCGATGCCCTGGGCGGCGTCGTAGTGGGCTCTGCTGCCGATATTGGACAGATTCGCGGCAGCGCCATGACGAAGCTTAACGGGTGTCCGCTCTCACCGTTTAACAGCTATTTGATTCTGCGCGGAATGAAGACGCTGGCACTGCGCGTCGAGCGGCATTGTCAGAACGCAATGGTGCTTGCCAGATATTTGGAATCTAACCCTTATGTGAAGAGGGTTTATTATCCAGGACTGGAGAATGACCCTTGTCACGAACTGGCGTGCCGCCAGATGGAAAATGGTCTTTTCGGCGGCATCCTCACTTTTGAGCTGAAGGACGACGTGAAGGGCATGAACAGTTTTGAGGCGGGCAAGAAGCTGCTGAACAATTTGTCCATCATTTCAATCGCGGTATCCCTCGGCGACCCTGACACGCTGATCGAGCATCCTGCAAGCATGACGCACGCTGCTGTTCCCAGACAGGAGCGCCTGGATGCTGGCATTACGGATGGTTTACTGCGTCTTTCCGCTGGTCTGGAGTCTGCAAAGGATCTTATAGGCGACTTTGAACATGCGTTTGCTGCACTTTAAATGCAGGAAGGGAAGTGTAATATGGAACAGAAGAAAGATTACGGTTGGAAAGGCTTTTTCCCGCTTTTTACATTCCTGGCGATTTACCTCGGCGGAGGTTTTATCTTCACGGCGCTGGGATACGGAGACACATCCTTTAAGCAGATTCCGCGTTTGGTAGCTCTTATTGGTGCGCTGTTTGTGTGCATGTGCATGGGCGGCAAGGAGCGCAGCCTAGAGTTTCGCATGGACACGTTCTGTAAGGGCATGAGCGATCAGGGCACTATGATCATGATCATAGTTTATCTTCTGGCGGGTGCGTTCTCAGGCGTGGCAAAGGCTATGGGCGGTGTGCAGGCCAGTGCCAATTTGGGGCTTAGTCTGATCCCTACACAGTTTTTGTTTGCCGGACTGTTTTTGATTTCTGCCTTTATGGCGACTGCCATGGGAACATCCATGGGCACTATCTCTGCAGTTGGTCCTGTTGCTGTGGCTGTTGCTCAGAGCGCAAATCTTAATTTGGCGCTGGCAATCGGCACCGTGCTGGGCGGTGCTATGTTCGGCGACAACCTGTCCATGATTTCGGACACCACCATTGCTGCGACCCGCGGCTGCGGCTGTGAGATGCGGGATAAGTTCAAAATGAACGGTGCGATCGCTGCAATTGCCGCAGTGATAACCATGATCCTTTATTCGCTGGTTGGCAGCTCAGCCGAGCTCTCAGGCGATTTCTCCTATGATTTTGTGAAGGTTATTCCATATCTTTTTATTCTGTTGTTCGCACTCACCGGGTGCAATGTGTTCGTCTTGCTGTTGGCAGGAATAGGTGTGGCTGCCGTAATTGGCTTTGCAACCAATTCTTTCGATATTCCCGGCTTTGCGCAGGCTATGGGAGACGGTATGAGCGGTATGTATGAGATCTGCCTGCTCGCACTGCTGCTGCGCGGTGTCGGTAGTATTGCACAGGAGCTGGGCGCGATAGACTGGCTGGTTTCGAAAATGCACGCAACGGTCAAGTCACGCAGAGGTGCAGAGTTTATGACTGCCGGTATGGTTTCTGTATTTGATGCTGCTATTGCCAATAACACCCTTGCCATCATGATGACAGCTCCGCTGGTGCGCAGCGCCGTGGCCAAGCATAATATAGCGCCTAAGCGCGTGGCGTCTATTCTGGATATCTTCTCCTGCGTTGTGCAGGGAATCGTTCCACACGGCGGACAGATACTGCTGTGCGTCTCGCTGACGGGGATGTCTCCCTTCTCTGTCATTGCCTCCAATTATTATTGCTATCTGCTGGCATTGGTGGCGTTGGCAACCATCCAGTTCGGCTTGGGGCGCACAAAAGAGGAAAAAGCCGGTATTCGGCTGTACGACGAGAATGACGAAGTAATCGTTCAGAAAAGACAGCGAGGAATATGAGCATTACGAGCTGGAGCTTTGCGCTCTTTTTGGCAATTGCATTGATCTTGTATTATACGGTGCTGGCGGGCAGGAGGCAGTGGTGGTGCCTTCTGGCGGCGAGTGTTGCTTTCTACCTTTTCGCAGGACCGAAGAATCTGGTCTATCTGGCGCTGACGGGGGTGACCTGCTGGCTGGGCGGAAGACGACTTCATGAGATGGAATGCGAGGGGCGAGAGCGCTTAAAGGCGCTTTCAGCCGCCGGCGTAGGAAGAGAGGAGAAAAAAGCGCAAAAACGCAGGCTCCAGGGGCGGCGCAGGCGCGTGCTCTGGACGATTCTGCTCATTAATTTGGGGATCCTGGCACTGGTTAAGTACTGGGGCGCAGCCTATAAGGGGTGGCTTTTGCCGCTTGGCATTTCCTTCTATACCTTTCAGTCTGTGGGCTACCTTCTGGACTGTTATAATGGCAAAATACAGCCTGAGAAGAGCTTTCTTCGCTACTTTTTGTTTGTTTCCTTTTTCCCCCAGCTGATTCAGGGGCCGATTGCACGGTTTGATGCGCTTTCGCCGCAGCTGCAGGCGGAGCACCGTTTTTCATTTGAGCGCTGCAAGCGATCGCTTCTGATCATCGGACTGGGACTGGTTAAAAAATACGCGGTAGCCAATGTTCTCTCGCCTTGCATAGCGGCGCTTCTGGATGAGCACATCGGGAGCATTCCGGGATCAGCTGTCATGGCGGGAATTCTGATGTATTCATTTCAGCAATATGCGGACTTCTCGGGCGGCATCGATATGGTCACCGGCTTTTCGGGTCTCTTTGGAATTGAACTGGCACCCAATTTCCGGCAGCCGTATCTGTCGGTGTCGCTGGGCGATTTCTGGAGGAGATGGCACATTTCTCTGGGCGCCTGGATGCGGGACTATGTCTTTTATCCGTTTGCCCTGCTAAAGCCGGTGCAGCGGTTTGGCAAGTGGATTTCCAGGCGCTTTGGCAAGCATCTTGGGGTGGTGCTGCCGGCCTCGATTGCGAATCTTCTGGTCTTTTTCCTAGTTGGGCTTTGGCACGGAGCACAGCTCCACTATATTGTGTGGGGCGTGTATAATGGACTGGTGATCGCACTTTCGGACATCTGCTCGCCGTCCTTTGAGCGACTGGGAAGGACACTGCATTTTCGTGCGGATTCAAAGGGCGGGAAGGCGTTCTGCATTGTGCGGACCTTTGTTATCGTGAATGTCGGGTGGTATTTTGACCGGATTGAGCGCTTTGGCGATTGCCTGCATGCGTTCTATGTGTCAGTGGTTCCGGGGATGATTTGCTTTTCGGACCTGGGGCGGACGCTGCAGGCCGTGCTGCTGGATGCGAACGTGATCTCCGGGAAGGGAATCCTACTGGCGGCAGCAGGGATTCTCGTCATGACAGCGGTGGATGTGCTGCACGAGCGGAAGATGTCTGTGTATGACATTCTGGCGGTGTACCCGCGAGCGGTTCGCTGGAGTGTATTTTATGCCGGGATGCTGCTGATCCAGCTGGCGGTGGATTTTTCGAATGCATCCTCCGCGTTTTTGTATGCGGGGTTCTGAGAATTGCAGGAGTGCAACGCGCGGAGCGATCCGGGTATCATGGGGTCAAAAGAACTTTTGATCCCGACATCAGAAAATGCTGCGATGAGGATAGAAAGGGACATGATACACATGCAACGGAGGATGCCGGATAGAAGAGTCTGCTGCGCGGTTCTGGCAGGGGTGGTTGTTATTTTGCTGGCGATTGCCCTGTTAAAGCCCAGATACGATGTATTTATAGCAGAGGACGAGAAGGGAACCTGCTACGAGGCGATGTCCTGGATTACGATATGGTATCATTGTGCCATTCACGAGGTGCAGGATCTGGGGGCCTCGGAGAAGGACATTGATTACGAAGAGCTGGTGCGGCAGATCTGTAAGGAGCGGTTTGCATTTACGCTGCAGGAGGATCTGACGTCGGACGACTTCTGCCGCGCCGGCGGACACGTAACGATTACGGTGGATGAGACAACGCACAGGCTTTCGTTCACCTGTGATACGCCGGGGCATGTGCAGTATGTAGATGATGTGACCGATGAGTTTCTGGACGGACTGGACGGCGTTGACTCCGGCGTGAACTGGACAGGAAAGAAGTACACGAAGTAGAAGAGAAAGGAATCTATGAAGCGAAGAACAATGGGACAGGCTGTGACGGCAGCCATTGCGGCGGCAGCGCTGCTGGTGGGATTTGGATTGGGGCGATTTACAGCGGGTGTCGGTAGTAAGACAGAATCTGCGGCAGGCTCCGGCGAGACGATCGCTTCGGCAGAGGCGTCCACGGAAACATCTGCGCAGGCTGCTACGCAGACGGAAGATGCTGCAAAGGAGAGTGCCTCCGATACTGTCGATTATGAGCAGCATGAAAAGGATCTGAATTCGGACCTTGTGGATGCGGCTGATCAGAGCTATTCCTCTTCATCGACGGATGCCGGCACGGCTTCCTCACAGATTACGCATGAGGCACAGGTGGTGGAGTCGCAGGAAGAGGTTGTAGTGGATCCTACGGAGATTGAGAATCCTACGCTCGCAGAGGCACAGCTTCCGGAAGGCGTTGCATCAACTCTGTACGGAAAGCGCGGAACAGCTTTGTTCCAAGTGGTGGTGCTGGGAGATTCGCAGTTCGGCAATTTCCTGGGTGAGGATGGACTGGCTTACCTTTTATCACAGAAGCTCCATGCGAATGTCTATAACCTCGCACTGGGCGGCAAGTGCGCAGCGGCAGAGCAGGAGGACGTTGGAAAGGACATTTCACAGTGGGGGACGACTTGCGGCGTCAATCTGATGAAGGCCATCTGCGGAGAAGTGGACAATTCCTGCCTCAACGGGTGGGACTACCAGATGAATGTGTTCAACAGCTGCGATTTCTCCAAGACAGATCTGTTTATTCTGGAGTACGGGGCTAATGACTATCTTTCGAAAAAGCCGATGTACATCGATGAGGAGCCAAGCAGCGTCTACACGTACTACGGCGCCCTGGAATCGATGATTCTGGATATTCGAAACCATTTCCCGAATGCACAGATTCTGGTCTGCACACCGACCTATGCCCAGTTCTGGCAGGGCGGCACGGGAGCGTTCCTGGGTGATTCCAATATTGTCAGCAACGGATACGGAACTCTGTTCAATTACGTGGAGACGGCAACGCATCCGGCGGGAGGCCATAAAAACACGTCTACCGTAAATGCGTATGAGAACACGGGAATCGATATGTATTCGGCGTCGGAGGATCTGCTGGACGGCCTTCATATGACCGAGGCCGGCCGTGTGAAGTATGCCAATCTGGTGAGCCGTGTAGCGCTTCGGGTGATGGGTTACGATATCGGCGAGGGTGTGGATCCGGATACGGTGGACTGGGTCAGCCAGAAGCCGCAGGTGCAGCAGTGAATAAATGCTTACATTTATCTGAAAATTATATGAAAATTCAGAACAGCAAAGAGCGGTTTTGGGTTTGACATTAGGCGGGATGTGAGGTAGTATACATCTTGCTTGCAGAAGTGGCGGAATTGGTAGACGCGCAGGCTTCAGGTGCCTGTGGCAGCAATGTCGTGAGGGTTCAAGTCCCTTCTTCTGCACTGCTTTTATGAGTTGGCTTGATGAGTCAGTTTCATTGAAAGCGTGTAATTGAATATGCGGGAGTGTCGGAATTGGTAGACGAGCAAGATTAAGGTTCTTGTGACTGCAAGGCCGTGTGGGTTCAAGTCCCATCTCCCGCAGACGAAAGTGCCTCAGCCGGATTGGCTGGGGCATTTTTGAGTAGTTACGCATATTTTTTGCTCTTGCAATGATTGCCTGTGTGTGGTAGCATCGACTCGTTATGTGGTTCCCATGCTCAGGAATCGGCGCTCCGGCCGCGCATTGCAAGAACAGCAGATGCCGGCAGCCATTTCTTAGGATTGGGAGGTTGTGCAAGACCCGGAGGCTGTGGCAGCCGGGCAGAAAGAGGAGACAATGATCGCACAGGAGAAGAAAGCAGAAATCATCAAGGAGTTCGGCCGCAAGGAAGGCGACACCGGTTCACCGGAGGTTCAGATTGCCATTCTTACTGCCAGAATCACTGAGCTTACTGAGCACATGAAGAAGAACCCGAAGGACTATCATTCCAACAGAGGACTTCTGAAGCTCGTTGGTCAGAGAAGAGGACTGCTTGACTATCTCAAGAAGACTGACCTTGAGAAGTATCGTGCACTGATCGAGAGACTGGGCATCAGAAAGTAATTTTTTGCAAAGCTAAATGGAAGGCGGCGCTTAGGCCTGGTGACAAGCCGGCCCGGCGTCGCCTTCTGTGTGTATACATGTTGCAGTCCGGGGACGAAGGACCCCCGGAAGGAAGAGCAGGAGAACGAATGAATTACAACGTAGAGAAGAAGGAAACCTACACAACCTATTCCATGGAGCTGGCAGGCAGAACGCTGGCTGTGGATATCGGAAGATTCGGCAAGCAGGCAAATGGCTGTGCGTTCATGCACTATGGCGATACAACCGTACTGTGCACGGCAACCGAGTCTGCTGCACCGCGCGATGGTGTTGATTTCTTCCCGCTGTCCGTAGAATACAGCGAGAAATTCTATGCAGTCGGCAAGATTCCCGGCGGCTTCAAAAAAAGAGAGGGAAAGGCAAGTGATAACGCCGTTCTGACGAGCCGTGTGATCGACCGTCCGATGCGTCCGCTCTTCCCGAAGGACATGCGCAACGATGTGACATTGGAGTGCATGGTTATGAGTGTGGATCCGGAGTGCCGTCCGGAGCTGGTTGCCATGATGGGTGCACCGCTGGCAACAACCATTTCTGATATTCCGTTTGCCGGTCCCTGCGCAGCAACGCAGGTGGGGCTTGTAGACGGCAAGGTGATCATCAACCCCAGCCAGAAGGAGTGGGATGAGGGTGATCTTTGCCTGACGGTTGCCTCCTCTGCAGATCGTATCCTGATGATTGAGGCAGGTGCCAATGAGATTCCTGAGGCAGATATGATTTCCTATATCTACCAGGCAGATGCGGTTAACCAGGAGCTCATTCAGTTCTACAGCTTCATCCAGAGCGAGGTCGGCAAGCCCAAGCAGGAGTACATTTCCGTGGCGGTTCCGGAGCAGATGTTCGAGGATATCAAGAAGATTGTTCCGCAGGAGGAGATGGAGAAGGCTGTCTTCACGGATGACAAGCAGACCCGTGAGGCCGCAGTTGCTGAGATCACAGAAAGACTTAAGGCTGCCTTCGAAGGAAACGATGCATACCTTGCGCAGCTTGGCGATGCGGTATATCAGTACGAGAAGAAGACGGTTCGCAAGATGATTCTCAAGGATCATAAGCGTCCGGACGGCCGTGAGCTGACACAGATTCGTCCGCTCCATGCAGAGGTAGGTCTGATTCCGAGAGTGCACGGCTCTGCCATGTTCCACCGCGGACAGACACAGATCGTGGATGTCTGCACACTGGCACCGCTCTCGGATGCACAGCGCGTAGAGGGTCTGGACCCGAACATCACAGAGAAGAGATACGTACATCAGTATAATTTCCCGGCTTATTCCGTCGGTGAGACCAAGGTTTCCAGAGGCCCGGGACGCCGCGAGATCGGTCACGGCGCGTTGGCAGAAAGAGCGCTTCTTCCGGTTCTTCCTTCCGTAGAGGAGTTCCCGTATGCGATCCGCTGCGTGTCTGAGACAATGGAGTCCAATGGATCTACGTCGATGGCCAGCACCTGCGCTTCCTGCATGGCTCTGATGGATGCCGGTGTTCCGATCAAGAAGCAGGTGGCTGGTATCTCCTGCGGTCTGGTGACCGGCGAAACCGATGAAGATTTTGTTCTTCTGACGGACATCCAGGGTCTCGAGGATTTCTTTGGCGATATGGACTTTAAGGTAACCGGAACCCACGACGGCATCACGGCTATCCAGATGGATATCAAGATCCACGGCCTTACAAGAGCCATTGTGGAGGGTGCGTTTGCACGCTGCAAGGACGCCCGCGAGTTCATCATGAACGGCGTTATGAGCCAGGCGATCGCAGAGCCGCGTCAGCAGGTGGGCAAGTATGCACCGAAGATCGATATGGTACAGATTGATCCGGAGAGAATCGGCGACGTTGTCGGACAGCGCGGCAAGACCATCAACGAGATCATTAAGCGCACCGGCTGCCAGATCGACATCAGCGACGACGGTAAGGTTTCTGTCTGCGGCACAGATGCACAGGGCATGGCAGATGCGAAGAGAATGATCAGCATCATTACTACTGACTTCTACGAGGGTCAGGTTCTGGAAGGCGTGGTTGTGTCGATTAAGGACTTCGGCGCATTCCTTGAGTTTGCACCGGGCAAGGAGGGAATGGTTCACATTTCCAAGATTGCTCCCCGCCGCATCGAGCATGTCGAGGATGTTCTGACGCTGGGCGATAAGGTTCGCGTGATCTGCCTTGGCAAGGACAAGCTCGGACGCGTTTCCTTCTCTATCAAGGATGCACCGAAGGAAAACTGATTAATACGAGAAATGGGGATCTGCCGTAAACAGCGGGCAGTGATACCCAAGAAGGGCCCTGCACTTTGTGCTTCCCAACCGGGATCCGCAAAAGCGCAGGGCTTTTGTAAGAGTAACTGCACAGGAGAATGAAACACAAATGAGTACGATTGCAGAAGAAATCGGACGCCGCAGGACGTTCGCTATTATTTCGCACCCGGATGCAGGTAAGACGACGTTGACTGAGAAGTTCCTTCTGTACGGCGGAGCCATCAATCAGGCCGGCTCCGTAAAGGGCAAGGCAACGGCGAAAACAGCGGTCTCCGATTGGATGGAGATTGAGAAGAAGAGAGGAATCTCGGTGACGTCCTCGGTCCTTCAGTTCGAGTACGATGGCTGCTGCATCAATATTTTGGATACACCGGGCCACCAGGATTTCTCGGAGGACACCTACCGGACACTGATGGCGGCGGATTCCGCAGTCATGGTCATCGACGGCTCTAAGGGTGTGGAGGCACAGACCAAAAAGCTTTTCAAGGTCTGCGCCATGCGCCACGTGCCGATCTTTACCTTCATCAACAAGATGGACCGTGATGCCAAGGACACCTTTGACCTTCTGGATGATATCGAAAAGAATCTGGGCGTAGAGACGTGCCCGGTGAACTGGCCCATCGGCTCCGGTAAGGAGTTTCAGGGAATTTATGACCGGCGCTCCAACGAGGTGATCCAGTATTTTGATACGCAAAAGGGCACTAAAGAGGGCAAGGAGACACATGTTGCTCTGGACGATGCGGACGCAGTGGTCGGCGAGATCGGCGAAGATGCCTATGAGAAGCTGATGGGAGAGATTGATCTTCTCGACGGTGCCTCGGCGGAGTTTGATCTGGAGAAGATCCGGGCTGGAGAGCTGACGCCGGTATTCTTTGGCTCTGCACTGCAGAACTTTGGCGTGGAGATCTTCCTGCAGGCTTTTTTGAAAATGGCACTGCCGCCGGTGGCACGCATCAGTGACGGAGCTGCGGTGGATCCGGTAAATACCGGGTTTTCGGCGTTTGTCTTTAAGATCCAGGCCAATATGAATAAGGCGCACCGGGACCGCGTGGCCTTTATGCGTATCTGCTCCGGCAAGTATGAGGCCGGAATGGAGGTACGGCATATGCAGAGCGGACGCACGCAGCGTCTTTCCCAGCCGCAGCAGCTGATGGCAAGCTCACGAAAAGTGCTTGATGAGGCCTATGCCGGTGACATTATGGGCGTGTTCGATCCGGGAATTTATTCCATCGGGGATACGCTTTGCCTGCCTTCGGACCGTCTGCACTATGAGGGTATTCCGACCTTCGCGCCGGAGCATTTTGCAAGGGTGCGCCAGGTGGATACCATGAAGCGCGATCAGTTCGTGAAGGGAATCCGGCAGATTGCGCAGGAGGGCGCGATTCAGGTCTTCCAGGAATACAACACCGGTATGGAGGAGATCATTGCGGGCGTTGTCGGCGTCCTGCAGTTTGACGTGCTGGAGTTCCGCTTAAAGAGTGAGTACAATGTGGATATCCGGCTGGAGATGCTGCCGTACGAGAACATCCGGTGGATCACTAAGTGCGAGGGCGATGTCAAAAATATCGTCGGCACGACGGACATGAAGCTGGTGAAGGACATGAAGGACCAGCCACTTTTGCTGTTTGTCAACGCCTGGAGCCCGCAGATGGTGCTGGACCGCAACAAGGGTCTTGAGCTGGAGGAATTCTCAAGGAACTGACACAAGACAAGCATTATTTCATCTGATATAATGAGTGTCACTGCGACAGCAGTAAGGAGGAATCATTATGGCAGAAAACGAAGTTCAGACTAAGCCTGGTGCAGACGAGATCGGAACCGTCCGCATTGCGGACGATGTGGTTTCCACCATCATTGCCTATGCAGCCAAGGAAGTGGACGGCGTGGCAGGACTTGCAGGGAATGCCGGTGACGGCTTCCTGAAGAAGGCGGGCATGAAGCGCCCGGCCATGGGTGTGAAGGTTGAGCTGGAGAACGGCAATGTAAGAGCGGATCTGTCTTTGATCATGGACTATGGCTTCAACATTCCGGCAACCTGCAGCAAGGTACAGGCAAGGGTTCGTCAGTCTGTTGAGAATATGACAGGACTCCATGTGGAGGATGTGAATGTCCGCATTGCCGGAATTCATATGCCGGAGGAGGGCAATCCGGAGGCATGAAGAGAACAATCCAGAGAGAACAGGTTTTTAAAATATTGTTCCGTGCGGAGTTTAATGACGCATCCGAGATGCCCGGCCAGGAAGAGCTGTATTTTGACAGCGGGGATATGGAGTTCACCGAGAAGGATAAGACCTATATCACCCGGAAGGTGAACCGCATTCTTGAACGCTGCCCGGAGATTGATGAGATGCTGGCTGCGAAGATGCGCGGCTGGACACTGGAACGCGTGGGACGCGTGGAACTGGCGATCCTTCGTCTTGGCGTCTATGAAATTCTTTGGGACGAGGATGTACCGGCGGGTGTTGCAATTTCGGAAGCAGTGGAGCTTGCGAAGAAATTCGGCGCGGAGAACTCCGGCGTGTTCGTGAACGGAGTGCTGGCAAGCTTTGCCAAGAAGGACCAATAGGAACGGACAGCCGTATCGGAGCTTTCGTATCCGGAAGGCGCCTGCGGAAGGCACTTCTTGCGTGATACGAAAGCCGTCGCGTATGGAGAGTATAAATGGCAGCCGGATCAGTCTACACGGTCGGACAGGTGAATGCATATGTTGCGCGCATGTTTGCGGAAGACTACCTGCTTCGCCGGATTACCGTGCGGGGAGAGGTCAGCAACTGCACATATCACTCGTCCGGACATATTTATTTTACATTGAAGGATGCCTCCGGTACGCTTTCCTGCATGATGTATGCGGGAAAGCGGCTTGGAGGCCTTTCTTTTCGTATGACGGAAGGGGATGCGGTGGTCATCACCGGTTCGGTTCGCGTCTACGAAAGGCAGGGGAAATACCAGCTCTACGCGGAACAGATCGTCAGGGACGGCGTCGGGCTTTTGAATGAGCGCTACGAGCTCCTTAAGAAAAAGCTTGAGGAGATGGGCATGTTCGCGGAAGAGTATAAGCAGCCCATTCCGCGCTACATCCGGCGATTGGGCGTTGTGACCGCACCGACCGGGGCTGCCGTCCGGGACATTATTCAGATCGCAAGACGGCGCAATCCCTATGTCGAGATTGTGCTGTATCCGGCCATCGTCCAGGGGGATCAGGCGCCGGAGAGCATTATCCGCGGCATTTGTCTTCTGGACCGCGCCGGCGTGGATGTGATCATCGCCGGGCGCGGAGGCGGATCCATCGAGGATCTGTGGGCGTTCAATGAGGAGGCGGTGGCACAGGCGGTATTTGAGTGCCGGACACCGATCATCTCGGCAGTTGGTCATGAGGTGGACACCGTTATTACAGATTACGTGGCGGATCTGCGTGCGCCGACGCCGTCTGCAGCGGCCGAGCTGGCGGTCTTTGACTGGAATCAGTTTCAGTCGGATCTTCTGCAGCAAAGGGCGGATCTGCGTGCTGCAATGCTGGGAAGGCTCGACCTGTGCCGAAGACAATGCAAAGAGCTTGAGCAGAGCCTGGAGCGGCGCTCACCGAAAATGCAGCTGGCGACGCAGAAAATGGTAAGAGACGAGCTGGAGAGGCATCTTACGGATGTGATTCGGAAACGTCTGGAGAAGTGCAAGGGAGAGCTAGCCCTTTCCGCAGAGCTTACTAGGCGCATGCAGGATCGAATTGAGAAAAGCCGTCAGGAGCTTCGCCTTCGCAAGGATCTGCAGACAGCAGCAAGACGCTCCGTCGAGCATGCCCGTCATGAGCTTGCGCTGGCGGCAGCCGGACTGGAGCGAATGTCACCGGCGGCAAGGCTTTCCGGCGGCTACGGGTTTCTTACCGATGCGGAGGGCAAACCGGTTGCCGGCGTGGCAGGGCTGCGGCCGGGGGATGCGCTGCACATCCGGCTGCGGGATGGCTGCGTGCATGCGGATGTGAGAGAAATCGAGGCGGAGGATGTAACTGTTTCAGAGCCGGGCGGCTTGCCCAAGGGGCTCTGAATGGGTACGGAGGATGGCGTATATGGCACAGAAAAAGTTCGTGGATGAAGAAGGAAAGGACCTTTCCATCGAGGCGGCATTCGGCGAGATTCGCCTGCTCCTAAGTGAAATGGAGCAGGAGGATACGTCGCTGGAGAAATCCTTTGAGAACTATGAAAAGGGAATGCAGCTTCTTCGCTACTGCAGCGGCCGCATTGATCAGGTGGAGAAAAAGGTGCAGAAGCTTAGCGACGACGGCACCACGGAGGAGTACGTATGACAGAGAAGGAATTTCAGACCGCATTAAAGGCGAAAACAGAAGACGTTGAGCGCGTGATTGAAAGCTTTCTTCCTGCCGAGGAGGGCGGCGCCGGGACTGTGATCGAGGCGATGAATTACTCGGTGCGGGTCGGCGGCAAGCGGCTGCGGCCGCTGTTTATGTCTGAGACGTCTGCAATGTACGGCGGCAAGGAGGAGCTTTGCCATCCGTTTATGGCAGCGCTGGAGATGATTCACACCTATTCACTGGTGCATGATGATCTTCCGGCCATGGATAATGATGAGTACCGGAGAGGTCAGAAGACAACCTGGGCGGTTTATGGAGAGGGCATGGCGGTCATCGCCGGGGATGGCCTTTTGAATCTGGCATTTGAAACGGCTCTTGGCGCTTATGATGCTGCCGGAAGCGAAGAGGAAAAGGACCGCGTCACAAGGGCTCTGCGTCTTCTTGGCCGCAATGCCGGTGTCTTTGGGATGGTGGGCGGACAGTGTGCGGATATCATGACGGATCTGGATTCAAAGAGTCTGACGCCGGAGCTTTTGCACTACATCCACAAGCATAAAACGGCCTGCATGATTGAATCGGGCTTTCAGATCGGCGCAATCCTTGCCGGAGCACCGGAGGAGGATATTACGGCGCTGGGCGCCATCGCAGAGGACATCGGTCTGGCGTTCCAGATCCAGGACGACATTCTGGATGTAACCGGCAGCAAGGAGGAGCTGGGCAAGAGCATCGGGAAGGATGCTCTCGAGGGGAAGGCTACCTACGTTACAATGAACGGGCTGGAGGCATCTGCGCAAAGAGTCCGGGAACTGACAGAGCATGCACTTGCTGCAATGGATGGGCTTTCTAGGCAGAATGCGTTCCTGAAGGCACTGGTGGAGCAGCTGATGACAAGAACGAAGTAAGGGAACCATTCAGCACCCATCTCGAATTTGCTATCGCAAATCCTCGATGTGGCTGGCCAGGGGCATAGGAGAAAACGTGAGTAATTATCTGGAGCAAATTAATCAGAACGGAGATATCAAACGCATTCCAAGAGAAGGATATGCCGAGCTCGCGCAGGAGATTCGCAGCTTTCTGATCGAGAAGGTAAGTGTCACCGGGGGACACCTTGCCAGCAATCTCGGAACCGTGGAGCTTACCATGGGACTGCATCTGGCGCTGGATCTTCCGCGGGACAAGATCATTTGGGACGTGGGACACCAGTCCTATACGCATAAGATCCTGACGGGACGCAAAAATGACTTCGATACGCTCCGCCAGTACGGCGGAATGGCCGGGTTTCCTCGGCGCCGGGAAAGCGATTGTGATGCGTTTGACACCGGTCATGCATCCACGTCGATTTCGGCGGGAATCGGCTATGTAAAGGCCAGGGATTTGAAGGGAGAGGACAGCACCATTGTCTCTGTCATCGGTGACGGCGCTCTGACAGGCGGTCTTGCCTATGAGGGACTCAACAACGCGGCACGCCTGGATACGAATTTTATCATTGTGCTCAACGACAACAACCGTTCCATCTCGGAGAATGTCGGCGGAATGTCAAGGTATCTGGAACGCATCCGCACCTCGAACTCGTATCTGGATCTTCGTGATAAGGTCTATTATTCATTAAAGGACAAGAGTCCGGAGATGGTAGAGAAGATCCGCAGGACCAAGAACCGTTTAAAGTCCATGTTTCTCCCCGGAATGCTCTTTGAGAACCTTGGCATCACCTATCTGGGACCCATTGACGGCATGGACCCGCTGGCTGTGCAGGCAGCCATCGAGCAGGCCAAGCACATCCGCAAGGCCGTTGTGGTGCATGTAATGACCAAGAAGGGCGAGGGGTATACGCCGGCAGAGAATCATCCGGCCAGATTCCACGGAACAGCGCCCTTTGAGATTGAATCCGGCCTTCTGAAGAAGTCCAGTAAGGTCAGCTATACGGATATCTTCTCCACGGTCATGGTGAAGATGGGACAGCGCGACGAGAAGGTGGTAGCCATCACGGCAGCCATGGAGGATGGGACCGGACTAAAGCGCTTTCATAACATTTATCCGCACCGCTTTTTTGACGTGGGAATTGCTGAGGAACACGCAGTGACCTTTGCAGCAGGCCTGGCCGCCGGCGGCATGAAGCCGGTGGTGGCGGTTTACTCGACCTTCCTGCAGCGCGCCTATGATGAAATTTCACATGATGTATGTATGCAGGATCTTCCGGTGGTTTTCTGCGTGGACCGCGCCGGAATTGTAGGCGCCGACGGAGAAACGCACCAGGGGGTGTTCGATCTGTCCTTTTTGACATCGATACCAAACCTTGCCGTTGCCGCTCCCAAGAACAAGTGGGAGCTGTCGGATCTTATTAAATTCGCCTTGAAATACGGGCATCCGATTGCCATTCGATACCCGCGCGGAGAGGTGTATGACGGCCTCGAGGAGAATCGTGAGCCGATCGCCTTAGGAAAAGCCGAGCTGATTGCCCACGGAAGCGGCGGTAAGGAACGGGGGGTTCTCCTTCTGGCTATCGGCAGTATGGTGGAGACTGCCATGCAGGTAAAAGACCTCCTCGCCTCCGAGGCAGGACTCGACGCTACTGTTGTGAACGCACGCTTTGCCATGCCCTTTGATACAGAGCTTCTGGCCAGGGAGCTCCCGGAGCACCGCCTCCTGGTAACCATGGAGGAAAACGTTCGAAGCGGCGGCTTCGGCGAACATGTGGAGGCCTGGGTGTCGGAGAACTGCCCCGGACAGGAGGTCCTTCGCATTGCGGTTCCGGACCGGTTTGTAGAGCACGGAAGCGTGCCGCTGTTGAAGGAGAAGCTGGGACTCGACGCCGCCAGTATTGCAGTACGAATTCGAAAAGCTGTGTTGTGAATTTGGATACTATCCGCCGTCAGAACCCGTCGCGGGTTATATTGACGGAATGGTTTAGCAGGAAAGACGCGCAAATATGCCGAAAAAAAGACTTGATATCATACTGACGGAGGGCGGCTATGCCCCCTCCCGGGAAAAAGCCAAAATCATGCTGATGTCCGGCATTGTCTATGTCAACGGACAGAAGGAGGACAAACCCGGCAGTACCTTTGACCCGGAGAAGATTACACTGGAGGTGCGAGGGGAGACGCTGCGGTATGTGAGCCGCGGAGGACTCAAGCTCGAGAAGGCACTTTCGGTTTTTCCGATTTCACTCCGGAATGTGGTCTGCATGGACATTGGCGCATCCACCGGCGGCTTTACGGACTGCATGCTGCAAAATGGTGCTGCCCATGTCTATTCCATCGACGTCGGCTACGGGCAGCTGGACTGGAAGCTGCGGCAGGACCTTCGGGTTACCTGCATGGAGAAGACGAATTTCCGGTATCTTAAACCGGAGGATCTTGCAGACGTTCCGAACTTTGCATCCTGTGACGTCTCCTTTATCTCCTTATCCAAAATACTGCCTGCGGCAGCGGCAATCCTGCCGGATGGTGCACAGATGGTGTGTCTGATCAAGCCTCAGTTTGAAGCCGGAAGAGAAAAGGTCGGCAAAAAGGGTGTTGTCCGGGATCCGGCTGTACATCGTGAGGTGATCGAGCAGGCCATAGGCTATGCGCGAAACGAAGGCTTTCGTCTTCTGGGACTGGATTTCTCGCCCATCCGCGGACCGGAGGGGAATATCGAATACCTGATGTATCTGGAAAAGAAGGAGTCTGACGCGAAGGATCTCGACAGGGAGGCCATCCGCCAGCTGGTTGCCCGTTCCCATGAGGCCTTTGCAGGAAAAGAGGGGGCGGCGCAGACGGCATTTTCGGGGGAGGCATCCGATGCGGCGCTTTGAGATTTATACAAACGGGACCAAGGATCCGGAGCGCCTTTTCGAGAAAGAGGTTTGTTCGTTTCTGGAAATGCACGGCGCAGAATGCGTAACACAGAAGACGGAGGGCTTTCGTCCGGAGTGTCTTTTGGTCCTTGGCGGAGACGGAACGGTCCTGTGGGCGTCGGAACGGGCAAGAGAAGCAGATGTTCCGATTCTGGGCATCAATCTGGGGACGCTTGGATATCTGGCGGAGGTCGATAAAAGCGGCTGGCAGGAGGCACTTTGCCAGCTGCTCGACGGAACCTATACCATCGAGAGCCGTATGATGCTCGAGGGAGGAAAGGTCTCCGGCAGGGAGCCGCACTGCGCACTCAATGACATTGTGATTGCAAGGTCCGGCTTTCTGCGGCTGCTAGGGTATGATGTTTTTGTTAACGGCAAGTTTCTGAATACCTATCATGCCGACGGCATGATTGTCTGCACACCGACAGGATCCACAGCGTATAATCTTTCGGCGGGCGGGCCCATTGTGGAACCGGGAGCAGAGCTGATGGTTCTGACACCGATTTGTCCGCATCAGATCAATATCCGGTCCATTGTGCTCTCGGCCAGAGACCAGGTAGAGGTGGTGATCCGCAGTGACAACAGAGGCAGCGGAGTGGCGGCAGAGGCAGCCTGCGACGGGGAAGCCTGTGCGGAGCTGACGGCCGGCGACCGCTTTGTGATTCGCAGATCCCTGCGGACAACGAATCTTGTGAAGCTGGGGAATCGGAGCTTTCTGGAAACGCTGCACCAGAAGATGCGGTAAGGAAAGCATAGAGCAGAAGACTTTGATACCGGGAGATTGTCATTAAGCGGCGGGGAACGCGTTCAAGAGGGTACGTTCATGGCGGCAGAAAAAAAGACGAGATTGGCCAGAATTCTGGAAATCATACAGGAAAAGGATATCGGAACGCAGGAGGATCTGGCGGCTGCGCTTCGGGATGAGGGCTTTGATGTAACGCAGGCAACGGTATCGAGGGATATTCGTGAGCTGCGCCTGCAGAAGAGCCGGAGCCAGAGCGGCGGGCAGCGGTATGTACCTGCTGCGGATGATGCCGAGCTTCTCGTGGATAAGTACAGCCGGGTGATGAAGGACGGACTGGTAAGCCTAGACCAGGCACAGAACATCCTCGTGATCAAGACGGTTTCCGGTATGGCAATGGCGGTTGCTGCGGCGCTGGATCATCTGCATTTTTCGGAGATTGTGGGGTGCATTGCCGGGGACGACACCATTATGGTGGCGGTGCGAACGGCAGAGGAGACCACGCGCTTAATGGAGAAGATCCGGGGCCTTTTATAACGAAAGAAACGGGGGAATGCGTATGCTGTTGGGACTTCATGTGAAAAACCTGGCATTGATCGAAGAGGAAGAGCTGTCCTTTTCGGACGGTCTGAACATTCTGACCGGCGAAACCGGTGCAGGCAAGTCCATCCTGCTGGGGTCAGTTAATCTGGCACTGGGGGCCAAAGCGGACCGGAGTCTGATACGGACCGGTGCAGAGTATGCACTGGTGGAGCTGATGTTCCGCGTGGACAACGACCGGCAGCGGGAGCGTCTTCTGGCCTTATCTGCAGAGCCGGACGAGGAGGACGTCATCCTTGTCAAACGCAAAATATTCCCCAACCGCAGCCAGTGCATGATCGGCTCGGAGACTGTGACATCCAAGCAGCTCCGGGAGCTCTCAGAGCTCCTTATGGACGTGTACGGACAAAGAGAAAATCAGCGGCTTCTTCGCCGCGCTGCGCAGCTGGAGGTAGTGGACGCCTATGCCGGAACGGAGCTTTCCTGCCTTCTTATCAAAGTGAAGGAGTGCTGGCAGGAGTACAGCCGGCTTAAAAAGCTCTGCGAGAAGGACGAGGAGCTGGATCAGGCGGCAAGAGCCCGTGAGACGGACCTTTTGACCTACGAGGTCTCGGAGATCGAGGGGGCGAATCTTCAGCCGGGAGAAGACGAAAAGCTGGAGGAACAGGTTCGAGTCTTGTCCTCCTTCCGGCGCATCGATGAAGCCTTACGCCTTGCAGAAAACCTCCTGCAAGGCGGTGAGGAGAATGCGGAAGAGCAGGTAGGACGGGCGCTTCGCTCGCTTGTTAAGGTCCAGGGGATTGATAAGTCGCTCGATGACGCCATCCTGCAGCTGCAGGATGCGGACGCACTCCTTGCGGATGCGGCCAGAAGTCTTTCGGATTATGCGGCAGGCCTTTCCTTTGACCCGCAGGAATATGTGCGGCTGGAGGAACGTCTGGATCAGCTTAATCATCTGAAGGATAAATATGCAAAAGGCGCGGCCAACGGCACTCTGGACGAGGTACAGGCGGCTCTAGCAGAGAAAAAAGAGCGCCTTGAGGAGCTCTCTGATTATGAAGAGCGCAAGCAGGAGCGAAGGAGGGAGCTTTCGGAGTGCAAGTCCCGTCTGGAGGAGCTGTGCCGGAAGGTCACTGGCAGGCGCAAGAAGGCGGCGGCAGAATTCTGCCGCAAGATGACAGAAGAGCTCCTGGATCTGAATTTCAATCAGGTGGACTTTCACGCAGAGCTTTCCTCGGATGAGAATAAGCTTTCTGCAAACGGCTGGGATGAGGTGACGTTTTATATTTCAATGAATCCCGGAGAGCCTCCGCGTCCTCTGGATGCCATTGCCTCCGGTGGTGAGCTGTCCCGCATCATGCTGGCGCTCAAAACGGTATTTGCCGGGAAGGATGATATCCATACGCTGATTTTCGATGAAATTGACAGCGGCATCAGCGGACAGACTGCCTGGAAGGTGGCCAAGAAGCTGGGACGCCTTGCAGCGGATCATCAGATCCTTTGCATTACGCACCTTCCGCAGATTGCAGCCATGGAGGAGCAGCATTTCCTCATTGAAAAGGAAGCAGCAGATGGCAGAACCACGACGCACATTCGGCTCCTGGATGATGAAGAAAGTGATAGAGAGCTTGGCCGGATGATGGGCGGCGAGGCGATCACGGAGGCGGCCCTTGCCAGCGCCCGGGAGATGAAGACGATGGCACGCACGGAGCGAGAAAAGAGCCGCAGCGGAAAGGCTGACCGGCTGCAGTAGGATTTTTCTGAATGGAAAGCCTGCCGGAGGCAAAAAGGGAGAAAGCTCTCTCAGAATGGCGAGAATCATGACAAACAAACAAAACGATCTGGAGGCTCTTTTTGAGCAGTTCCGTACGCTGACAGAGAATCTGGAGGGAGTTCCGCTGCAGGAAATCCCGCGAATTGATCTGTATATGGACCAGGTGCTGACCTTTATGGAGGAGCATCTTAGCTCCGATACAAGAGACCCGGAGCACGACAAGGTTCTCACGAAAACCATGATTAATAATTACGTGAAGAACGATGTCTTAATTCCTCCCGTCCGCAAGAAATACGGGATGAATCACATGGTGCTGCTGCTCATTATTTTCTATCTGAAGAGCTTTCTATCGATCGGAGATATTCAGAAGGTTCTGGCCCCTCTGGAAGAGCAGGAGGAGTCCTTGGAGAGCATTTATCGGCAGGTGTATGAGTCGATGGGAGAGGAGAAAAGCGCGCTTCTTGAGGAGACGAGGCACCAGTTCGACAGAGCTGCGGAGTCGTTTCCGGAGAGTGAAGAGCTGCAGCGCTTTTCGCTGATCGCCAGAATGGCGATGGAAATTTATCTGAAGAAGCTCTTTATCGAGCGCCTTCTGGATGAGGAGACAAGGCCAAAGACCGGCACCGGAAAGGGTGAACATACAAAGGACAAAGCTACTACATGAGCAGATACGATACACTGAACAAGGAACAAAAGGATGCCTGCTTTCATACGGAAGGTCCGGTTTTGATTCTGGCCGGAGCAGGCAGCGGCAAGACCAAGGTCATTACGCACCGCATCGCTTACCTTCTGGAGGAATGTGGTGTGAATGCGTGGAACATCCTGGCCATTACCTTTACCAATAAGGCGGCCGGAGAGATGCGGGAGCGCGTGGACAAGCTGATCGGATTCGGCGCCGAAAGCGTCTGGATCTCGACGTTTCACTCCATGTGCGTGCGGATTCTGCGCCGGCACATCGATGCCATCGGGTACGATCCGCACTTTACAATTTATGACACAGACGATCAGAAGGCGTTGATGAAGCAGGTCTGCCGCCGGATGAACATCGATACCAAGGAGCTGAAGGAGCGGACCATTCTGGCAGCGATCTCACAGGCTAAAAATGAGCTGCAAACCGCAAGACGCTATCAGGACTCGCACACTATGAATTTCCTGGAGCAGCGGATCGGAGAGGTGTACGCAGAATACGAAAAGGAGCTTGCCGCAAACAACGCACTGGACTTTGACGATTTACTGATGAAGACGGTGGAGCTCTTCGAGGCTAGGGAGGATATCCTGCGCAGCTATCAGGAACGCTTCCGCTATATCTGCGTAGACGAGTATCAGGATACCAACAAGGCACAGTTTGCTATTGTCAAGGCACTGGCCGCCGGCACGCGCAATCTGTGTGTGGTCGGGGATGACGACCAGTCCATTTACAAATTCCGCGGGGCAGACATCCGGAACATTCTGGATTTTGAAAAGGTCTATCCAGATGCCTATGTAGTCCGTTTGGAGCAAAATTACCGCTCCACGCAGAACATTCTGGATGCAGCCAACGCCGTGATTGCCAACAACCGAAGCCGCAAGGACAAGCGCCTTTGGACGGACCGCGGAGAGGGTGCCCGCATCCACTACCGCGAGTTTGCAAGAGGCATTGATGAAGCGTCCTTTGTGGCGGATGATATCGACCGTCAGATTCGGCAGAATCCAAGGCTTTCCTACAAGGATTTTGCGGTTTTGTACCGGACCAATGCGCAGTCCCGCCAGATCGAGGACAAGCTGGTCATGGAATCCATTCCCTACAACATTGTCGGCGGTCATAACTTCTACGACCGCATGGAGGTTCGGGACATTCTGGCGTATCTGCGCGTGATCTCCAATGAGCGGGATGATATCAGCCTGCAGCGCATCATCAATGTGCCAAAGCGGGGCATCGGAAAGACCACGGTGGAGAAGATCCTGACGCTGGCACACGATAGAGAAATTGGAGCTCTTTCGATTCTGGAACATGTCGGTGATTATGCGGAGCTTGCAAGGGCGAAGAGCAAGCTGCAGGTCCTTGCAGCGCAGCTAATGGACCTTCGTTCCTATGCGGCGGATCATTCCGTAGAGGATCTGATTCAGAAAATTGTTGACGATACGGAATACGAGGATTATCTCGAGGACTACGATGAGGAGACCGCAGAGGACCGCATTGCCAACGTGGGAGAGCTCATCAGCAAGGCTGCCGATTACGAGAGAAATGCGATGGAACAGGGAGACGGCGATGGTCCTTCCCTTTCCGGGTTTCTGGAAGAGGTTTCCCTGGTGGCGGACATCGATCAGGTGGGCGAGTCAGATGAGAGGGTGCTGCTCATGACGCTGCACTCGGCCAAGGGACTGGAGTTCCCGCGGGTTTACCTGGTTGGCATGGAGGAGGATATTTTCCCCAGCTTCCAGTCCAAGCAGCTGGGAGAAATGGGCGATGTCGGTGCCATGGAGGAGGAACGGCGTCTTGCCTACGTCGGCATCACAAGGGCCAAGGACGATCTTACCATCACCAGCGCCAGGGCGCGTCTCATCCGCGGGGAATTTAAATACCATGCCGTCAGCCGGTTCGTCATGGAGATCCCGCAGGAACTGATGGATGAATCTGCCGGATTTTCGTCCTGCAGCAGTCAGACAAGGCGATCGGAGGATGCACCGCTTTCCTTTGGGAAAACATGGGATCCATCGCCGCATCGCTTCGGAGCGGGAAGCGTCTCTGACGCATCCGGGGCAAGAAGTCATAGCTTCGGATACGGAACGGCGGGATCCCAGGCGAAGGCGGATATGAGCGGCAGAAGTGCTGCAAATGGTTTTAAAAGCGCGGACGGCCGGCCGCGGGCTGTCTACAAAAAGCCGCAGACAGCCGCCGATAAAAAGCCTTTTCTGTCCGGCAAGGCAGGGCTTGATGGCCTGACTAAGGGAATGCCAACCGGACAAAAACCGGATTATGTGGCAGGAGACCGAGTTGAGCATTTAAAATACGGTCAGGGCGTGGTAAAGTCTATAGAGCAAGGGCCGCGTGACTATAAGGTGATGGTCGATTTCGACAGCGGTGAGACTAGAACGATGTATGCTGCCTTTGCCAAACTGGTAAAGGTGTGATCTTGAAAGGAGAACAATGAAATGAAAAAGCTTTTTAATCTGGACTTGAAGGGCATCATGAATACCGTGAGCACAGCTGCAGCTGCAACGCTTCTGCAGGATTTTCTGTTCTCCGGCAAGAAGGATGATGAGAAGGACGATACCGTGCGTCTGGTACGCAATATCCTGATCGTTGTCGGTGCAGTTGTCGTTGCTGCCGGCGCAGTTTATGCCATCGTACGCTTCCTGCAGCCCAAGGACAAGGAAGAGAAGGAAGGCGGATACTGCTTCCTCTGCGGCAAGAAGAAAAAGGCAAAGGCCGTAGAAGAGCTGGAAGAGGACATCTGCGACGAGGCAACCGAAGAGGAAGAAACCTGCGAGGAGTCCAAAGAGGCTGCAGCAGAGACAGCATGCACCTGCGGCTGTGCTGCGAAGGAGCCTGCAGCTGCTGAGGAAGTATAAGGCGAATGCGAAAAGGTGACATTGTGGAAGGCGTAGTGGAAACGCTGCGCTTTCCGAATAAGGGCTTGTTTCACGCGGATGAAACTGAGGTCATGGTTAAGAACACCATTCCCGGGCAGAAGGTTCGCGTACGAGTCACGAAGAAAAGAAACGGCCGGGCGGAAGGATGTCTTCTGGAGGTGACAGAGCATGCACCCTGTGAGACGGTGCCTGCCTGTCCGAGATTCGGCACCTGCGGAGGGTGCCTTTATCTGAATCTGCGGGCGGAGGATGAGCTTTCCCTAAAGGAGCAGCAGATTCGGCATCTTCTTCAGCAGGCAGATCCCACGGCGGATACCTGGTTTGAGGGAATTCTGGAAAGTCCGTTAACCGAAGAATACCGGAATAAAATGGAACTGACCTTTGGCGACGAGACAAAGGACGGACCACTGACCCTTGGCATGCATCGCAGAGGGTCTTTTTATGATGTCGCGGATGCGGATCAGTGCCGGATTGTTGATGCGGATTTTCGGACGATTATACGTGTGACAAGACAGTTCTGGAGCAGTGTCGGCGTCCCGTTTTATCATAGGATGCGAAGAGAAGGATACCTTCGCCATCTCCTGATCCGTAAGGGAATGAAGACGGGAGAGATACTGGTGGATCTGGTGACGACCACGCAGACGTCTTTTTGGCCGTCGCCGGGAGAAGAGGCGTTTCTTCTGGACGGATATGTGCAGGCACTTCTGAAGGAAGAGTACCTCGGACGGATCACGGGCATCCTGCATACGCACAATGATTCTGTGGCGGACATTGTAGACGACCAGGGGACAGAGATTCTCTTCGGAAAGGACAGCTTCGAGGAGGAGCTCCTGGGACTGCAGTTTACTGTCACTCCGTTTTCCTTCTTTCAGACGAACAGCTTCGGCGCAGAGCTACTGTATGAAACGGCGCGCAGACTCATTCGAGAGGCGATGGAGGCAGAGCAACGCTCCGAAAAGCCGGTGGTCTATGATTTATACTGCGGAACCGGAACCATCTCACAGCTGATCGCGCCGGTGGCATCCAAGGTGATTGGCGTCGAAATCGTCGAGGAGGCTGTAGAGGCGGCAAGAGAAAACGCCGTCCGCAACCATACGCCGAACTGTGCGTTCATTGCCGGCGATGTGCTGAAGGTCATTGACGGCATCGAGGAGAAACCGGATTTTATCATTCTGGATCCGCCCAGGGACGGTGTGCACCCAAAGGCGCTGCCGAAGATTCTGGCATACGGAGTACCGCACATCCTGTACATTTCCTGCAAGCCGACAAGCCTTGCAAGAGACCTTCCCATTATGCGTGAGTGGGGCTATGAGCCTGTGCGCGGCATGAGCGTTAATCAGTTTCCAAAGACCGCTAATGTTGA
>CAVGIV010000039.1:0-25493 GCA_963629395.1 Paludibacteraceae bacterium | reverse complement strand
AATTTCAATCGTGAATTTGCCTGCAAGCAGTCAATTCACGTTGAAATATGGCAGATGCCAAACAGATACATATTGAGATGATACACCATCCCGGCTGGCTTGACACGATTTTTGCCATCGCCGTATAATCGAGGGGCTTGTCAATGGGCCAAAGCCCGATAACACGTAGCGCCGGCTGACGAGAAAGGCTGGCGAAGGAGGTTCTATGTACAAAAAGGTAAATCCTGATCTGAATTTCGTGCAGCGCGAAGAGAACACAGCGAAGTTCTGGCAGGAGAACGACATTTTCAATAAGAGTGTGGAACAGAACGAGGGAAACCCGATCTACATGTTCTATGATGGTCCGCCGACTGCAAACGGCAAGCCCCACATCGGTCATGTGGAGACACGTGTCATTAAGGATATGATTCCCAGATACCACACCATGAAGGGAGAGCAGGTTCCCAGAAAGGCAGGATGGGATACCCACGGCCTTCCGGTGGAGCTGGAGGTCGAGAAGGAAATCGGCATCGAGGGAAAGGATGAGATCGAGAACTACGGCATCGAACCTTTCATTAAGAAGTGCAAGGAATCTGTTTGGAAATATAAGGGAATGTGGGAGACCTTCTCTCGGAAGGTTGGCTTCTGGGCAGACATGGATCACCCGTATGTAACCTATTATGATGATTATATTGAGTCTGAGTGGTGGGCTCTGCAGCAGATCTGGAACAAGAATCTCCTGTACAAGGGCTTTAAGGTCGTGCCCTATTGCCCCAGCTGCGGCACACCGCTTTCTTCTCATGAGGTTGCGCAGGGATATAAGACGCTGAAGGATCGTACGGCCATTGTCCGGTTCAAGGCTGTGGGGGAGGAGGCGTATTTCCTTGCTTGGACGACGACTCCCTGGACGCTGCCCTCGAATATTGCGCTTTGCGTCAATCCGGAGGATACCTATCTGAAGGTAAAGGCGGCAGACGGTTATACCTATTATCTGGCAGAGGCTCTGGCTGATAAGGTGCTGGGCGAGCTTGCCGCAGAGGATAAGCCAGCTTATGAAATCCTTGAAACCTATAAGGGCAAGGAGCTGGAGTATAAGGAGTACGAGCCGCTCTACTCCTGTGCCAAGGAAGCGACCGATCGTCAGCATAAGAAGGCTTTCTTTGTATACTGCGATGATTATGTCACCATGACGGACGGTACAGGTATTGTTCATATCGCGCCGGCCTTTGGTGAGGACGACGCCCGCGTGGGCCGCAAGTACAACGCCCCCTTCGTGCAGATGGTGGATGACCACGGCAGGATGAAGCCGGAAACCGGCAAGTTTGCTGGCATGCGCTGCAAGCCGACCCAGGCGGAGCTGGACGAGGGTGCAGTCAGCTGTGATCCGGAGGTTTTAAAGGATCTGGACGAGAGAGGCATTCTCTATGCGGCTCCGAAGGTGGAACACGACTATCCGCACTGCTGGAGATGCGGAACTCCGCTGATCTACTATGCGCGTGAATCCTGGTTCATTAAGATGACCGAGGTACGCGATGACCTCGTGCGGAACAATAAGGAAATCAACTGGGTTCCGCCGACCATGGGCGAGGGCCGCTTTGGAAACTGGCTGGAGAACATTCAGGACTGGGCCATTTCGCGCAACCGCTATTGGGGCACACCTCTGAACATCTGGGAATGCCCGGACTGCGGCAAGCAGATCAGTATCGGCTCCCGCAAGGAGCTAGCAGACCTCTCCGGCAATCCGGAGGCAGAGCACACTGAGCTTCACAGACCCTATGTGGATAAGTATGAAATCAAGTGCCCGGACTGCGGCGGCAGCATGAAACGCGTGCCGGAGGTAATCGACTGCTGGTTTGACTCCGGGGCCTGCCCGTATGCTGAGCTGCACTATCCCTTTGAAAATAAGGAGCTGTTCGAGAAGCAGTTCCCGGCCTCCTTCATTTCGGAGGCAGTGGACCAGACGAGAGGATGGTTCTACTCCCTGCACGCAGAGGCAACCCTTCTGTTTAATCGTCCGGCATTCAAGAATGTTATCGTCATGGGCCTTGTTCTGGACGAAGAAGGCAATAAGATGTCGAAGTCCAAGGGAAATGCGGTGGATCCGATGGAGGCACTGGAGACCTATGGCGCAGATGCGGTCCGCTGGTATTTTTACACGGCGAGTGCACCGTGGCTTCCCAAGCGCTTCTCTGGAAAGTCAGTAAAGGAAGGACAGAGTAAGTTCCTCGGAACGCTCTGGAACACCTATGCTTTCTACGTGCTGTATGCGGACATCGATCAGTTTGATCCGACAAAGTACACGCTGGATTATGACAAGCTTTCTGTCATGGACAAATGGCTCTTGTCCAAGATGAACTCCATGATTCAGAAAACCGATGCCAATATGGCGGCCTATAAGCTGCCGGAGGCTGCTGCGGTTCTGGAGGAGTTCGTAGATGATCTCTCGAACTGGTATGTTCGCCGCGGAAGGGAACGCTTCTGGGCGAAGGGTATGGAGCAGGACAAGATCAATGCCTACATGACACTCTATACGGCACTGAAGAATGTCTGCCTGTGCGCAGCACCGATGATTCCGTTCATGACAGAGGAAATCTACCAGAACATTGTGCGCAGTGTGGACACAGCTGCTCCGGAATCAATCCATCTGTGCCGCTTCCCGGAGGCGGAGCAGACACACATTGATGCGAAGCTGGAAGAGGATATGGACGAAGTCCTCAAGATTGTGGTGATGGGACGTGCCTGCCGCAATACCTCCGGCCGCAAGAACCGGCAGCCGCTTGCCAAGATGTACGTGAAGGCTGACAAGAGCCTGGACCGCTTCTATCAGGAAATCATCGAGGATGAGCTGAACGTAAAGAGCGTGGAGTTCGCCGATGATGTACGTGCTTATACAACATATGCCTTTAAGCCGCAGCTGCGCACGGTAGGACCCAAGTACGGCAAACACCTTGGCAGCATCCGCAAGATTTTGTCCGAGCTGGACGGGAACAAGGCTATGGATGAACTGAATGAGAGCGGCGTGCTTCGGTTCACGGCAGACGGAGAAGAGATCGAGCTGACCAAGGATGATCTTCTGATCGAGATGGCACAAAAGCCTGGCTATGTATCACAGGAAGACGGCAATCTTACCGTGGTGATCGACACCAATCTGACGCAGGAGCTGATAGAGGAGGGCTACGTTTACGAAATCATCTCCAAGATTCAGACGATGCGCAAGGATTCCGGCTTTGAGGTGATGGATCATATTCATTTGTCGCTGTCCGGCAATGAGAAGCTTTATGAGATTGCCGACAGGAAAAAGGAAGCCATCTGCACAAAGGTTCTGGCAGATGCGATTCAAAAGGACGTTTCTCTGGCCAATGAAAAGGAGTGGGACATCAATGGTGAGACAGTAACCATTGGCGTAGAGAAGGCATAGGATACGCCGGATTGCCCGGCGGCAATCCGGCAATACACATGGCAAGCAGAAAGGGAAACGGAATGAGGAAGACCAAGATTAATTTTGACAAGGACCTGTTCAAAAGGAGCGTGGAATACAATGTCCGCACAATGTTCCGCCGCGAGATTGCCGAGGCGAGCAAGGAGCAGATTTTCCAGGCGGCAGCGTATGCGCTCAAGGATCAGATCGTGGATGACTGGATGCGCACGCAGAAGGAATTCGACGAGAAGAACCCGAAGACATTGTATTATCTTTCCATGGAGTTCCTGATGGGAAGAGCCTTCGGCAACAATCTGATCAATCTTCAGGCGTATGAGCCGGTCGCAGAAGCGCTGAAGGAGCTGGGCTTTGATATCAATGCCATCGAGGACCAGGAGCCGGACCCGGCACTTGGAAACGGCGGACTCGGACGACTGGCAGCGTGCTTTTTGGATTCGCTGGCAACCCTGAATTATCCGGCGTATGGCTGCGGCATCCGTTATCGCTACGGTATGTTCAAGCAGAAGATTGTGGATGGTTACCAGGTAGAGGCACCGGATAACTGGCTTGAGAACGGCAACCCGTTCGAGCTTCGCCGTCCGGAGTATACGCAGGAGGTTCACTTCGGCGGTTATGTTGCTTCCTATGTGGCGGAAAACGGACGCACGATGTTCCGCCAGGAAGGATATTCTGCCGTCAAGGCAGTGCCGTATGATATGCCGGTTATCGGTTACGGCAACGGCTTTGTTGACACGCTTCGCATCTGGGATGCAGAGCCGGTGAACAGCTTCCATCTGGATTCCTTCGACAAGGGTGATTATCAGAAGGCCGTTGAGGAGGAAAACCTTGCCAGAACCATCTGCGAGGTTCTGTATCCTTGCGATGATCATACACAGGGCAAAGAGCTTCGACTCAAGCAGCAGTACTTCTTTGTATCCGCTTCGGTACAGCTGGCTATCAAGAAGTTCATGTCCCGCAATGAGGATATTCACGATCTTCCCTCGAAGGTTGTGTTCCAGATGAACGATACGCATCCGACGCTGACTGTGCCGGAGCTGATGCGAATCCTTCTGGATGAATACCAGCTGGAGTGGGACGATGCATGGCAGATTGTGCAGAAGTCCACTGCGTATACCAATCACACCATTATGGCAGAGGCCCTGGAGAAGTGGCCCATCGAGCTGTTCTCCCGTCTTCTTCCCCGTATCTATCAGATCGTGGAGGAGATTAATCGTCGCTTCGAAAATGACATTCATGCCAAGTACGATCACAGCGGCGTAGATGTCGGCTACAAGATTTCCAAGATGGGCGTCATCTATGACGGGCAGGTTCGCATGGCGAACATGGCTATCGTGGCGGGCTTCTCTGTCAACGGTGTTGCAAGACTTCATACCGAGATTCTTAAAAATGAGTCGCTGCACGACTTTTATGAGATGTTCCCGGAGAAGTTCAACAACAAGACCAATGGAATTACGCAGAGACGATTCCTTATGCATGCCAACCCGCTGCTGGCATCCTGGATTACGGATCATATCGGAGATGAGTGGATTACGGACCTTTCTCACATCGGTGAGCTTAAGCCCTATGCGACCGACGAAAAGGCGCAGCGCGAGTTCATGCAGATCAAGTATCAGAACAAGGTGCGTCTGGCCAATTACATCTTAGAGCACAACGGTGTAGAGGTAGATCCTCGTTCCATCTTTGACGTACAGGTAAAGCGTCTGCACGAGTACAAGAGACAGCTTTTGAACATCCTGCACGTAATGTACATTTATAATCAGCTGAAGAAGAATCCGGGTATGGAGTATCCGGCACACACCTTTATCTTCGGTGCAAAGGCAGCGGCAGGCTACCGCAATGCCAAGCTGACCATCAAGCTGATCAATAACGTGGCAGATGTAATCAACAACGATCCGTCCATCCAGGGCAAGCTGAAGGTGGTCTTCATCGAGGATTACCGTGTCAGCAACGCAGAGATCATCTTCGCGGCAGCAGATATCTCCGAGCAGATTTCCACTGCTTCCAAGGAGGCCTCCGGAACCGGCTGCATGAAGCTGATGCTTAACGGCGCGCTGACGATCGGAACCATGGACGGCGCTAACGTCGAGATGGCAGAAGAGATGGGCAAGGAGAACATGTTTATCTTCGGTCTGTCTTCTCAGGAAGTAATTAATTACGAGAACAACGGCGGCTATAATCCGAATGAGATCTTCAACAACGATCAGAACGTTCGGGAGGTTCTGATGCAGCTGGTGAATGGCACATACTCCAGAGAAAATCCGGAGCTGTTCCGCCCGCTGTATGATTCTCTCCTTAAGAGCCAGCCGGGATGCCCTGCAGACCGCTACTTTATCCTGAAGGATTTCGAATCCTATGCAGCAGCACAGCGTGACATCGTTGCAGCATATCAGGACAAGAGCAAGTGGGCAGAGATGGCCATCATCAATACGTCCTCCTGCGGCAAATTCTCCTCCGACCGTACCATTGAGGAGTACGCGAAGGAGATCTGGAAGCTGGAGAAGGTAGAGATTCCGGCTCCGAAGAAGGAAGAGACCAAGAAGGAAGAAATCAAGGAAGAGCTGAAAGAGGAACTCAAGAAGGACGCTGCGGCAGCCAAGAAGACCGTGGCTTCAGCTTTGAATGCTGCAGTATCCAAGAAGAAGTGATGTTTTACCATACGTAAAGCTGCATGACGAATTGACAGATTCGTACAATTGTATACAATCTAAGAAGGAGCCCACAGACGGAAATTATCTCCGCGCTGTGGGCTTTCCTGTAGAAACGGACTGGCAAAGGAACAGAAGAGGGAGAGAAGACGATGGTGGAGCTGCATAAAAGTGGCGCATATTATCTTGGAAACGGGCAGTGGATCTGGGACGGACCGGATGCCGGAGCTGCTCTTGCGGCAGCAGGACTTTCCGGGAATAAGGAGGAGGCCAGGGATAAGACTATGGCCTGGGGAATTCTTGCAGCACACAATACCAGCGGCAGTAAAGATAAACTGCGGATCAAGTTCGATCAGCTGACCAGCCACGACATCACTTATGTCGGCATCATTCAGACGGCAAGGGCATCCGGACTGGAGAAATTTCCGATCCCTTACGTGCTCACCAACTGCCACAACTCTCTTTGCGCTGTGGGCGGTACGATCAATGAAGATGATCATATGTTCGGCCTGACAGCCGCGCAGAAATACGGCGGCGTCTATGTTCCGCCGCACCTTGCGGTTATTCACCAGTACGCACGTGAGAAGATGGCCAGAACCGGCGGAATGATTCTGGGATCGGATTCACATACACGGTATGGTGCGCTTGGAACCATGGCGATGGGAGAAGGCGGACCTGAGCTGGTTAAGCAGCTTCTCGGACAGACCTATGATATTGCAAGACCGGAAGTGATTGCGATTCACCTGACGGGAGCACCGCGGCGAGGCGTTGGCCCTCACGATGTTAATATTGCACTCATCGGAGCGGTGTTTGAAAGCGGCTTTGTCAAGAATAAGGTGTTGGAGTTCATTGGTGAAGGTGTGCATAACCTTTCGGAGGATTATCGCATCGGCATCGATGTCATGACGACAGAGACAACATGTCTTTCCTCTATCTGGGAGACAGATGAGGTGACCAGAGACTGGCTGGCACTTCACGGCAGGGAAGAGGATTATGCACCGCTTGCACCGGAAAAGGGCGCATACTATGATGGCGTGATTGAAATCGATTTGTCCAAAATAGAACCGATGATTGCCATGCCATTCCACCCTTCAATGGCGTACTCCATTGATACGGTGAATCATAATCTGGCAGATATTCTTCACGAGGTTGAACAGCGGGCGAAGGTATCTTTTGGCGACAAGGTGGAGACACACCTGCAGGATAAGATTGTTGACGGACGGCTCCTGGTGGATCAGGGAATCATTGCCGGATGCGCCGGCGGCGGATTCGAGAATATCTGCGAGGCGGCCGGAATTCTGGACGGAGAGAGCATCGGAAGCGATAAGTTTACGCTTTCTGTATACCCTGCTTCACAGCCTGTTTATGCGGAGCTGATTCGAAACGGTGTTGCCATGAAGCTGATGGATGCAGGAGCTGTGCTTAAAACCGCATTCTGCGGACCCTGCTTTGGTGCGGGGGACACACCGGCCAACAACGCATTTTCCATTCGGCATTCCACGCGCAATTTCCCGAATCGTGAGGGCTCAAAGCCGCAGAAGGGGCAGATTTCCTATGTGGCGCTGATGGATGCGAGATCAATTGCAGCAACGGCGGCTCATCAGGGCTTCCTTACAGCGGCAACGGATATGGATAAGGATATCCCGAGCTACCATTATCATTTCGACGGCGCTATTTATGAGAAGAGAGTATTCGATTCGCACGGAACGGCCGATCCGGATACGACTCTGCAGCTCGGACCGAATATTAAGGACTGGCCGAAGATGGAGCCGCTTCCGGAGAACCTGGCACTTCGTGTCGTTGCCGAAATTCATGATCCGGTTACCACAACCGATGAGCTGATTCCGTCCGGAGAGACCTCCTCCTATCGCTCCAATCCGGAAGGACTTGCGGAATTTACACTTTCCAGAAAGGCACCGGATTATGTGGAGCTTGCCAAAGAGGTACGGGAGGGCGAACGGGCACAGGTCGCAGGAACCTGCATCGGAAAGGCGCTTCCGGGCTTCCACGATGTCATGACCACCATCCGTACAAAGTTCCCGGAGGTAGGGCGCGCCAACATCGGTATCGGCTCGACCATTTATGCTGTGAAGCCGGGTGACGGCTCTGCAAGAGAGCAGGCAGCATCCTGCCAGAAGGTGCTCGGCGGCTGGGCGAACATTGCAGGTGAATATGCGACCAAGCGTTATCGCAGCAACCTGATCAACTGGGGGATGCTTCCCTTCCTTTTCACAGGAGAGGAGCTTCCGTTCCACAAGATGGATTATCTGTTCTTCCCGAAGATTCGGGAGGCTGTGGAGAATAAGGCAGAGGAGATTACCGGATATGTGGTGCGTGAGGGAGAACTTCTTCCGTTCACGGTGACACTGGGGAGCCTGACCGATGAGGAACGGCAGATTATCCTGGACGGCTGCCTGATCAATTACAACCGAAGATCGCTGGAAAACAACTGATACGGCATGAGCCTGGTACAATGCTTTCTTGTGGTGATATTCACAGCAGCGCTGTATGTCACCATGCGCTATTATCTGAATATGCTGCAGGAGCAGAACTGGCAGACAGAAAGGTATTTGCGCCTGCTGATGAGGGACAGTCTTCGATGGCTGCCCCTTCTTTTCGTGCTGGTTCCGTCGGCGGCACTGTGGATGGATTACCGGATTCTCGGCAAATTGCTGCTTTTGTTCTATCTCCTGGGAATTCTTCTGCTATACAGCTTCCGTCTGCGAAGAATGCAGAAAAGAGAATCGGGGCCGGATAAAAATAGAATCGGAGAAAAACGAGAAGGGGGAAAAGGACTTCGCCATATGCTACACCCGGGACGCAGACTCGGGGGCCTCATTGGACTTTGGCTGCTTCTTTGGTGCTTGGTTTTCCTGTGGTGCCTTTTGCTGCCCCAAAACTGCAAGAGTGCAGTGAATCTGATTTTGGGAATGGCATTTCTGCTGCAGCCGCTGGCGGCGCCGCTTTTGCGGAAACTGGCAAAACCGATGGAATGGATTATGGGACGGCGTTATGTAAAAGCAGCGTGGGAGCTTCTGCAGCGGCGCCACGGACTGAAGATAGTTGTTGTAACTGGCAGCCGCAATCTGGACGAAATGGGACGAATCCTGGCGGCATTTCTGTCCCGATGCGGTACCTGCCGCCTGGAGGAGAGGGTACTCCATACGGCAGTGGATGCGGCCCAGGTGATTCACGAGCTTCCGGGACTTCAGCTGGAGATTCTGATTTGCCTGGTACAGGCAGCCAGTCCGCAGGATCTGCAGCAGATCACAGATATTCTTCATCCAGAGCTCCTGCTGCGGGTGTCAAAGGATGCAGCCACCGGAGATGAACATGCAGAGCTTCGGGGAATGCATGGGATTATACTGATCAATGGAGATGATAAGGAACTCATGCGGGAAAGGCATGGAAAGAAAGTGGTGACCTTTGGCTTTGGTGAGCATTGTCATGTGAAGGGGACTATCCTTGAGAGCAGCTCAGAGGGGACGCGGTTCACGCTTCCAAGAGGCAGACGCGCACCGGAGGAATATACGACCATACTGGTTGGCCGGCAGCAGCTGCGCTTCCTGATCGGTGCCATTACGGCAGCAAGGATGCTCGGTGCCGATAGAGAGGAGCTTCCCTATCAGGCAGCGATCATTCCGCAGACGCCGCACCACATGCAGCTTATCAACATTCCGAATGCTACTTGGATTGATGATATGGCGAATGAGGATCCGGTACAGGCGATTGAAGCCGTGCAGACATTGCGGCAGTTCAGTGGAGAGCATGTCCTTCTTACGTCCGGCCTGCTGGGACTTGGTAAAGCGCAGGAAAGCGTGAATTATCATCTGGGCTACGAGGCAGCGCAGACGTGCAGCCATATTATCCTAATCGGTGAAGATGTCGCCTTTGGCGTAAAAAGCGGGATCATGGATGCCGGCTTCCGGCCGGAGAACCTGCTGGAAACGCCAACGCTGGAGGAGGCCAAGAAACTGGGAAAAGAGCTTGGAATCGCACCGGAGGGACGCGTTTTTCTGGCGGAGGCGGTCCGGGCCTAGTGCGTCGCTTCTTACGAATGGTTTCGGCTACATGCATCAAACATGCCGACCTTGCGAAGGGAAGGCGGGGCGTCTATGATGGAATAGAATCGCCACAGGAAAGGGGACTTTGCAATTATGACAATTCGTACCGCTTGGGCTATCCTGGCAGCAGCGTTTTTCTTCATTTGTTCATTGCCGGTCATGCTGATCGTATGGATCACCGGTAAATTCGCACCGCACGCAGCGGATCGCATTTCCTATGCCACAGTCTGCTGGGGACTTCGCCTGGTGGCGGCATCGACCGGGTGCCCTGTGACGGTTGTCGGGCTGGAGAATATCCCGAAGGATTGCCCGTCGCTATTTGTAGGAAATCACCGTTCGATTTTTGACATCATTATGACTGCCCCTCTCCTGCCGAGGCCTTTCATTATCATTGCCAAAAAGGAGCTTGGGAAGATTCCGCTCCTGCATTTCTGGATGAAGCAAATTCACTGTCTGTTTCTGGACCGCAGCGATATCCGTGCCGGGGCACAGATGGTAACCGATGCGGCAGCAGGCCTGAAGGCCGGCAGTTCGGTTCTTATTTTCCCTGAGGGGACCAGAACCAAGGAGGAGGGATGTATCGGGGAATTCAAGGGCGGCAGCTTTAAAATCGCAATTCGTGCCGGAGCACCGGTGGTGCCGATTACGCTGATCGGTACGGGTAATATCCTGGAGGATCATCCAATGAAGGTTTATAAGACACCGGTCACCATAGTGATTGGAACACCGATTGAAACCGGGAATCTGCCGATTGCGGAGCGCAAGCTCTTGCCGGAAAAGGTGGAGCAGGTGATTGCAGAGACCTATCAGCAGTATGCACCGGAAAAATGGAGAGGTGTTGTATGACAGAGAAGAAAACCAAACAGACACTGAAAGTGATAGATAGTACTGAGCTTTCACAGGGGGTATACTCCCTGCTCCTGGAATATGCGGAGGGAAAGGCGCCGCAGGAGGTGAAGCCGGGGCAGTTCGTCGGAGTCTATCCGAAGGATGCATCAAAGCTTTTGCCGAGACCGATTTCCATCTGCGGCTGGGAGCCGCAAAAGCGCCAGCTGCGGCTGGTGTACCGCGTGGCCGGAAACGGGACAAGAGAGTTCTCCGGATGGCGCTCCGGGGATACAGCAGACATCCTTGGAATACTGGGGAATGGATATGACGTGCCGGCAATGACCGGCAGGCGAGTGCTCCTTTTGGGCGGCGGCATCGGCGCTCCTCCGATGCTGGGGCTGGCTAAGGCATTGTATGCGGCGAACCTGCAGCAGGGATTGGATGCGGAGACTGCACGGGAAACGGTAACGGCTGTGATGGGCTACCGTACAAATGATCTGTTCCTGAAGGGGGATTTTCAGGCCGTAAGCCGACTTGTCATTTCAACGGATGACGGGACAGCCGGATTCCATGGGAACAGCGTGGCGGCTGCCAGAGATCTGATCGGTACCGGAGAAACTGGAACAGGAGAGACAGCATCGTTTGATGTGATTTGCTCCTGCGGACCGCTGCCGATGCTGCGCGGTGTAAAGAAACTGGCGGAGGAACTGGGGATTCCGGCATTCATCTCACTGGAGGAGCGCATGGCCTGCGGAATCGGTGCCTGCCTTGGATGTGTTGCCAAAACGACAAAAAAGGACGAGCATTCCAGAGTTCATAATGCCAGAATCTGCACAGAGGGCCCGGTATTTGCTGCTGAAGATGTGGAGATCTAAGGAAAGCTGTGCTGCAGCATTTTGAGAATGGACTTTGAATAATTGCAGGAAATGCAGATTTGAAAGAGGATAAAAGAGATGAACGAGGAAATCCAGAACAGGGAAAGCAATCGGCCGGATTTGTCGGTACAGATCGCGGGGCTTACCTTTCAAAATCCCGTTATGACAGCTTCAGGAACCTTTGGCTCCGGCATGGAGTATTCGGATTTTGTGGACTTAAACCGTTTGGGCGCTGTGGTGACAAAGGGGGTATCGAGCGTGCCGTGGGAAGGGAACCCTACGCCTCGCGTGGCAGAGGTTTATGGCGGGATGCTCAATGCCATCGGACTGCAGAATCCCGGCGTAGAGGTATTCGCAGCGCGCGACCTCGTCTTTTTGAAGAAGTATGATACAAGGGTGATTGTGAATGTCTGCGGTCACAGCGAGGAGGAATATCTGGAGGTTGTGGAACGCCTTGCTGATGAAGAACGCGTGGATATGCTGGAGGTCAATGTTTCCTGCCCGAATGTCAAGCAGGGAGCCATAGCGTTCGGCACAAAGCCGGAAAGCCTGCTGCATATTACGGAGCAGATTAAAAAGATAGCCCGTCAGCCGGTCATCATGAAGCTGACACCCAATGTAACCAGCATCGGGGAACTTGCAAGAGCGGCAGAGGCCGGCGGAGCAGATGCGATTTCGCTGATCAATACCATCACCGGAATGAAAATCGACGTAGAAAGAAAACGCTTTGTACTGGCCAACAAGACCGGCGGAATGTCCGGTCCTGCCATCCATCCGGTGGCGGTCCGAATGGTGTATGAGGCAGCTCATGCGGTGAAGATCCCGATTATCGGTATGGGCGGAGTATCCTCGGCGGAGGATGCACTGGAGCTGATGCTTGCCGGAGCCACGGGCGTTGCCGTGGGAGCAGCGAATTTTCACAATCCGTCGGCTGCAATGGACGTGCTGGAAGGAATGGAAGAGTACGCTGTGCGCCACCATCTTGGCTCGATCACGGAGATTGTGGGAGCGGTTGAGTAAGAGGGCAACGCATCAGCGATTTGCGAATCAGAGAATAGAAACGGAGCGGACATGGACAGTATTACCGGAAAGGCATACGGGAAAATTAATCTCTCACTGGACGTCACCGGGAGGCGTGCGGATGGTTATCACCTGGTCCGCATGATTATGCAGACGGTGGATATCTTTGATACGGTGACCATCGCAAAGGCGGCAGGAACAGATATTTCCATGACAACCGACAGCGGCGTGCTGCCGTCGGGTCCATCCAATCTGGTCTGGCGTGCGGCAGATGTCATGCGCCGGGAATTCGGCATTACGGACGGGCTTCAAATTCATTTGGACAAGCGTATACCGATTGCGGCCGGTATGGCAGGCGGGAGTGCCGACGCAGCAGCGGTGTTTCGCCTTTTGAATCAAATGTATGAGCTGGGGGCTTCTGATGAGGAGCTGCAGAGGCTTGCGCTTCCGTTGGGCGCGGACATTCCGTACTGTGTAACGGGCGGTACATGCCTTTGTGAAGGCATTGGAGAGGTGCTGACAGTACTTCCTGCGCCGCCGGAGAATACGCTTCTTGTCTGCAAGCCGGCGCTGGATGTATCTACGGCGTGGGTTTACACGGAATACGACCGCATCCCGGAGGAGGAAATTCAACATCCGGATGTGGATGGCATGGCAAAAGCCATTACTGAAGGTGACTTGAACGGAATGTGTGCATGCTTTGGGAATGTACTGGAGCAGAAGACGGGGGCAGAATATCCGGTCATTGGCCGTTTGGAGCAGTTCTTTTTGGAACACGGCGCGCTGGGCAGCATCATGACGGGCTCGGGACCTACGGTATTTGCTGTCTATGAAGAGCCGGATAAGGCGCGGGAGGCCTTCACGGAATTGGAGAGGCATCCGGAGTTTGCGGCGTTCCAGAAATTTCTGACAGGCTTTGTGAATCCTGCGTGAGCCGCGGGCACTCTCGGAAAAGATTTGCTTTATTAGATTGATTATTCTGCGATGATTCGCGAGAACAAAAGGAGCTTTCGAGATACTCGAAAGCTCCTTTTGTTCTGAAACGATGTGAAATACCGCGCATTCTGAATGCATTTACTTGCTGGTAGGACCTGCGCTGCCAACCTCACGGACCTTGTCCATAAAGCGCCCGATGAAGTTTTTCTTCTTGGCTTCCGGCTTCTCCAGCTTCTGGCCGTGGAGTCCCTTGACCTCAACGATATAAATGCCGCTGACCATAGCGCGAACCTGCTTTTTCACCGGAATCTCATCAAAAATTTTGTCGTCTGCTACCAGGTTCATGATCTGGGGACCAACCTTGGCCTTTACGATAGGAAGCTTGGCTCTGCGGAGGTACTTGGGAGTGGAATCCATTACCGCCTGCGGAAGACCAGCTTCCTTCAGCTTCATTTTCTTTTTGTCAATGATCAGCATGGTGACGGGCTGCTTGGTCGACTGAACGGTTGCCTCCTGCTCCTGCTGCTTTTTCTGCATTCGCTTGCCGAAAAAATACAGCGCAACCACGGCACCGACTAGAACGGCCAGAATGATTAAGGTTACGATAAGGGAAGTACTCACTCAAAAATCCTCCTGAAAATTGCATAATATGACCACTTAGCACCCGCCTCGAAACACCACATGGGCAAAAGAAAAGCTGCATAGCAGCGATTTTGCGAATGGCCTCTAAATAGTTACATTTACACTAAGATCGGCAGGCGCTAAACAGATGCTTTCATTGTAACACCTGCCTCGTTGAGAGGGCAAGGAAAAGGTCAGTAAAGGGGTTTAATGGCCTGAAACATTGTGCTAAACTGTAGTCTATTATGGACTTGGTGCCGGGAATTGAAATGCGGTGGCTTCGGCAGCATGGACTCGTGAAAGGATAGAAGGAATAACCAATGAGAAAGCATACCATTCTGGCGTCTGCGGCAGCAGCGCTTCTTGCAGTCAGTGTAACAGCGTGCACGAGTAATGACGCGGCGTATTTGAGCGGGTTGAAGGCATCCGATTTTGTGGAGCCTTGCGATTACAGCGCGATTCCGGTCGAAGAATCTGCACCGTCCGTTTCGGATGATTACGTGAATTATGTGGTGCAGTATCAGCTCAGCAGCTCTGCTACAACCGAAGAGATCACGGATCGCGATGATGTGGAGGACGGAGACATCGTCAATATTGATTACGTTGGGAAAAAGGACGGTGAAGAATTCGACGGCGGCAGTGCAACCGGGTATGATCTGACCATTGGTTCCGGATCCTTCATCGATGGCTTTGAGGATGGTCTGATCGGACACAAGGTGGGGGAGACAGTGGATCTGGATCTTACCTTCCCGGAGGATTACAGCAGCTCTGATCTGGCAGGTCAGAGTGTTGTTTTCACGGTGACCATTAATAAGATTCAGCAGAAGGTTACACCGGAGCTGACGGATGACTGGGTGGTGAGCCAGGATATCTCCGGCGTGTCCAACGTAGAAGAATACAACGATTATGTCTATGATCAGCTGATGCAGCAGGCACAGAGCTCCTATGACAGTGATGTGCAGAGCAAGGTGGCACAGTATATGGTGGAGAACAGCACCTATACGCAGGATCCGCCGCAGAAGATGATCGATCGTCTTGTGGAATCGGCGAAGACATACTATACCAACTATGCGACACAGTACGGTATGGAACTGGATGATTTCCTGACCACATTCCTGGGGGCGGATGAGGATGATCCGGAGCAGGTTCTGACGGACAATGCAACCGATTCTGCCAAGGAGCTTCTGGTCATGAAGGCCATCGCAGACAAGGAAGGCCTTAATCCTTCCCGTACGGAGTTTAATACCCAGCTTTCAAGCTATGCAGCACAGGCTGGCTACAGCAGCGTGGATGAATTCAAGAAATCGGAGGACGCAGAGTCTGTCCGTGAGTCCCTGATGCTGCAGAACGTTTTGGAATTCCTGCAGAAGAATGCGGTCGTGAGTGAGCCGAGCGACGAGGATGCGGAAGATACCGAGGGCAGCACGGAGACGACAGAAGATGCATCGGCAGAGACGACAGAAACCTCTGAGGACGCATCAACGGAAGAAGCGGAAACGGCAGAGACAACCGAGGCTGCTGAGAGCGCAGCAACACAGAGCACAGAAGAATAAATACGGCAGAGGAGGCAACGATGAGAGAGAGCTATAAGCTGGCAGAGATCCGGGATATTTTTAACAAGCCGGAGAACTATTACGATCAGGAGGTCACGGTAGCAGGCTGGATCAAGTCCAATCGTGATTCCAAGTCCATCGGATTTATTGCCCTGGATGACGGCTCCTGCTTTAAGAATCTTCAGCTGGTGTATTCTGCAGAGATTGAGGATTTTGCGAAGCTTGCCAAGCTCAACATCAGCGCGGCAATCATTGCAACCGGAAAGATTGTTGCGACGCCGGAGGCCAAGCAGCCTCTGGAGATGCAGGTGCTGCGGGCAGAGGTTGAGGGCGAATCGACACCGGATTATCCGCTGCAGAAAAAGCGTCATACATTCGAGTATCTCCGCACCATGCCGCATCTGCGTGTTCGTACCAACACCTTTGAAGCGGTAATGCGTGTTCGTTCCCTTGCTGCGTACGCGATCCACAGATTCTTCCAGGAGAGGGATTTTGTCTATGTACATGCTCCGGAGATCACGGGAAGTGATGCAGAGGGCGCCGGCGAGATGTTCCAGGTTACAACGCTGGATCTGAATAACATTCCGCGCAAGGAAGACGGAACGGTGGATTACTCGCAGGATTTCTTTGGAAAGCCTACCAACCTCACCGTTTCCGGACAGCTGGACGTTGAAACGTATGCGTTTGCGTTCCGCAACGTGTATACCTTTGGACCGACATTCCGCGCGGAGAATTCCAACACGACGCGTCATGCGGCTGAGTTCTGGATGATTGAGCCGGAAATCTGCTTTGCAGATCTGGAGGATGATATGGAGCTGGCGGAGGCAATGCTCAAGTATATCATTCGCTATGTGATGGAGAATGCGCCGGACGAGATGGCCTTCTTCAATCAGTTCGTGGACAAGGGGCTGCTGGAGCGCCTGGAGCATGTGGCTTCTTCTGACTTTGGCAGGATCACCTACACCGATGCTGTAAAGATTCTCGAGCAGCACAATGATGAATTTGAGAACAAGGTATACTGGGGCTGCGATCTGCAGACAGAGCATGAACGCTTCCTCACGGAGAAGGAGTTCAAGCGCCCGGTTTTCGTGACGGACTATCCGAAGGATATCAAGGCCTTCTATATGAAGCTCAATCCTGACGGAAAGACTGTGGCAGCCTGCGACTGCCTGGTTCCCGGAATCGGTGAAATCATCGGCGGCTCACAGCGCGAGGATGATCTGTCTATTCTGGAGAGCCGTATGGATGAGCTTGGAATGGATAAGAGCCAGTATGAGTTCTATCTGGATCTGCGCCGCTACGGTTCCGTGCGGCATGCGGGCTTTGGCCTTGGCTTCGAGCGCGCTATTATGTATCTGACCGGCATGGAGAACATTCGTGACGTGCTGCCCTTCCCCAGAACCGTAGGCAACTGCGAATTGTAATATCCGGCTTCGAAAGGCTTTTAGATGAAGTTATTAAAAATAAAACGATTCCTGCGCCGGGAGCTTCTCCCATTATTGCTGGCAGCAGTGTTCGCGGTCAGTGTTCCTGCCGGCGTTTCTGCTGCCTCGGTTGACAGCCTGCGTAAAAAGACAAACGCAACCCAGAATCAGCTGAATGCAGCCAAAAATGAGGCCGCCAGCCTGCAGAGCCAGGAGCAGCAGATTAACGAGGAGCTGGAGGCCAAGAACGCACAGCTCGTGGAAAATCTGGCCAGTATTCAGCTGCTCGAGGAGACCATCGCGGATCTTGAGGAGCAGATTGCGGAGAAGCAGAAGGAATACGATGCTGCAAAGGCGGATGAAGAGGCTCGCTATGAAGCGATGAAGGAACGCATTCGCTACATGTATGAACAGGGGAATGCAACCTATGTTCAGATCCTGATGAAGGCATCCTCGTTCTCAGACATGCTCAACAAGGTTGGGTATGTGGAGCAGCTCTACGAGTACGACCGGAAAAAGCTGGAGGAATTCCAGGAGGTGCAGAGAAAGGTTGCAGAGGTTCAGCAGCAGCTGGAAGAGCAGAAAGCCGAGCAGGAGGAATCTAAGAGGGGCCTGGAAGAGGAGCAGGAGGCACTTCAGCAGACTGTAGATGAGCTGGAGGCGCAGAATGCAGACATTACTGCACAGCTGGAGGAAGCAAAGGCTGCGGCAAGCGAGCTGGCAGAGCAGCTGAAGGCGCAGAATGCGGAGCTGTCTGCTGCGGTAGAGGCAGAGGCAGCCAGGGCAGAGCAGGCCCGCCAGGAGGCAGCGGCCAAGGCGGCAGCAGAGGCAGCAGCCAAGGCAGCAGAGAATGCCAGCCAGTCAAGCTCAGAGAGCTCTTCACAGAGTCAGTCGAGCTCGAGCCAGGAGGATAGCAGTTCCAGCTCATCCAGCTCTTCGAGCTCATCCTCTGCGGCAGTGAATTCCAACGGTGTATCCGGTCAGACCGTTGCCAACTATGCGACGCAGTTTGTCGGCAATCCGTATGTATACGGCGGCAACAGCCTGACAGAGGGAACGGACTGCTCCGGTTTTACGTCTCTTATATACGCACACTTTGGCTATTCCATCGGACGCACCGATGTCTCGCAGAGAAGCGCCGGCGTTGCGGTAGATTCGCTGGCGGATGCGCAGCCGGGGGATATTATCTGTTATCCGGGACACGTTGCGTTGTATATCGGTAACGGAACCATTGTGCATGCGAGCACGGCTGCAACCGGAATTAAATACAGTGCGGCAACTTACCGGCCGTATGTATGCATTCGGAGAGTTATTTACTAAGGAAGTGCTGAGTAAATTGGTATAAAAGAATGGAAAGAAAGGAAACCAGAGTATGGAGCGCGAACTCATTGTTGTTCTGGATTTCGGCGGCCAGTATAAGCAGCTGATCGCCCGCAGAGTCCGTGAGAATCAGGTATATTGCGAGATCCATCCGTATACCATTTCGCTGGACAAGCTCAAGGCAATGCATCCCAAGGGAATCATTCTGACGGGCGGACCCAACAGCGTATACGAGGAGACATCTCCAACCTATACCAGGGATTTGTTTGAGATCGGAGTGCCGATTCTGGGCATTTGCTATGGATCTCAGCTGATGGCGTACCGTATGGGCGGAAGAGTTGCAACTGCGCCGGTCAGCGAGTACGGCCACACCGATACAACGGTGGATGATTCTGCATCTGCTCTCTTTAAAGATGTAAAACCGGTGTCCACGGTCTGGATGAGCCACACGGACTACATTGCAGAGGCGCCGGAGGGATTCCACGTCACGGCACATACTGCGGATTGCCCGGTGGCAGCTATGGAGGACGCAAATCGTGGCCTTTATGCGGTGCAGTTCCATCCGGAGGTGGTTCATACCGAGGAAGGCATGAAGCTTTTGCGCAATTTCGTACGGGATATCTGCGGTTGCAGCGGCAGCTGGGAGATGTCCTCGTTTGCGGAGACCACCATCCGGGAGCTCCGCGAGAAGATTGGAGATGGAAAGGTTCTCCTTGGCCTTTCCGGCGGCGTGGATTCCTCAGTAGCAGCGGCGCTCCTTTCCAGAGCAGTTGGCAAGCAGCTGACCTGTGTGTTCGTTGACCATGGCCTTCTTCGCAAGAACGAGGGGGACGAGGTCGAGGCGGTTTTCGGACCGAAGGGTAATTTTGAGCTTAACTTTGTCCGCGTCAACGCGGCGGATCGCTTCTATGGCCTTCTGGCAGGTGTGGCGGATCCGGAGCAGAAGCGCAAGATTATCGGCGCTGAGTTCATCAAGGTGTTCGAGGAAGAGGCTAAGAAAATCGGAACGGTCGATTTCCTGGCACAGGGAACCATCTATCCGGATGTGGTTGAAAGCGGAGCTGTCGGAACCGGCAGTGCGGTGATCAAATCGCACCACAACGTTGGAGGACTTCCGAAGAACGTTGATTTCAAGGAAATTGTGGAGCCGCTTCGCGATCTGTTTAAGGATGAGGTTCGTCAGACCGGACTGGAACTGGGCCTTCCGCGAGCTCTGGTGTTTCGTCAGCCCTTCCCGGGACCGGGACTTGGCGTTCGAATTGTCGGTGAAGTGACGGAAGAGAAAGTTCGTATTGTACAGGATGCAGATGCAATTTTCCGGCAGGAGCTGGAAAAGGGCGGAATCGATATGGGGAAGGGACAATTTTTTGCAGCCCTCACCAATATGCGGAGCGTCGGTGTCATGGGTGATGGCAGGACCTACGACTATGCGGTGGCCCTGCGCGGCGTCCTGACATCAGATTTCATGACGGCAGAGGCGGCGGAAATTCCGTGGAGCGTACTGCAGACCTGCATGCGGCGCATTATTAATGAGGTTAAGGGCGTGAACCGCGTACTTTATGACCTTACCAGCAAGCCGCCGGGAACCATCGAACTGGAATAAGCTGAGATGTCGTAAAAAACCAGTATTTATGCAGGTTTGCGACATTTTAGAAAGTCTTTTGATAACAAATTGATAACAGTTGCATGAAAGCCCTTAGTTGTGAGTACGTCTCATGGCGGAGGGCTTTTTGCCACCTTTATTCGTATGATTCGGTTTGCTTCTGGGACATTTTGGCCAGGGCGCCGCCGGACAGAATAAGTGCAGATAAATTGCGGGTAACTATTCAGAGCCCATTCGCAAAAATGTGCTTGGCTCTGAATAGTTACAATTGCGGAAGATATACAGGCGTGTGTAACAGAGCGATTAGGAATGTAGAAAAAGGAATCGATTTCATGTAAAGTGTGAATAAATACAAACGCAAAAAGGAAGGGGGAACGGTGATGAAACAAACAGAATATGACATCATTCACATGGGCGATATGGCCTGCACGCACGGATATCGATGGAGTTGGAGGCTGCTGGGCATCGTTCTCCCGTGTCTTTCGCTGACGGTTGCCGGCTGCGGCAGCAGCGGTAGTACGGCCTCTGGTACTGAAACGACAGAGACAGCGGAAACGGCTGATACAGAGGCAGCAGAAGAGGCATCTGCTGCATTGACAGAGAATGCGGCGGAGGAGACGACGGAGCAAACCGATGCCGACGATTTTTCCTACGCAGAGCTGGAGGGGTATGAGTTTTATTTTGCAAGCGGAATAGGCGCCTGGGGGACGGAGCTGAAGATTGCATCGGATGGCACTTTTTCCGGAGCATATCATGATTCTGATATGGGAGACGCGGATGAAAATGAATATCCCTACGGGACATACTACTGGTGCGGCTTTGAAGGAAAGCTCTCGGATCCGGTACGGGTAAATGACTACGCGTATCAGATGACGATAGAGGATATCACTTATGAAAATGTGGCAGGAACGGAGGAGGTCATTGACGGTCTCCGCTATTGCTACAGTGAGCCATATGGACTGGACGGTGCCACCAGGCTGCAGCTGTATCTGCCGGGCACGCCGATGACAGAACTTTCGAATAATGTAATTGGTTGGCTGGAGGGATCTTCAAGCTTGCAGGGAAGCCGTCTGACGTATTACGCGTTGGTATCGCTGCCCAAGGAAGAGGCTTTTTCCAGTATCTATTACGGTGATGTGGAAGGAGATGGGGAGTACGATGGAAGAGGGCTGACGCAGACCGTAACCGTTGAAAATCCCTCCTGGAGCTATTACCTTTCCGATCAGGCGCAAACGGAGTCGCTCGTCGGCTATACATTGGATAAGCTGACGCAGGAATCGAATGAAATAACCGATGATGATCAGTGGCTTTCTGAAAATGAACTGACCGATCCCGGTATAAGCTATGTCAAAGGAGATTTTGCATATGAACTTAGCGATTGGGATGAATCTCCTTCTGTGACGGTGACGGACCAGTGGACAGGGGAGGCTGTTTGTTACGATTTGTCTGCCTATGCAATGGCACCGGATTATGATCAGGACTATGGTGATTATGTGGATCAGCATGTTCTCTATGCGGAGGCAGAGAATGGGATCCTCTACGTTGCAACAGCTCACATCACCTGTGCAGCCCTCTGTTCGGAAACTGCATATATAACAGCAATCGACATGGCCTCGAATTCGGTTTTGTGGAAGAGCTCTCCTTTGATTTGCAACGCAAAGACCTTTGTTATCGTGGACGATTACATTGTCTGCGGGTATGGCTTTACCGCAGAAAAAGATTATCTGAACGTGATCCGGAAGGACAACGGAGTCTTGCAGGAGCAGGTTCTTTTAAAGAGTGCACCGGAGTACATCTTCCTGAAGGACGGAATATTGTATGTTCGCTGCTATGATACGAATTACACGTTCCGTATGGCGATGGGATGATGCGTGAACGTAAACAGATGTAACCTGCGAATTACGCAATGAATGCATGGGATTGTGGGGCGAACAGTGCAAAAAAGAGAAGACCATGGAATTGATTTTGCCGGAAGTGCATATGGCAGTTTTCTTATCTGGGGCATTTGCTCGTCGCTCTCCACGACGATTTGTACCATTGTTGATTCGCTGCTGGTTGGGAATCTTGCCGGAAGCGATGGCCTTGCAGTGGTGAATGTTGCGACACCCGTGTATTTGCTCTATGCGCTTTGCGGAGTTACGGTAGGAATCGGTGCCAATGTTCGAATCGGACGGCTTCTGGGCGAGGCCAAAGAGGACGAGGCGAACCGAGTTTTTTCTGCCCAGCTTACTATCGGACTTGCCATTGCGCTTGCATTCTTATCGCCGCTTCTGTTTCGGGATGCCTATTATTCCTTCATTGGCGTCACCCCGCAGCTGTATGGACTGGCGGATGAGTATCTGCGCATCGTGCTGTGGGCGGCACCGATTTTCATCATGTACCATATTCTGAGCGCATCTGTGAAAACCGACAGCGATCCGAGGACCGCGGCGGTCTCTTCTGCAGTGGTTATCAGTACGAATATCATACTGGATTTCGCGTTTATGAAGGGCATGCAAATGGGCGTTCGCGGGGCCTCGCTGTCTCTTTGCATAGCGGAAACGCTGGGCCTTCTGGTTCTGCTTACGCATTTCCTGAAAAGACACAGGATGCTGCGCATCAGGTTGTCTGTCCCGACATTCGCAGATGTGAGGCTTTTTATCTGGAACGGATTTAGCTCCGGCTCCGCCTTTGTTTTTTCAGCAGTGGTAATGCTGGTATTCAATACGCTGCTGTTTCGGTTCAAGGGCGATGCGGGGACGCTTTACGTAGCGATTTACGGAATTCTGTACACCGTGCAGACCATTCCGTGCGGTATATTTGAGGGGGCCTCGGTTTCCTTGTCTACCGTAACACCATTCCTGATCGGAGAATCCGATGCAGACGGAACAAAGCGCATCCGGAAGAGGGCACTTACGGTGGCGACAGCGGCCGGAGCAATGATCGCACTTCTGTGCGTGGGATTTCCCGGCATTATTATGGGATTTTTTGGAATTGTGGATGCAGCTGCAGAGCAGGCCCTGCAGGTGTTTGCCCTTTGTCTGATCCCAATGGGAATCAACACCGTTACAACGTCCTTCTGGCAGGCCATCGGCAGAACACGTCTGGCAAATACGATGTCTGTTCTTCGAAACTGTGCTGTTATACTTGTCTTTGGCATATCGCTGATTCCGGTGTTCAATATTAAGGGAGTTTCACTGGCCTATTGTGCAAGTGAGCTTCTGTGTCTTTTTTTTGTTCTGACGGTTCGGAAGGTTTCACCGTCTGATACGTTTGTGCGGGAAAGCTGCAGCAGCTATGATCAGAAATTCGAGGCCGATTACCGCATGGAAAAGGAAAGCATGGAACGCATTTCTTCGGATATTGCTGTACTTTGCGATCAATGGGGGATTGGGGCGAGGCAGTCGTTTCTCATCAATTTTGTATGTGAGGAGGTGCTGCTCAACATCATAAAATTTGCGGTTGGCAGCAAAAAGAGCAGGAGACAATACTACATATCTGTTAAAATCATTGCGAAAGGCGAGGATTACATCCTGTGTATTAAGGATAACGTGAGCCTTTATAATCCGTTTGAATCTAACGGTGACGCAATTGACAACGGAGTTTTAAACCTGATTAAGAAGAAATCCAAAAAATATGAGTATCAGCGTAAACTGATATTCAATTATCTGTATATCTCTGTTTAGCACCTGCCAATTTCAACGTGAACCCGCTGCCTGCAGGCAATTCACGTTGAAATATGGCATGTGCTGAATAGTTGCTACAAATTTACACTGGTCTGGAGTTGTACAGTTCCACGAGGATAGTGAATTGCAAAATCAGTTTATTTTTCAGGATGAGAAAGAGATTGCGCGCTTGCGGATTCAAAATGAACTGCTGGCAGAATATGAGAGGCCGGGCTTTGAACGGATTTTTGCATCGCGGGATCATCTGGCTGTTCTGGACATCGGGTGCAACAACGGAACCAAAACGGTGGATCGATTTTCATCCGGTGCAGTGTCCAAGGTCATCGGCGTGGAATACAATGAGGATGTTGCAAACGCTGCGCAGGAGCAATACGGGGATGAGAGGTTTTCGTTTTTTTCTGCGGATATCGAGTCGGACAGCTTTGAAACGGCATTGCGGGACAGGATGGAGGAGGAAGAGGTTGCTGCCTTTGATATCATTTATATGTCCTTTGTTCTGATGCATCTGCGCAGTCCGGAGGTGCTTTTGCGTAAGATTCGGCCATACCTGAAAGAGAATGGCCGGTTGATCGTGATCGAGCGAAGGGATGAAATCTCCTATTTGAAGCCGGATAAGGAGGGCTTATTTGTCCGGTTCCTTTCTATGCTGGCTGAAGATAAATATGCCGGCCGCTGCCGGGAAGGTGGTCAGCTCCTTTCGATGCTCAAGAGCTGCGGCTATGGAAGTATTGCTGTCTGGAGTGAGGGCGTTTGCGGGAAGGGAGAGGATATCCGGAAGAAGGAGAGCATCTTCTCCACGTATTTTTCCTTTTTTCCGGAGGACCTGGAAATTCTGCTGCAAGAGGAACCGGGGAATGAGATGTATCGCCTTTGGAAGAAGTGGACGGACACCTTCTATCCGAGGCTGAGGCAGCAGATTCTTAGTAAAGAATCAGAAGTGTTTATGGGCACAACCATTCTGGAGTGTGCCCGGGAAGTGTGAGTACGATTCGCAGCATTCAAGTCGGTCATAACTGCATATTGCGTCCGATGGAAAGTGCCGATGTGAATGCGGTCGCCGCGATCAGCAGTGAGTGTGTCGGAAAAGGTCTGTATTCACCGGAGGAAATTGCGGGGGCGGTGAACAGCGACTCGAGATTTATTTATGTTCTGGACGCGGGAGCCGGCGTAATTGCGGGCTATATTTATTTTCTCCTGACGGACATTATGCGCACGGCGGCAGATATGAAGCTTGGCAGAAAGCGGCTGCAGGCTGTATGCGGAGACGGAGAATCCATTCTTGGCCGGATCCAATCTGTTGCAATAAGGAGTACGTTCCGCGGATACGGATTTTCCGAAAAGCTGCTGCAGTTTGCACTTGCAGCTCTGACAGAGAAAAAAGCGGAATGTGTATTCATCGCTTGCTGGAAAAAGGGGACTGACGTTCCGCTTGGCGTGGCTGTGCGATCCTGCGGATTTTGTTTCCTGGCAGAGGTTGAGAATGCGTGGTTTGATAATGAGGAGCTCTACTGTCCTTATTGC
>CAVGIV010000038.1:0-25595 GCA_963629395.1 Paludibacteraceae bacterium | reverse complement strand
TGTTCCTGTAAAATGTCTGGATGCTTTATCTATTTACGAAGAGGCGGGCGGCGGCCTAAAATGACGCAATAGTTGTTCGGTTCATCTTCGATGCGGATGTGTAAAGGCGTTTCGAGCCCTGGCTGCGAGCCGGTTCGCGTCGGGATCGGCAGATGCCGGACAAAAAGACAGAACAAGACAATGAGGTCCTGTGGAGACGGCGCAAGGTGCGCCGCCCTGCAGGACCTTTTTTTTAGGCAAAGGGGCCATGGCGATGAAGCCGTGGCCTCTTTTTGGCGTTTCAATGGGAAAAAGTCCATTCACCTGCCGCTTCGGCGGCGTCTGGACAGCATCGTTCACATGGAACAGACCATATGCCAAAGGAGGAAGGAACATGGAGCTGTATTGCAATGCAAGGCTGCGCGGCAGACAAGGCAAATGGGACATTGGTGTCGAGGACGGCAAAATCCTCTGGGTGCGGGAAGCGGGGGCGCAAAGACCGCAGAACGCAGCTATTCGCGATCTGGAGGGTAGGCTGGTGTCAGAGCCGTATGTGGAGTCCCATATTCATCTGGATTACATCTACACCATGAATCCGCAGGACCTGACAGGCACCCTGTTCGGTGCAATCAATCAATGGTCCGACAGCAAGAAGGTTCTGACAAAGGAGTTTATCAAAGAGAAAGCATACCAGGGCATCCGGATGGAGATGCGGCATGGCGTGCAGTACATTCGCACACATGTGGATGTTACGGATCCCAACCTGACAGCGCTGAAGGCACTTTTGGAGGTGAAGGAGGAGGTAAAGGACCAGCTCTATCTGCAGCTGATTGCGTTCCCGCAGGAGGGGTATTACGCCTATGAAGGTGGCGACGAGCTCGTAGAAGAGGCACTGAAGATGGGGTGTGACGTGGTGGGCGGCATTCCGCATTATGAGTTCTCCAGGGAACTGGGAGAGAAGTCGGTGAAGACCGCCTTTGAATATGCAGAACGCTATGACAAGCTGATCGATATTCACTGCGATGAAACGGATGACCAGGATTCGAAGTTCGTGGAAACCATTGCCACACAGGCCTATTACACAGGAATGAAGGATCGCGTGAGCGCCAGCCATACCTGTGCGATGGGTTCCTACAACAATGCCTACGCCTACAAGATGATGACCAAATTCAAGCGCTCCGGCATCAATTTCATCTCGTGTCCCACGGAAAACACCTACCTGCAGGGACGCTATGACGGATATCCCATGCGCCGCGGCCTTACCAGGATTGATGAGCTGATCGCGGCGGGCTGCAATGTCAGTCTGGGTCAGGATTCGATTTCGGACCCGTGGTATCCAATGGGGAACGGAAATCTTATCCATCAGGTGGATTTTGCACTCCACCAGGCCCACATGATGAGCACACCGCAGCTTCTGGAGGGTATGAAGCTGATCACCGAGAACGGGGCAAGAACGCTCCACATTGCGGATCAATATGGCATTGAGGAAGGAAAGGCAGCAAACTTTATTGTCCTGGATGCCGCCGATGAAATCGAAGCCATTCGGGAACGCGCACACGTTATTTTGTCGGTTCACGAAGGAAAGATCATTCTGGAGAAGAAGCCGGAGACGCTGGTGAAGGATGTTCTGAATTAAGGGAGAAAGCATGCTATGGCAGAAAAAACAGTAAAAAAAGCACCCAGCGTAATCAAAAACGCACGCGTGCGCGGAAGGCAGGGACTTTCTGATGTATTCCTGGAAAATGGCCGGTTTGCTGCCATTGTTCCCAGTGAGAGCCAGCCGGTTCCGGAGGATGCTTATGATGCGCAGGGCCGGCTTTTGATGCCGCCGTTTGTCGAACCTCACATCCATCTGGACTGCGTTATGACGGCAGGAATTCCGCATTTTAATATGTCAGGAACTCTGTTCGAGGGCATCACGACCTGGGATGAATACAAAACCACGCAGCCGCTGGTGGTATCTGAAATCTACGACCGTGCGAAGGCTGCACTGCGGATGATGGCGGAATACGGCGTGCAGTTTGTTCGAACGCACGTGGATGTAACGGAAACGTCCTTCAAGGGTGTGGAAGCACTGCAGCTATTGAAGGAGGACATGAAGGATCTCATCGAGATCCAGACCGTGGCCTTCCCGCAGAACGGAATCTGCAGCTTTCGCGGCGGAAAGGAGCTGATGACGCGGGCAATGGAAGCAGGAATGGACTGCGTCGGCGGTATTCCGCACTATGAGTTTTCCAGAGAGCTGGGCGTAGAATCCCTGCAGTTTGTTTTTGATCTGGCAGAGCATTATGACCGCATGATTGATGTGCACTGTGATGAAATTGATGACGGTGTCACCAGATATCTGGAGGTGATGGCGGCCGAGGCCTGGAAGCGGGAGATGGGATCCCGGACGGTAGCGGCGCATACGTGCGCGACAGGCTCCTACAACGATGCATATTTTACAAAGCTTCTGCGGGCGTTAAAGGAGTCCGGAATCCGGTTTAATTCCTGTCCGACAGCAAGCACCTCGCTGGACGGTCGCTTTGATACGTATCCCAAGCGACGGGGAATTACGAGAATCCGGGAGCTGTCCCAGGCGGGACTGAATGTTGCTCTGGGGCAGGATTCCATTTATGACCCTTGGTACCAGCCTGGAGTTGGGAACCTCTTGCGGGTTCTTGAGATGGGAATGCACGTGGAGCACATGACCGGCTATCAGGATCTTAGTCACTGTCTGGACTATATATCGGCCAACGGTGCCAGGAATCTTTGCATCGAGGAGCATTACGGAATTGAAGAGGGAAAGCCGGCAAGCTTCCTTATTCTGGACGGTGCGGATGATTTCCAGGTGTTCCGGTTCCAGAGCCCGGTTCTTTTGTCGGTGCACAACGGAAATCTTGTTTCATCAAAGCAGCCGGTAACAGCAGAAGTTGCCTTCTGAATAGTTGCCTGAAAGCGTTGTTTATAGGCCGCGGCTGCGGCAGAAGGAGGAGTTTTATGAAAAAGACAGCAAAAGGAACATCAATGACAACGAGAATAACCGCGATCGCAGCAGCGGCGCTTTTAGGGTCCGGAGCCTTGGCAGGATGCGGAGCAGGCGGTGATGGCACATCTTCTGCGGACACCATCAAGATTGGTGGTGTGTTCTCACTGACCGGTGCAACGGCAATCACCGAGGAGAGCATGACCAACTGTGCGCAGCTGGCCATCGATGAGATCAATGCTGACGGCGGCGTAAACGGCAAGCAGCTGGAATATGTTGTGAAGGATTATGCATCCGATGCTGATACAGCCGTAAAGGTAACAAGAGAGCTGATCATGCAGGATGAGGTGACAGCGATTGTGGGACCGTATATGTCCTCGGCCCGCGTTGCAATGGAGCCGGTGGTGGATGAGAATGATATCCCGCTGATTTATCCGACCTTCTACGAAGGTGAGGAGCCCAATGATCACGTGGTGTATACCGGAGCGGTTCCGAATCAGCAGGGAGATCTGTTTGTTCCGTGGCTGTATGAGAATGTTTCCCACAATTTCTACCTGATCGGAACGGACACCACCTACGCCTCCGGCATCAACAAGCAGGCGAAGGCAGCCATTGAAGAGCTCGGCGGCACCATCGTCGGTGACGAACTGGTTCCCTCTGACACCACACAGTTCTCCGATATTCTGACCAAGATCAAGAGTGCCTGCGGCGATGAGGGCTGCGTAATCTACGCGAACCTCAACGGCGATTCCGGCACCTCCTTCTACACACAGTTTGCAGCAGCAGGACTCTCTGACAAGTACACCATCGCATCCTTTATCATGGATGAGTCCTTCTCTACAGCACTGGGCGAAGCGGCCGTCGGAACCTATGCATCGGTAAACTACTTTAACTCCATTGATTCGGATGCGAACAAGAAGTTTTTGGAGGCATACGGCGAGAAGTTCGGTGAGGATAAGGCAAAGTCTGTAACGGCTGTCGGCGAAGCAACCTATGACGCAGTGAAGCTCCTGGCTCTGTCGCTGGAGAAGTGCGGCGACGATATCACAACCGCCAATATTCTCAGCAATTTCGATAACCTGGAATTTGATGCTCCGCAGGGAACCATCAAGGTGGATCCGGAAACCCATCACATCTCTGTAAAGGCCAGAATCGGTCAGGTGCAGGCGGATGGTTCCATTGCCGTTGTATATGAATCGGATGAAGCCATCAATCCCATCCCGGTAGAGTGAGGGAGGTGTTTATGAACGCTGAACTGTTCGGTCAGCTTTTGATTTCCGGCATCAGCAGCTCCTTTATCCTTTTGCTGACCAGTCTCGGACTGGTGATCATCATGGGATACATGAAGGTGGTGAATCTGGCGCATACCTCCATGCTGATGCTGGGTGCGTATATCTGCTACTACCTGTATCAGGTGCTGGGAATTCCCTTCGCTTTGACACTGCTTTTGGCATATGCCATCAGCTTTCTTCTGGGCGTTGTCATTGAGAAAACTGTCATCTGCCATTTCTATGGCAAGATGGCGGAGACGCTCCTGGCGACCTATGCGATTTCAATTATTCTGAATCAGCTGGCGCTCATCCTTTTCGGCAAGAGCTACAAGCAGGTTTCCTATCCCATCAGCACGGTGTTGTACATCGGACCGTTCTATGTGGAAGCGTATCGCTTGATTATCAGTGCAGTTGCGGTTGTGGCACTGGTGGGAACGGTGCTCTTTATCAATAAAACGAGCATGGGACGCAAAATACGGTCCACCACCCAGAACCGGACGATGACGGAGTGTCTTGGTATCGATACGAGAAAGGTAGATACCATCACCTTTTCCCATGGAATGGGACTGGCCGGTCTTGCCGGTGCAGCCATCGCGCCGCTTTCTGCAGTTACCTATACACTTGGTGACAGCTGGCTGACCAATACGTTTATGAACGTAGTTATGGGAGGTGTTTCCTCTCTTGCGGGAACTGTGGCATCGTCCTTCATCATTCAGGAGGCAATCTCCGGAATCAGCGGTTTCTCGGATTCGGTCACCGCGCAGATTATTGTGCTTTTGTTCGTTATTGTTGTGGTCCGTCTGAAGCCGGAAGGACTCTTTACACCGAAGGAAAGGAGGTAAGCTATGAAATTGCTGCAAAAGCTCCCGGTAAACCGGTTAATCGATGCGGGACTTCTCGTCTTTTTGCTGCTGTTTCCGCTCTTTTCCGGAAAGTACTGGGTATACGTTATGACGGGGATTATGGCTTACATGATCTTCGCACTCTCGCTGGACCTTCTGTGGGGATACACGGGACTGATGAGCATGGGGCATAGCCTTCTGTTCGGAGCCGGCGGATATATGGTCGGTATCTGCAGTGCCTACTGCAACGGTGCTGACTGGATGGAATTCGAGACGCTTCCGTGGTTTCTTGCACCGCTGTCTTCTTCGATTGGTGCGTTTATCATGGCACTTCTGGTGCCGGGTATTTTGTCACTGATCATAGGATTTTTTATGTTCACCGGCAAAATTCAGGGCGTCTTCTTTTCACTGATCACGATGGCATTGTCGGGCGTTGCGGAGCTCTTTGTCATCAATCAGAGTAAGTACACCCATGGCAACAGCGGTATTTCTCTGGTGTCACGTACCGTGATCTCCAATGATTCTGCGAGGCATTTCACGGATCAGCAGTTTTATTTTGTAGTACTGGCTTTTCTGATTGGTATTTATCTTCTGTGCCTGGCACTGACCAATTCGAGACTCGGCAAGGTCCTGCAGGCTGTTCGGGAAAACGAAGCGAGACTGACCTTCCTCGGATTTAAGGTGTCGGAGTTCAAGCTCCTGATCTACGCGGTATCCGGCATGATTGCGGGACTTGGCGGCGTGCTGTACGCCAGGACGCAGGGAAGCATCAACTCCTCCGCAGTTGGGATTACGCTTTCAACAACAGTTCTTGTATGGGTTGCTGTCGGCGGAAGAGGCAATCTGACCGGTGCTATGGTGGGAACGCTGGTTCTGCAGGTGGCAGAAACCATACTGAACAATGTGTTCTCCGGGATTTCGACTGATTTTGCGCAGTACTGGAAGCTGGTGCTGGGAATTATTATTTTGCTTATAGTATTCCTGATTCCGAAGGGCATTATCGGCGAATTGATTCAATATCAGCAGAAGGCAAGGGATGCCAGACGCAAGGAAGTCCTGCTGCAGAAGGAGGCCGAACATGAGTGATGAGAAAAAGGTACTCCTGGATATTCAGAAGCTCTCGGTGGAATTCAATGGATTCCAGGCGCTGACGGATGTCAATATGAAGATTTATGACGGTGAGCTTCGTGTGATCATCGGCCCCAACGGCGCCGGCAAGACGACGTTTATGGATCTGGTAACCGGAAAGACGACGCCGACACACGGCCGCATTGTGTACGATGGTACCGACATCACCGGCAAAACAACAACAGAGATTACCGGCCGGTATCACATCGGACGCAAGTTCCAGGGACCGAATGTCTTTGACAATATGACGGTGCGGGAGAATATCGAAATTGCCATGAACGGATATTCGTCTCTTGTCAGGTGTCTTCTGTTCCGCCGAAACACTGCTTTCTCGGACAAGACGAGGGAGATTCTGCAGCAGATTGATCTGGAGGATTATGCGGATTTTATGGCCTGTGATTTGTCACACGGACAGAGGCAGTGGCTGGAGATCGGCATGGTGATTGCACAGGATCCAAGGCTCATCATTCTGGATGAGCCGACGGCCGGTATGACAGCAACAGAGACCTATAAAACCGGTGAAATGATTAAGCGCATGAAGGGCCGTCATACACTGATCGTGGTGGAGCATGACATGGATTTTGTCCGGCAGGTGGCAGAGTATGTGACAGTCCTTAATTATGGAAAGGTCCTTGCGGAAGGAACCATGGATGAGATCACCGAAAACCCGGAGGTTGTTGCGGTGTATCTGAAGGAAAGCTGAGCAGCAGCGATTTTGCGAATGGGCCCCGAACAGTTATGAAGGGGCTGCAGCTGCGCTGCGAAAGGAAGAGAAGAACATGTTTGAAGCAGTTAAGGTCAATGTGTCTTATGGGAAGAGCCGGGTAATTCAGGATCTTTCGATGACCATAGAAGACGGCGAGAGAATGGCAATCCTGGGGAGAAACGGCGTAGGAAAGACAACCTTTCTCAAAAGCTGCATGGGAATTCTGCCGGTGAGCTCCGGAGAGATCCGTTTTGACGGAGAGAATATTACAAAGGTCAAAACCTTCCGCCGGTCTCAGGCAGGACTTGGATATGTTCCGCAGGGAAGAGAGATTATCCCGTATCTGACAGTGAATGAGAATCTGGAGCTGGGCGCAATGGGGCATCCATCGGTGGATGCATCTGCCAGAAAGGAATGGGTTCTGGGGTATTTTCCGGCGCTGAAGGTGCATATGGAGCGAAACGGCGGTGTGTTGTCGGGAGGACTCCAGCAGCAGCTGGCGCTGGCGAGATGCCTTATGGGCGAGCCGCGGATGATTCTTTTGGACGAGCCGACAGAGGGTATTCAGCCAAACGTGGTTATGGAGATTGCAGATACGCTGCGTAAGATTGCGGAAGAAACAGGGATTACCATTGCCGTGGTGGAACAGAATCTGAAGTTTGCCAGAAGGCTCGCGGAGAAGTTTGTGATTCTGCAGAAGGGAACTGTGGTGGCCTCCGGGCGGATGGAGGAGCTGGATGAAGAGCTGGTGCGGAAGTATCTGTCGGTATAGCGCACTCGGAATTGCCTGATGGCAATTCCTCCTGCTTAGAGTGGATGCTTGCAGCATCCACTCTCGCATCGGAGAAACCGCCTGCGCGGCTTTCTCCGATGCGGCACTCAGAAAGGGGAAATATGGTTATTACGATTGCTAGAAGTTACGGAAGCGGTGGCAAATCTGCCGGGGTGGAGCTGGCAAGACGGTTTGGAATTGCCTGCTACGAGAATGAAATTCTGGATATGGCTTCGGAGACAAGCGGTATTAAACAGAGTTTCTTCTATGAAAAAAATGAGAAAGTCCGCAGACAGTTGTTTCAGGGAATGCTGCGCCAGACCTCGAAGGAGATATTGAAACCATCTCCGCAGGACAAGGATTTTCTTTCGGATCGAAGTCTGTTTAACTTTCAGGCGGAGATCATTCGTTACCTTGCGGTGACAGAATCCTGTGTCATTGTCGGAAAATGTGCGGATTATATTCTGGGAGATACGAAAAATGTATTCCGCTTTTTTGTAGATGCGCCAGAGGATGTGTGCATTCATGAAATTGAGGACCGTCTGGCAATTCCTTATGCCCAGGCAGAGCGGCAGGTGAAGCGCACCAACCGCTATCGCAAGGACTATTATGAGTACTACACGGGTCACCGCTGGAAGAATCCGGCAAACTATGACATGATGCTCAACAGTGCCCGGATCGGACGAAGCCGCGTTGCAGATGTGATGGAGAATTACATCCGCTCACGCCTTCCGAAGGAAGACAATGGGCTCTGAATGGCTGCACAATGAATAAGTCGGATAAAGCATTTGCAGCAGCAGGCAGACGGCAAAGCGCCGTCTGCCTGCTGCTGTTTAATTTCAAGGCCGTACTCTGCGTACATTACATAGTGGTAATCCGTAAAAACAACCAAGAACGGAGTATACTTCGATAAAAACCGAAAATCAGAAATAAAAGCGGATGTTTAGCTTTTTTTTAGAAAACTTCAGGGCTGTACATGATAAAATAAGGGCAACAAAAAACCAACCGCTGGTTTCCTGCAGGGATTCCGGCAGAAAGGGGTTTACATGAAGTATACGATTGTGGGAAAGAATGTAGAGGTGACTCCGGGACTGGACAATGCGATCCGTAGCAAGCTGGACAAGCTGGACAGGTTCTTTTCACCGGAAACACCGGTTCGTGTGACGCTAAGTGTAGAAAAGGAACGTCAGAGGATTGAGGTAACCATTCCGGTGCGGGACGGAATCATCCGTTCTGAGCAGGTCAGCAATGACATGTACATCAGTCTTGATCTGGTTGAGGAAGTGATTGAGCGTCAGCTCAAGAAGTATAAGAATAAGATTGTGGATCGGCATCAGGATTCGGGCAATGACTTCCGCCGGGAATTCCTTGAACAGGACTATCTGCCGGAGGAGGAAATTCGGATCTCCCGTCGCAAGCAGTTTGACATGAAGCCGATGTATCCGGAGGATGCCTGCCTGGAAATGGAGCTTCTGGGACATGATTTCTACCTGTTCTGCAATGCGGAGACGGAGCAGCTGAACGTGGTTTACAAGAGAAAAGGCGGAACTTACGGCCTGATCGAACCGGATCTATAAGAGATCTATAGAAATTATAAAAAAATTCTATAATGACATGATTACAGCCCCTTTGCTCGTTGAAATAGCAAAGGGGCTGTGCTATAATTTCCTTACTGGTGTGATAAAAATTTAACAAAGTCACACAAATAATTAAAAACCAATTAATAAAATGAATAGTTGTATTGGATTGGAGGAATGAGAGACATGGCAGACAGAATCGTGATTGCTAGTGCTTGCCGTACGGCAGTAGGAAAGATGGGCGGAACCCTTTCCGCAACTCCCGCTGCAGAGCTTGGCTCTATTGTAATCAAGGAAGCGGTGAAGCGTGCCGGAATCAAGCCGGAGGATGTGGATCAGGTATTCATGGGATGCGTTATCCAGGCTGCGCAGGGACAGAATATTGCCAGACAGTGCTCTTTAAAGGCAGGACTTCCCATTGAGACACCTGCAGTTACATTGAACGTAGTATGCGGCTCCGGCCTTTATGCAGTGAATCTGGCAGCAAGCCTGATCAAGGCTGGTGAGGCTGAGGTTGTTGTAGCCGGCGGCACAGAGAACATGTCCATGGCTCCTTACGCACTGCCGAAGGCTCGTTACGGCTATCGTATGAACAACGGAACGCTGGTTGACTGCATGGTAAATGATGCTCTGTGGGACGCATTTAATGATTACCACATGATTCAGACAGCAGACAACGTGGCGAAGCAGTGGGGACTTACCAGAGAAGAGCTGGATGAGTTTGCAGCAAATTCTCAGACCAAGGCTGCAGAGGCAATTGAGGCCGGCCGTTTCAAGGAAGAGATCGTTCCGGTTGAAATCAAGAAAAAGAAGGAGACCATCATCTTTGATACGGATGAGGGCCCTCGCGGCAGACAGACCGCTGCAGACATTGCCAAGATGCGTGCCATCAATCCGGATGGCGTAACAACGGCGGCAAATGCTTCCGGCATCAACGACGGCGCAGCAGCACTGGTTGTTATGAGCGAGTCCAAGGCCAAAGAGCTTGGCGTTACACCGATGGCAGTCTGGACAGCAGGTGCACTTGGCGGTGTGGATCCTTCCATCATGGGCGTTGGACCGGTCGCTTCTACCAGAAAGGTTCTGGCTAAGACCGGACTTACCATTGATGATTTCGATCTGTATGAGGCAAATGAGGCATTCGCGGCACAGTCAGTTGCAGTTGGCAAGGATCTTGGCTTTGACCTTAGCAAGCTGAATGTAAACGGCGGTGCTATCGCAATCGGACATCCGGTTGGTGCTTCCGGTGCGCGTATCCTTACAACACTCCTGTATGCAATGAAGCAGCGTAATGCTAAGCGTGGTCTTGCTACTCTCTGCATCGGCGGCGGCATGGGATGCTCCACTGTAGTTGAGAAGTACGAATAAGCGGTAATTACTGTGGCGCCTGTTCATGTCCTCACAGCTTATGGGTGTGGCTCGTGAACAGGTGAATATAGACATGCATAGGAATAGAAAGGCGGGGTTCCAATGGATTTTGTAGATTATGAGGTAGAGGGTGCGGTAGGATTGATTACCATCAATCGCCCGAAGGCACTGAATGCTCTGAATTCGCAGGTGCTGGATGATCTGTCTGCTGTACTTGACAGCGTAGATCTGGAAGCTGTCCGTTGCCTGATTCTTACAGGCGCCGGAGACAAGTCCTTTGTGGCAGGTGCAGACATCGGAGAGATGTCCACTCTGACCAAGGCAGAGGGCGAGGCATTCGGCAAGAAGGGAAATGACCTTTTCCGCCGGATCGAGACACTCCCGATCCCGGTTATTGCAGCTATTAATGGATTTGCACTCGGCGGCGGTAATGAGATCGCTATGAGCTGTGATTTCCGTATTTGCTCGGATAACGCCGTTTTCGGTCAGCCGGAGGTTGGGCTGGGAATTACACCCGGCTTTGGCGGTACGCAGCGCCTTGCTCGTCTGATCGGACCTGGCATGGCCAAGCAGCTGGTATACACGGCACGCAATATCAAGGCAGATGAGGCTCTTAGGATCGGCCTTGTGAATCAGGTGGTTACGCTGGAGGAGCTCCTTCCTACGGCCAAGAAGCTTGCTTCTGTCATTGCAGGAAACGCACCGATCGCTGTTCGTGCATGCAAGGAGGCAATCAACGTTGGCCTCGAGCAGGGAATGGGTGATGCCATCGTAACAGAGGAGAAGCTCTTTGGCTCTTGCTTTGAGTCAGAGGATCAGAAGGAAGGAATGGCAAATTTCCTTCGCAAAAAAGATGATCCTGCCAAGGTGAAGCGCGTCGCATTCCAGAACAAGTAGATAGCGGCAATGGGTGCCCGGATGATATGCCGGGCATCTTGCTGTGACGGAGCAGAACATCCTTAGAGATGATATTTGATATTTATAGCTGCTTAACATAGCATTTGTAACTATTCAGAGCCAAGCAAAATTTCATAAATCAGACGTGAAATGCTTGCATTTCTAAGGCTGATTTTGAAATTTTATTTGGCGAGAACGCCACATGAGCAAAAGGAAAGCTGCGTAGCAGCGATTTTGCGAATGGGCTCTGAATGGTTACTAGCATTTATTTATTTTCAGGAGGAAAATCAAATGAAGGTTGCAGTCATTGGTGCAGGCACAATGGGCTCTGGTATTGCACAGGCATTTGCACAGAGCGAAGTAGTAGAGAAGGTTTATCTCTGCGATATTAAACAGGAATTCGCAGACGGCGGCAAGGCCAAGATCAAGAAGGGACTGGATAAGAGAGTTGCAAAGGGTAAGATGGAGCAGGCTGCTGCTGATACACTTCTGAATAAGATTGTTACCGGCCTTTCGGATATCGCGGTAGATCCTGATCTTGTGGTTGAGGCAGTTCTTGAGAAGATGGATCTGAAGCAGGAGACCTTTAAAAAGCTGCAGGATGAGATCGTTCAGAATCCGGACTGCATCTTCGCTTCCAACACATCGTCTTTGTCCATCACAGAGATTGGCGCAGGCCTTTCCAAGCCGGTTGTAGGCATGCATTTCTTTAATCCTGCTCCGGTTATGAAGCTGGTTGAGGTTATCAAGGGTGCAAACACACCGGATGCAGTTGTTGAGAAGGTTAAGGAAATCTCTGTTCAGCTCGGCAAGACACCGGTTGAAGTGAATGAAGCAGCCGGCTTCGTTGTAAACCGCATCCTGGTTCCGATGATCAATGAGGGAATCTGCGTATACGCTGCAGGTGTTTCTGATATTGAGGGAATTGATACAGCTATGAAGCTTGGCTGCAATCACCCGATGGGACCGCTGGAACTGGGCGATTACATTGGACTGGATATCGTTCTGGCGATCATGGATGTTATTTATCATGAGACCGGTGATTCCAAGTATGCTGCAAGCCCGCTCCTTCGCAAGATGGTTCGTGCCAAGAAGCTCGGCTGCAAGACCGGTATTGGCTTCTATGATTACAGCAACGGCCAGAAGGTTCCTACAGATAAGAAGTGATTTTGCTGTTTGACAATGTCCGATTACGGCATTGGTGAAAATAGATTCCCTTGTTATTCATGGCATTTATGTGCCTGGATAACAAGGGAAGAGAGTTTTATAACGAAAAGGAGAGTACGACATGGACTTTCAGTTAAGCAAAGAGCATGAGATGGCGAGATCCCTCTTCAGGGAATTCGCAGAAAAGGAAGTAAAGCCTCATGCGATCGAGGTGGATGAGAAGCATGAGTTCCCCGGAGAGACCGTAGCAAAGATGCAGAAGCTCGGCTTCATGGGTATTCCGATTCCGAAGGAGTACGGCGGACAGGGCTGCGATCCTCTGACCTATGCAATGTGCGTAGAGGAGCTGGCAAAGGTTTGCGCAACAACAGCAGTTATCGTTTCTGCGCATACCTCTCTTTGCTGCGATCCGATTCTTACCTATGGTACCGAGGATCAGAAGCAGAAATATCTGGTTCCGCTCGCACAGGGCAAGCTCCTTGGTGCATTCGGACTGACGGAGCCCGGAGCCGGAACCGATGCACAGGGCGTACAGACAAAGGCTGTTCTTTCTGAGGATGGCAAGGAGTGGATTCTGAACGGCTCCAAGTGCTTTATCACCAACGGTAAGGAAGCAGACATCTACATCATCATTGCTTATACCGATATCGTGGAAGATAAGAAGGGCAGAAAGCAGAAGAAATTCTCCGCATTTATCGTTGAGAAGGATACACCCGGATTTACATTCGGAACCAAAGAGAACAAGATGGGCATCTGCGGCTCCTCTACCTATGAGCTGATCTTCCAGGATGTTCATATCCCGGCAGAGAACCTTCTCGGTGCAAGAGGAAAGGGCTTCCCGATCGCAATGCACACACTGGACGGCGGCCGTATCGGTATTGCCGCGCAGGCACTGGGCATTGCAGAGGGCGCTTTGGACCGCACCGTTGCATATGTTAAGGAGAGAAAGCAGTTCGGAAGAGCCATCGGCATGTTCCAGAACACGCAGTTCCAGCTGGCCAACATGGCAACTGAGACAGAGGCTGCACAGCTCCTGGTTTACAAGGCTGCTGAGGCCAAGAGAACGCAGAGCCGCTATTCTGTAGAGGCCGCAAAGGCAAAGCTTTTTGCTGCAGAGACGGCAATGAACGTTACAACCAAGTGCGTACAGCTCTTCGGCGGCTATGGCTACATCAGAGAGTACGAAGTAGAGCGTATGATGCGTGATGCAAAGATTACGGAGATCTACGAAGGAACTTCTGAGGTTCAGCGCATGGTTATTTCCGGAGATCTTCTGAAGTAATTTCTGAAGCGCATTCCGAAGTAATTCGATTCTGACGATAAGGAGAACACAAATGAAAGTTGTAGTATGCGTGAAGCAGGTTCCCGATACAAAGGGCGGCGTGAAGTTTAAGCCGGATGGAACACTGGACAGAGGTGCTATGCTTGCCATCATGAATCCGGATGACAAGGCGGGCCTTGAGGCTGCACTTCGTCTGAAGGATCAGTACGGCGCAGAGGTTACAGTTCTGACTATGGGACTTCCCAAGGCAGATGCTGTTCTGCGTGAGGCTTTTGCTATGGGCGCTGACAAGGGCGTTCTGGTTACAGATCGTGTCCTGGGCGGTGCAGATACCTGGGCTACATCCCAGACCATCGCAGGCGCTCTTAGAAATCTTGACTATGATCTGATCATTACCGGCCGCCAGGCAATCGATGGCGATACCGCTCAGGTTGGCCCTCAGATTTCCGAGCACCTTGGGCTGCCGCTGATTTCCTATGCAGAGGAGCTTACTGTGGATGAGGCAGAGAAGACCGTTACGGTAAAGCGCCAGTATGATGATGGTTATCACATCGTAAAGGCCAAGATGCCTTGCCTTGTTACGTGCCTTGCTGAGCTGAATGAGCCTCGTTATATGACTCCTGGCGGAGTTTTTGATGCATTCCAGAAGGAAGTGACCGTATGGGGAAGAGCAGATCTTAAAGATGTAGAGGATTCCAACCTTGGTAAGGCCGGCTCCCCGACTGTCATTGCAAAGGCTTCGGATAAGGTTGCCAAGGGCAAGGGCGTGAAGGTTACTCCGGATTCTGCAGAAGAGGCAGCGGACTACATCGTAAATGTGCTGAGCGAGAAGCACGTGATCTAACAGGAGGACATAACAATGGCATTAGAGGATTACAAAGGAGTATTTATCTTTGCTCAGCAGGTTGACAACAAGATCAGCCCCATTGCTTTGGAGCTTCTGGGCAAGGCGAAGGATCTGGCAGAGAGTCTGGATGAGAAGAAGGTTACCGCAGTTCTGATCGGTTCTGATGTGAAGGGACTGACGGATGAGCTGGGCGCATATGGTGCAGATCGCGTCATCGTAGTGGACGATCCTGAGCTGAAGGATTATCGTACAGAGCCTTACGCACATGCATTGGCATCGGTTGTTAACGAATTTAAGCCGGAGATCCTTCTGGTGGGCGCAACTGCCATCGGCCGTGACCTTGGCCCGCGTGTGTCGGCCAGACTTCACACCGGACTTACCGCTGACTGCACGCAGCTTGAGATTGGCGATTTCCCGCTGATCGCCCTTCCTGGACAGGAGCAGAAGCATAAGCAGCTGCTGATGACTCGTCCTGCCTTCGGCGGCAACACCATTGCTACCATTGCCTGCCCGGACTATCGCCCGCAGATGGCAACGGTTCGTCCCGGCGTTATGCAGAAGATCACTCCGGATGCAGCACATAAGGCTGAGATCGTGGAGTTCAATCCTGGCTTCGTTCCGAACAATTGCTATACAGAGATTCTGAAGATTGTGAAGGAGGTTTCCTCGGTAGCAGATATCCAGGCTGCAAAGATCCTGGTATCCGGCGGCCGCGGGGTAGGAAGCGCTGAGAACTTTAAGCTTCTGGAGGATCTTGCTGAGGTGCTTCATGGTACGGTTTCCTGCTCTCGTGCAGTTGTGGATTCCGGCTGGGAGCCGAAGGATCTGCAGGTCGGCCAGACCGGCAAGACGGTTCGCCCGCACGTTTATTTTGCAATTGGTATCTCCGGCGCCATCCAGCATGTTGCAGGTATGGAGGAGTCCGATATCATCATCGCAATCAATAAGGATGAGAGCGCTCCGATCTTCGATGTTGCTGATTACGGCATCGTTGGCGATCTGAACAAGGTGGTTCCGCTTCTGACAGAGAAGCTCAAGGCTGCGCTTGCTGCCAAGGCGTAATGGATAAGCCTGTGTGAATAACGATATGTGAATAAGAAAGGGGGGATGCAAACAAGCATCTCCCTTTTTGTTATAATGTTGTAACTGTTCAGAGCCAAAAGGCCAGAACATTTATCGCAGCGAAGAGTTCGCAGAAAGGATATCACGCAGATGAAACGTGTACTTAGCATACAGGATATCTCCTGTGTTGGAAGATGCTCGCTTACAGTGGCCTTGCCGATTCTGTCCGTAATGGGCGTAGAGGCTTGTCCGCTGCCGACAGCGGTGCTGTCTACGCATACTGCCTTTAAGAACTTTACATTTCGGGATCTTACGGATGAAATTCAGCCGATTGCGGAGGTTTGGAAAAAGGAAAAAATAACCTTCGACGTGGTAGGAAGTGGTTACCTGGGGTCTCTTCGGCAAGTCGCACTTGTAGAAGAGATGGGAGAATATTTCCGAAAGGTTTATTCCGGGAATGGGCGTTTTCTACAGGTTGTGGATCCTGCTATGGCGGATAATGGAGCACTCTATGCCGGCTTTACACCCGATTTTGCAGAGGCAATGGCGTCCCTGTGTATAAAAGCGGATCTGATCCTCCCGAATCTGACAGAAGCTTGTCTGATGACAGGAAAGGAGTATCGTCCGGACGGTGATGAAAGCTACTGGGAGGAGATCCTTGCGGCGCTTGCGGATATGGGATGCCGGAACGTTGTTTTGACCGGCTACTCTGTACGGGCAGACAGTATAGGCGCGATTACGCTGCAGACAACAGATGGGGACAGGCAGGTGCACGCTTATGTGAATGAAAAGCTTCCCGGGAGTTATCATGGGACAGGAGATATATTTGCCAGTGTCGTGACTGGGGCAATGGCGAAGGGGAGCTCCTTGGAGCGGGCGCAAAAGCTTGCGGTGGACTTTACTCTGGAGAGCATGCGAAAGACTATGGAGGATCCGGAACGTAGATTCTACGGTGTGAACTTTGAGGAGGCCCTTACGACACTTGGGAACGCCGTATAAGCGAAAGGGGGCCTGCGCAGCAGCTTTTTTGAATGTTCCTTGATAGGTACTCACATTTTTACTTGGAGCGCGGTAAAAAATGGCTAAAAAAGAAAAAGAAGTAAAAACAAATGCAATGCGGATACTGGAGCGTCTGAAGATCCCCTATACGCACCAGTCTTATGATGCTGGAGATTTTGTGGATGGTGTGCAGACAGCGGATAAGCTGGGGCTTCCGCACGATCTGGTATATAAGACGTTGGTGACGGTGGGAAATGACAGGGAGCACTATGTCTTTGTGATCCCCATCGAAAAGGAACTGGATCTTAAGAAGTGCGCGCGTTCTGTGGGCGTCAAATCGGTGGAGATGATACACGTAAAAGATTTGGTCGGGCTGACCGGCTATATGCGGGGAGGATGTACCTCCATTGGCATGAAAAAACAGTTCGTAACCCGGGTGGACTCCTCGGCCGAGAAACTGGAAAAGGTGTACGTCAGCGGCGGAAAGATCGGATGCCAGATCTGCCTTACGCCGTCGGATTTGTTGAAGGCGGATGGCGGAAAATATGCAGATCTGTGTATGGAAACGACGATATAACGTATCTGTTTAGCACCTGCCATATTTCAACGTGAATTGGCTGCTTGCAGGCATATTCACGATTGAAATTGGCAGGCGGCCAAGGCGGGAAGCGCCTCTGGCCAGCCACATCGAGGTTTTCCGAAGGAAAATCGAGATGGGCGCTAAACAATTAAAAGAGTGGTGCGAAACAGGTATGGCAGTTTTATAATAATGGAGGCAAAGCTGCAGAAAAGATAAGCCGGCAAGTCCGGCGGCGCAAATGGAGACTGTTCAGGGCGGTGCAGCATGCTCCAGGGAAGAAGCTTTGAACGGATATTGCAAATGTATGGAGGTTATGGAAATGGAACTTAGAAAGGTTGTTATCGCTGGTGCGTGCAGAACAGCCATCGGCAAGTTCGGAGGAACGCTGAAGGATATCCCTGCGGCGGATCTGGGCACGATCGTTATCAAGGAAGCATTGAAGCGGACCGGGGTAAAGCCGGAGCAGGTAGACGAGGTCTACATGGGCAACGTAATTCAGGCTGGCAATGGACAGAACCCGGCAAGACAGGCTGCAATCAATGCGGGGATTCCGGTTGAGGTTCCGGCTACAACCATCAATGTATTGTGCGGATCTGGACTGCACTGTGTGAATCTGGCGGCCAAGCTGATTGCGATGGGCGACAAGGATATCATTGTTGCCGGCGGCATGGAGAACATGGATATGGCTCCATACCTCCTGGGAAAGGCAAGATTCGGTTATCGCATGAATTCCGGAACCATTGAAGATTCGATGATTCGTGATGCGCTGACGGATGCATTCGGCGGCTATCACATGGGAATTACCGCAGAGAACGTTGCAGAGCAGTGGGGACTGACCAGAGAGCAGCTGGATGAGTTCTCTGTGCAGTCCCAGAACAAGGCAGAGAAGGCGATTGCATCGGGACGCTTTAAGGATGAAATCGTTCCGGTTGAGATTAAGACCAAAAAGGGAACGGTGATTTTCGATACCGATGAGGGAAACCGTCCGGGAACCACGCTGGAGTCTCTGCAGAAGCTGAAGCCTGCGTTCAAGAAGGACGGCATTGTTACAGCCGGCAATTCCTCCGGTATTAATGACGGTGCGGCGGCTATGATTGTGATGAGTGAGGAAAAGGCCAGAGAACTGGGCGTTACGCCGATGGCTACTTGGGTTGCCGGTGAGCTTGCCGGTGTGGATCCTTCCATCATGGGTGTAGGACCGATCTATGCCACCAGGAAGGTTATGGACAAGATCGGCTGCACCATCGAGGATATTGATCTGTATGAGGCCAATGAGGCGTTTGCTGCTCAGTCTGTTGCAGTGGCACACGATCTTGGCTTTGATCCGGAGAAGCTCAATGTAAACGGCGGCGGAATAGCTCTGGGCCATCCGGTTGGCTGCTCCGGTGCGAGAATTCTTGTAACACTTCTGCATGAGATGCAGAAGAGAGATTCGCATAGAGGTCTTGCGACTCTGTGCGTAGGCGGCGGCATGGGCTGCGCTGCAATTGTAGAAAGATAAAATGATACCGGGCTCAAAAGAACTTTTGACCTTGGCGTCATAAGATGCCCTTCTGAAAAGAAACGACAAGGACGTTCTCCTGATACTCGGGAGAACGTCCTTTTGATTAAAATTAGAGCAGCTCATTCTTTGAATGCAGCAAGCTCTGAAAGAATCGATGCAGCGGTATTATTCAATGACCAGCAGCAGGCTCATCTTGAACTTACCCTGAGGAGTAACGCTGTGAAGGCCTTCTTTATCGAAACGGAAGCTTTCGCCGGCCTTCAGCTCATAGTCCTGTCCTTCATAACCGATGATGGCCTTTCCCTCCAGGGCTGTGAGGATGGCGTTGCCGGGAGCCCGATGAGGCGTAAGGCCTGTGCCCTCGTCAAAGGCCATGAGCACGAATTTCATATTGTCTGCGTGGACAATGTCCAGATTGGCGATACTGCCTTCCTCGTAGGAAATGAGGTCCTTCAGCTCAGTGGGTTGTCCTGCTTTGATCAGATTGTTCATAGTATAATCCTCCTTTTTTAAAATGATTTCTGTGTAAATAAGACCGGTATCGGTCTGCGTCCCGCAAAGGGTTCCGGGTGATACCAATAAGAGCTTCCCGGGGGACATGGGTACGTGCTGCCCGTCCATCCCCAGAAGGAAATTGCCATCTCCCTCTGCGCCCAGATAGAGCGTGGTGCAGTCGTAGCTTTCCGGGGTGATGGAGGTGCCTGCATCCATTGAAAACCAGGTAACAGGAACCTCCTGGCCCAGCTGCGCCGGACGGGAAACAGTCATGCCTGCGCGGATGGGTCTTTTATCTGCAATGGTAAATGGAATGTTGTTCATGCAGTTTCTCCCTGCAAGGAAACCGGCACGATGCTGCGGATCGTGCGGCCCTCGTGCTGAAATTCATTGACGACAACCTGCACATCGAAGGAATAGGAGATGTTCTTTTCAGTTAGGACATCTGCAGCAGATCCATAGAAAAATTCTCCCTTACGATTCAGCATCAATGCCTCATCAGCCACGGTCATAGCGTTTGTGGGGTAGTGCGTGTTCATAATTGCACTGATGCCCTCCTCATGTGCCAGACGCTCAATCATGTTCAGAACCAGAATCTGATTATGGAAATCCAGACCTGTTTCCGGCTCATCGAGAATGATCAGCTTCGGATCGTTGATCAAGGCTCTGGCGATGAGTACCATCTGCAGCTCGCCGCCGCTCATGCGGTTGCAGTCCTTGCCGGCAAGATGTGCAATACCGACGCGGTCCATCATGGCCTTCGCCATGTCTGTCTCCTTCCGGCCTGGCTGCTGAAAGGTTCCAAGATGCGCACTTCGTCCTAATAGTACCATTTCCAGGCCGGTATAGGAAAAGGCAAATCCGTGAGACTGTGGAATATATGAAATGGTGCTCCACAGCTGCTTGGGCTTTAATGCATGCAGATCCTTTCCGTAGAGAAGTGTCTTGCCGCTGTGCCAGGGCAGAAGACCGATCATGCACTTTAGGAGTGTTGTTTTGCCGATTCCGTTGGGGCCCAGGATGGCGAGGATATGTCCCTCATCCAGTGTCAGGTTTATATTTTCCAGTATAATCGGCTGCTTGGGGTAGCCAAAGCACCCGTTTTGTACCTCGAGGATCATCGCAGGCTGCTCCTTGTCTTGTTTAACAGTGAAATAAATACCGGTGCACCGATGATGGCGGTCAGGATTGACAAGGGTAGCTCAATGATGCTGATGGTGCGGGAGAGCGTATCAATGAGGATCATGAAGCAGGCCCCCAGGCTTAAACTGACCGGAATGACATAACGATTATTGCTGCCGACCAACATACGCGCGCAGTGCGGAATAAGAAGTCCGATCCAGCCAACCTGTCCGCACATGGAAACCGCGGAGGCTGTGATCAGGGTAGAAGCTACAATGAAAAGCATGCGCGTTTGTTTTATATTAATACCGCTGGCTTTTGCCTCGTCATCGCTTAAAGAGAGAATGTTCAGTCTCCATCGGAGCAGAAAAATAAGAACAATGCCGACCAGAATCAGAGGACTCCCGATGAGAATCTCCTTGTAGCTGGCACTGGTAAAGCTTCCCATAAGCCAGTAGGTGATCTCCGGCAGTTTGTCCTGGGGATCTGCAGTGTATTTTAGCAAGGATCCGATGGCGTTAAACAAAGAGGAGGCTATGGTGCCGGCCAGAACCAGGTAAACCATGGAGCGTCCGTCATTTTTTCCTGCAATTCGCAGAGTGAATACAACAGAAGCCAGGCCGAATGCCAGCGCAATTAGCTGGGTTTCCAGCGTGTTGCAGGAAAGAATGATGGCCAGAATGGCCCCGACGCAGGTTCCGCTTGTCACGCCGAGAATGTCTGGAGTCGCCAGCGGATTGGAAAACAGCGCCTGGAAGGTGGCGCCGGCTACAGTGAGACCGGCGCCGACAATGATTGCCATGAGAATTCGCGGCAAGCGCAGATTGATAATGATCGAATAGTTCTGTGAACCTCCGACATTACCGGCGAAGACGGCAGAAAAGGAGCTTAGGACGTCCTGCACCGGAACGTTCATGCGACCGAAACACAGACAGATCAGGCTGGTTGCGATCGGCAGCAGGAACATGAGCAGAATGGCTGCCGGGGAAAAACGTCCGTTTTTAATCCAAAGTGTGTCTTTCATGTGATTAGTATTCCAGCATTTCTGCCAGCTCATCATCGGTTACATCGTATCCGTACCAGGTTTTGTAATACTCTTTGATGGTATCCTCGAGCGGATAATCGGCAAAGGCTTCCGGATAGGTCTTGCAGGCCATCCATGCCAGAACCAGCGGCGCATCCGGGTTCGGCGTGAACCAGTTCCACATGCCGAGGGTAGTGTTGTAAACACGTTTGTTCTGCACAGCGGTGAGGGCCCCGAAATCGGCTCCATCGACATTGCCGCTTAATACATCATTCACCTTCAGGGGCTGCAGGCCGGGGCCATCCAGGAAGAGAATGTCAGGATCCCAGCTGTAAACCTGTTCCATACTGGTCTGCGCAAAGCCCTTGGCTTCAGAAGCAACATCGGTAACGCCCAGGTGCTTAAGCCAGAAATTGCCGAAGGTACCCTGGCCGGATACCTGGGGGACGCCGTCGGAATATTTCCAAAGGATCATGGCGCTGGGACGCTCATCCTCTGGAACTGTTGCGATTCTGGCCTCGACGTCTGCAACGATGGCATCGCCGGCGGCAACGAATGCATCTGTTTTACCTTCCTCTCCAAAGACGTCCTCGAGAAGATTCAGCCATTCTTCATAACGTTCAAGTGGATCTGCTGCTGTCTCGGCACCGACCGTGGCAAATCCGATGGAAGGAATGCCGCTGGCCTTCAGGATTTCCGCGTGCTCAGAATTTCCGGCGTTGTAGAGAATGACATCGGGCTCGAGCTTCATAATTTCCTCGATATTCAGATCACTTTGTGCATAGACAGTATCGGAGGACTCCAAAAGCTCAGGGGCAATGTCCTTCAGAACGGTATCGGAGATGACTGACTTGAAGGAACCGCAGTAGCCGACGATGTTGGGAGCGCTGCCCTGAAAATATGCCATATAGGTGGAGAGGATTGGAATCTGATCAATGACGACCTTGGTGATTTTGTTGGGGACCTCTACCTCGTTGCCGGCATGATCGGTAACGGTGTGTGTGCCGTTTTCATCGACATCGGCAACGTCTTCTGTGGAGGCTGTAGAAGACGAATCCGCTGCATCCTCTGTGGAGGCTTCTGCGGATACAGATTCTTCGGTAGAAACGGCATCAGCTGCCTCTGTGGAGGTTGTTGTGCCGGAGGAGCTGCAGGCGGTCAGCATTGCTGCAGCTGTAAGAGCGGCAGCAACACGTACCATGGAATGGTTGGAAAACTTTTTCATACTTTCTCCTTTTGTGGTATCTCTTGTGTGGTGAGAGATCGTGGGCCCTGGGATCGGGGAAACACATGTTTCGAACAGCACAAGAGGGACAATAGTTATATGGTTAGCTGTGCAAACCGACAGTTAGGATAAACTAACAAATGATGCGTGTCTGTTGCTGCAGCAACGGGAGGGGTGAATTCTGTGCCAAATAATTACCAATATTTTTTAAAAAAGATGTTGACAGGAAAACATATAGTACCCTATAATAGCACTTGCGTTACGGAGAGTCAGGCTTTCTGAAACGAACAACTGAAGCAGTTAAGCTATTTGCGGGTGTAGTTCAGTGGTAGAACACCAGCCTTCCAAGCTGGATATGTGGGTTCGATTCCCATCACCCGCTTTTATGTGTCCGTAGCTCAGCTGGATAGAGCATCGGCCTTCTAAGCCGAGGGTCTGGGGTTCGAATCCCCACGGGCACATTGATTACAGAAACGTAATCAACCTTATATGGTGGGTATGGCGTAGTTGGTTAACGCGCCAGATTGTGGTTCTGGAGATCGAGGGTTCGAGTCCCTCTACCCACCCTGATGATTGGCTGCAGCACATGCGGGCGTGCAATCATGATCCCGATAGGCGGGAGAACCCATTGGGCTATCGCCAAGCGGTAAGGCACAGCACTTTGACTGCTGCATGCGCCAGTTCGAATCTGGCTAGCCCAGTCCGGGCGATTAGCTCAGGTGGTAGAGCACTTGACTTTTAATCAAGTTGTCGCGGGTTCGAGTCCCGCATCGCTCAGAAAATGTAAGACGTTGCGGGTAGATGAATCCGCAGCGTCTTTTGTTTAAGCGGCTGTGATGAAATTGGCAGACATGCAGGATTTAGGTTCCTGTGCCGCAAGGCGTGTGGGTTCAAGTCCCATCGGCCGCATACTGTGAAAACCCTTGAGATTTCAACAAACGTTGATTTCTCAAGGGTTTTCGGCTTTCTTATCCCATAGCGAACTTTGCTATTTCATGGCTTTCTGTGACACATCAGAGGCATTTGTGACACGAAATTGTGACACGAAACTGTCCAGAATCTTCTTCGTTTCAACCTCTGAATGATCCTGCAAGGTATGCGTATATACGGACCGTAAGACATTGCTGGTGGCGTGTCCGGATCTCTGCATAATGTAAATGTCTGGGATACCAATGGCGTGCATGTAGCTGATGGAGAAGTGCCGTAATGCGTGGAAGGTGTAGTGGGGAATGCCTGCGCGGCGAAGCGCTGTCTTGTAGTTCTTAGAAATGCAGGCAGGATTCTTATCTGTGATGCAGCCTTTCTGGCGAATGGCTTCTATCACGAAGTCTGGCAGTTCAATGTATCGATCTGAGGTATATGTCTTTGGCGGCTTTACCACCCATACATTGTCCTTGGTCAAGACCATGTCGTTGTGAACGTGTGCCACATTTCCTTCTATGTCTTCCATCTTAAGGGCACATATCTCTCCGCGTCGCATCGATCCAAACGCTGCAAGCATCACCGGCACTTCTAAGTCGGTACCTCGCACAGTCTCCAGAATCTGCTGCACGGTCGATATGTCCGGTATGCTCATCCCTGTTCTCACCTTCTTTGGAAGCTTTGGATGTCGTAGTTGTACATCACAGGATGCAAGCACGGCGGAGATGAAGGCATTAACATTGTGAATCGTCTTAGACGATAATCCTTCACGCGCCATGATATCTATCAGCTTCTGAACATCTGATGTTCCGATCCGGTATACGGAAGCCTCCCACAGGCCCTTGTCATACCGCTCAATAGATCGGCTGATCGATGTGTACGCTTTGATGGTACTGGGAGATAGCACGGATTCGTGCTGGGAGATAAACCTTGCTGCAGCCTGCGCCAGTGATGACTTATCAAGTGTCTTTTCTTCTGCATCGTACTCGACCTGGATGGCAGCGGCATCACGTTCCGCTCTGGCCTTTGTTGGGGCCGTGACCGACTTCCAGTGCCGCTTCCCAGAGGAGTCTGTACCGATACACACGCGGCATCTGTAATTTCCGCTTGGCAATCTTGTTGCTTTCATAATCCCTCCTTATTTGAATTTGCCGCCCAGAGGGAGTAGAATGATTCCACCCATTGAAAACCTCTGCCCACTTTGGGCAAAAACCGCCCGGTACGCCAATACCGAGCGGTTTATTTTGCCTTATTGCGCTGCCGTGCAGAAAATTCTGCAGAACGAGTAAAGGCCTTCGCATTTCTGCGAAAGCCTCTACAAATACTGCTCGTTAGAGCTAAGTCCTTTATACTGCCCATCTAGTACAACAAAAATTAAATAACTAGCTATATTCTTGATGCTCAGCCATACTAATACTAACCAAGCAAAAGGAGTATCAGTATGGCACATTCAAAGAGCATCGAATTAACAAATGACGAGATCGATTATCTCCAGTCTCTTGCCCGGACAAGAACCATTCAGGCACAAGTAGTTGACCGGGCCAAGATGCTTCTCTACAAGGCGCAGGGCGAATCAAATGGGGACATTGCAACTCGTCTGGATGTAAATATAAACACTGTTAAGCTTTGCCTTTCCAAATTCAAGGAAGGCGGTGTGCAACGTGCTCTTTTCGATGATCAGCGAAACGGCAGACCCGTCGAAATCACAGATGATGCTGTGGCTTGGATTATTGACATTGCTTGTCAACGTCCGGCAGATCTGGGCTATTCTCAAGAACTTTAGACTTTGAAAAATCTGCACCAGCACATTCAGAAACATGCCGAAGAAGCAGGCTTCACAAGGTTAAAAACAATCACAAAAC
>CAVGIV010000037.1:0-26706 GCA_963629395.1 Paludibacteraceae bacterium | reverse complement strand
AAGATAGGGGGTGCAAAATCCATGCACCCCCTAAAGTATAGTCGTTACATTGTATCGAAATCAGCGTTTAAGTAGACGAAGGAAAATCCGGCAAGAATATCCAGGGCAGACCCAGCTTCCAGCAGATGATGGATGATATCGTTAATAAGAAGGATGATGTTTCTTTTGTGATCTGCTTCAAGCTTTCACGGTTCGGGCGAAACACGGCGGATATTCTGAACTCTCTGAAAATGATGAAGAGATACGGCACACACCTGATCTGCGTGAAGGAAAATATTGACAGTTCGATGGACTCCGGGAAGATGATGATCAGTATCCTAGGGGCGATGGCTGAGATCGAGCGTGATAACATCGCTGTCCAGACGATGGCCGGCAGAAGGGAGAAGGCAAAACAGGGCGGATGGAACGGAGGCAAGGCACCCTATGGTTATACCCTTGTTGATGGAAATTTCATTATCAAACCTGATGAAGCGGAACAGGTGAAGATCATCTTCGATAAATTCGTGAATACAAATATGGGAACGGCCAGCATCGCCAGATGGATGAATGACCACGGCTATAAAAAGTCCATCACAACGTACAATGGGCTGAATGTATTCACAGAGTCGTTTATCTATGATGTGATTAATAACTATACCTACTGCGGAAAGATTTCGTATGGGAAGAGCAAGACGGTTCTCCGTGAAGGATCTGAGGATGAATATCACAGGATTGAGACGAAAGATTTCATGGTTTGTGAGGGAAAGCATGAGCCGATCATTTCTGTAGAAATGTTTGAGTCCGCTCAGGCAAAACAGAGGGCAAGGGCTGGACGCAGTGAACCGATCGACAAAGATCATCATTACATTTATTCAGCACTGGTCAAGTGCCCGATCTGCGGAAAGTCGCTCTATGGCGTTCCGACGAGAGGGAAAAAGCGTAAGGACGGAACGATATACCCGACATATTATTCGTATGCGTGCCGGTCCTCGATCCATATGAATGGCATTAAGTGTGGATACGGGCAGATCTCGTGTACCAAGGTCGACAAGGCAATGTATGGGATCATTACAGGAATTGTGAATGCAGAGAACTTCGGCGAAACCATGTCGAAACTGATCGGAGAGAAGATTGATACTTCTGAGATACAAAGAGAACTTGATACTGCAACTAAAGATCAGAGATAGGCGTTGGGATTGCAGCGAAAGCTTGAAGCGGAGCTGGATAAGCTCGATGTTATGGACAAGCACTATGACCGTAAGTATGAGAGCCTCAGCCGCCGGCTGGATGATGCCTTTGATGCTATTGATGCGGCTGAGAAGAAGCTTTCGGACGGGGAAGCAAAACTGGAGTCCATCAAGAAGCAGGGACTCTCAAGAGAAAGTATCTATGAATCGCTGAAACTCTTTGATAAACTGTATGGGGGAATGACTGATCTTGAAAAGAAGCAGTTCGTGAATACCTTTATTGACAGCATTGAGCTGTATCCGGATAAGTCGGAAAAGAATGGCTGCCCGATCAAGACTGTGCATTTCAAGTTCCCGGTTGCGTATAACGGGAAGCCGGTCTATGACTTTTCCCCACGTCAAGCGACGAACGATGAGACTGTGTGCCTCTTGAGCAACCGAAAACCCGATACGGCAGTAAAAATCAGCGTAGATATGGATGATTACTACCGTATTAAAGATGGTACAGAGCCTAAATAAAACCGAATAATACACTGAATCAAAGCGAGATTAAAGTTGTTGATGCGTTAGATGATAACGTGTCAGCGGCTTTTTCTTTTTAGTACACATTGCGCATTTTTATGAATGGAGATACAATTAATACGCAACGCGTAATATAAGCGGAGGAAGACGAATGGATGACAATAGAATGCGGACAATACGAGAAGAAACCGGAATGAATCGCAGGGAATTCTGTGAGCGTTTTGATATACCATATCGAACTGTGACAGATTGGGAACTTGGAAACCGCCATGCACCGGAATATGTATTGCGCCTTCTGGAATATTATATTCGCAGTGAAAAAATCTCTAAGAAGGAGACAAAAAGCCATGAATGAATCGAATATTATTATGTATACCACAGAAGATGGCCTGACAAAGTTAGAAGTTACGCTGGATGAAGATACAGTATGGCTATCTCTTGATCAAATAGCAGAATTATTTCAGCGTAATAAATCTACTATTTCCAGACATATCAAAAATATATTTTCCGAAGGTGAACTGAATCAAAATTCAGTTGTTGCAAATTTTGCAACAACTGCTGCTGATGGTAAAAAATATAAGGTGGATTATTATAATCTGGATGTTATTATCTCTGTTGGATATCGGGTGAAATCTCTTAGAGGCACCCAGTTTCGCATCTGGGCAAGTGGTGTTTTAAAAGAATATATAAAAAAAGGTTTTGCCCTAGATGATGATCGCTTAAAGCGACTTGGTGGTGGCAATTATTTTGAAGAATTGCTTGCACGTATCCGTGATATCCGGTCTTCAGAGAAGGTCTTCTGGAGAAAGGTATTGGAAATTTATGCCACCAGTATTGATTACAATCCAGATGCTGAAGCATCGATACTTTTTTTTAAACAGGTGCAGAATAAGATGCATTGGGCAGCACATAAGCATACTGCAGCAGAAATTGTATTTCAGAGGGCAGACGCTGAGAAGGAAAATATGGGTCTGACCGCATGGGAAGGAAAGCGGATAAAACGCAGGGATGTTGAAGTGGCAAAAAACTATCTGCAGCAGGATGAGCTCGATGCACTGAATAAGATTGTATCAGCATATTTGGATATCGCCGAAGTCCGTGCATTGGCTCATGAACCGATGTATATGAAGGATTGGCTGGAAACCATCGACGATTATCTGAAGATGACCAGAAGAGATATCTTGACAACCAAAGGCCGTGTAACGCATAAGCAGGCTATTGATAAAGCACATCAGGAATATGAGAAATACAAAAAGAAACAGGAAGAACAGCTTTCAGCAGTGGAACGGCATTTTCTTGAGAGCGTCAGAGAACTGGAAACACTGAAATGATAATTGTACAGAGGAGATGGATTTTTAGATGAATTATTTGCTGGAAATCGTTATTTTTAATGTCGTGATTTTTACAATCTGCGGCATCAATATGGCTAAAAAGGGTAAGCTTGGCATGATACAGGAATACCCAAAGGCGATACAGGATCGTTGCAGGGAGCTGGGCCTGATACAGGAGAGCTCGAAAAAGCTAACGAAAAGGCAACAATTGGGAAGCTGGGATTCTTTATCGCCTATATATTTTTACAGGCGGCTTTGGCTTATTACATTGGCGGTGCACGTACCTTTTTTCAAGGCTGGCTGCATGGCTATATCATGTGGGTGGCGGAGATGTGGTTTGATGCATTGGTGGTGGATTGCATCTGGTTTTGCCATAGTAAAAAAATGATCATTCCAGGAACAGAGGATATGGTGGATGCTTATCATGATTATTGGCATCATATAAAATATGCTGTCGTTGGAATGTTCACACAAGCTGTTATTGCCTTGCCGGTAGGGCTTTTGGTAATGGCATTTTCAACCCACTAAGATGCCTGAAGAGCCCCAAAGACGAAGCTAGCGACAGATAGCGAGGAAGTGCTATATGACAAATAGATTTTTTCTGATTTCAGCGATTGCTTCAATTGCAACAGTGGCTTCCATCCTTCTTGCTGCGGGCGGCAGCGCAGTGAGGGCGGATGCGGCATCTGCTGTAAAAGGAGTTTCTACGGTTTCCTTTGCTGCTACGAAGAACGTGATCACAGCGGAGAGCGCATCAGGGGCAAGCCTTACGGCAGCAGATCTTACACTGGAGCAGAAGGTGGGACAGCTCTTTATACTCCGGCCGGATACGCTGGATAAAACAGCAGGCACCGCACAAACAGGCAGCGGCACACAGACGAAGGGAACCACCGCCATCAGTGATGCGCTTCGCGCCAACATTCAGAAATACCATGTCGGCGGCTTTTGCCAGTTCAGTCAGAATATTGTCAGTCCGGAGCAGATTTCGCAATTCAATAGGGATCTGCAGGCCGCATCGGATATTCCCTTGCTGATTGCAGTTGATGAGGAGGGCGGAAGCGTTGCCAGACTTGCGAACACGAAGACGTTCAAGCTTCCGAAATACAAGAGTGCGGCGGCAGTCGGCACCCAGGGGGCTGCTGCAGCCTATGAAATGGGGAATACTATCGGAAGATATGTGAAAAGTTACGGATTCAATATTGATTTTGCACCGGACGCGGATGTGAATACCAATCCGCAGAATCCGGTCATCGGCACGCGTGCGTTCTCATCAAATGCAATGAAGGCGGCGGAGCTGTCGGCAGCGGCTGGACAGGGAATTGCCGATGTCGGAGTAATTCCTACATTCAAGCATTTCCCTGGACATGGAGACACGGCACAGGACAGTCACACCGGCATGGCGTATAGCTACAAAACATTGGAGCAGATTCAGACGTGCGAGCTGCTGCCATTTACAGCTGCCAGTGGGGTGACACCGCATGCAGTCATGGTTTCTCATATCTCACTGCCGAACATAACAGGAGATAATACGCCTGCCACGCTTTCCAAACAAATTGTGGATCTGATTCCGGATGCGGATAGGACACTGATTATCACTGACTCTATGGAAATGGCGGCGGTCAGTACTGCGTATTCCTCCGGTGACGCGGCGGTCAGAGCCATTCTTGCCGGATGTGATGTAATACTCATGCCGGCCGATTTTGAAGAAGCCTATACCGCGGTCCTTACGGCCTGCAGGAACGGCACCATCAGCACAGACCGACTGGATAAGAGCGTCACGAAGATACTGCAGTTTAAGAGAATTATTGCGTAAAAATACCTCGCACCTCTGCAACCTGATATAGAGAGCCAAAACAAACAATCGCCTGCCGGCGCGTGCCGTTGGCATTCTGAGCCCCAGTGCCGTCAGAAACGGAAAAATCAATTGCGCCGCTTTGGTTATCTTTCGCCGTGAGGTAGGAGAGTGCACGTGAAATGGCTGCAGTAACGCCGGGGGCCGTTTCGACAGGACCGGAGAAATATCTTTGAATCTCTGCAGCCAGTGCCTCCGCATGCAGCCCGCGGTCACTGCCGCAATCCGGGACCTCGGCAATAAAGCGACTGGCCAGCGGCGCTGCCAGTCGCAGCATTTCATGGTAGTTCTTGTCCGCCATAACCCCCACCACAAAGATAATCTCATAACCAGGCAGTACGGCACGGAGAGTGTGGACCAAAGCCTCTACGCCGTTTGGATTATGCGCACCATCCAGGATGCATAAGGGATGCGTGCTGACCACTTCAAAACGCCCCGGCCAGGATACCGTCTGCATTCCGCGGCGAATAGCCTCCTCCGATATGTCATATCCCTTTTCACGAAGGACATCCAGCGCCTCCAGAACGCAGCAGGCATTCCGGCATTGGTACTGTCCCAGAAGGGACAATCCAAGGTGCTTTCTTTCTTTATAGGAAAAATACTGCAGCAGCCTTGCTTTGCCAGATCCATCTGATGCACTGCTGTAGTCAGTCCGAGCATGGGACGATGCCAAATCAGAATTTGATGTAGAGACAGCACCAGTCCATGAAAACGGTTCCTCGCTTAGGTGCGACGGATCAACGAAGCGAAGAGAAGCATGGCGCTTTTTGGCGATGTTCTGGAGCACAGCCTCTGCAGCAGGATCCTGCGGATACAGCACAACGTGCCCTCCGTCCTTGATGATCCCGCCCTTTTCAAAGGCGATCTTTTCGATGGTATCGCCCAGGACGTCCGTGTGCTCCAGACCGATGCTCATGATCATGGCACAGTCCGGCACAGGGATGACATTGGTGGCATCCAGGCGTCCGCCGAGTCCGACCTCGAGGACCACAATGTCGCAGCGATGCCTTTTAAAATACAAAAAGCCCAGCGCTGTCAGGATTTCAAACCTGGTAGGCTTGTCCTCCATGTCCGATATGTGCGGCCGCAAAAGATCCAGCATTTCTGAAAGCTCTGCATCGGTAATTTCCTCCCCGTCAATCGACCAGCGCTCGTTGATACGCAGAAGATGCGGAGAAATGTAGAGCCCGGTGCAGTAGCCCGCCTCTGTAAGGATGCGGCTTGTCATGGCAGAGGCAGAGCCCTTGCCGTTGGTCCCTGCGATATGAACAAAGTGCAGTGCCTTTTCCGGGTGACCCAAACGGGAGAGAAGAGCCTGCATGCGGCCGGGATTGGGGCTGCTCGTTTTCCAGTCTGCGGAAAGCTGCGAAAAGGTCTCATCCCAGGTCATAAGGTAATCACCTTTCGAAGGTCTGCACGCTTTACGACGCCGGATAATGCGCAGAGGATGATGATCTGGATCGGTGCGATGACAATTACCTGCAGAACACGGACCTTGAGCAGTGCAGCAAAGGATGAACCGTAGAGCATGGAGATCCAGAGAGTATTCATGCCAAGACTCATGACCAGCTGGTTCAATGCCACCGACATCAGAACCCGCGGCAGCTGGAGTCTGTTATGCAGGAAAAAGCCAAAGCTAAGCCCCGTGCAGGCAGCGGTCAGCGTGAATCCGGGAAAATAAACGCCGGTCGGAAAGAGTATGGCGCCGAGAAAATCGCTGATAGCGGCCACAAAGGCGGCCGGGAGCGGCCCGAAGAAAATTCCGGCCAGTGCGACAGGAATGAAGCCGAGTCCGATCCGTACGTTCCAGGCATTGAAGGAGCAGAACCTCGCGAGGATGATCTGCAGCGCGACAAGAACGGAAAGGAGCACGAGAAAACGGGTGCGATGCTGTGATTTGAACATAAAAAAGCCTCCTTTACAGTCCCTGACTACAAAGAAGGTTTGGCCCATCTATGCAGCGGGATGCGAAATTTAAACCGTGGGATAAACCTCTTTGTCCCTGGGGCAACTCCCCGTCCTCAGGGCACTAAACGCTTAAATTTCTACTCTGCACGATGTATAGCAAGTCGTTATTACGAAAGAGGCGGAGCACACAGTGCGCGTGCATCCGGCCCTTTGCGGCTGCTGTACATGTAAACGTAACTACGCGTGAATCGTATACCTTTTTCTATTTCATGTAAAGTAACTATTCAGACCCCATTCACAAAATCGCTTGGCTCTGAATAATAACCATGTAAAGCACATCGATATACCTGAACTTTTAAAACTCCGAAATATCCAGGTCTCCCGCGGAGGCAGAATCCTTAATCTCACGAATCTGCGCGCGGTAGGAATAGGAATCGCTCACACGAATGGTGACTGTATCGCCTACGTGGTGGTGAAGAAGAGCTCTTCCGATCGGCGACTCGATACTGACAATGTTGTGGAGGGAATCGGCACGAATGGGTGTGACCAGCGTATAGGTTTCCTCCTCATCGTCCTCTGGGATATAAACCCGGATTTCCTTATCGACGCCAACCTCATCCTCCGGCGCATCCTCTACAATTTCTGCGGTTCTGAGCATCCGCTCCAGATAACGGATGCGGCTGTTGTTGTGCCCGTTTTCGCGCTTAGCCGCATAGTATTCGAAATTCTCGGAGCGATCTCCCTGCGCAGCTGCCTCCGCTACCGCGGCCGTCAGCTTCGGACGCAGCTCCACACGCCGCATTTCGATCTCGGCCTCGATTTTCTCTACGTCACCCCTTGTCAATCGATGTCCCATTCTGAAATCCTTCCTTGTCTGTACTGAAATGTTCCTTTCATCATACCACGTTCTGTGCATTTGGGTATCTGTTCAGCACCTGCTACATTTCAACGTGAATCCATTTCTTGCAGGGGTACACAGTGAATAGGGCCTGATCGGGCGATTGGCGAATGAGGGCTGAGCATAGAGAATCCCTGCAAATCCAACATGAGTCAGGAACACTCTCCAGACTGGCCCGTCAAGCTTTATACGAAATTTGAAAAAATGAAACTTCTGTGAACTGGTTTTCTATCAATTAACGTAGTGCTAAGATTTCAAAGATGGCGTTTAGACAGCTGCAGGAGAGCGTGATATACCGAACGGAGAATGCAGCATATGGCAAAAGAAAGGAGTTCGGCAGCACATGGGTGAGAACGAATATCTGGACGAGAACGATCCGGAAGAAATAACAGATGCCGCTGCAGGCACCGATGCGTCTGTTGCTCCGGCGGGCAGAGAAGCCGCGCGGAGGAGAGACGACGATGCGGATGATGCGTATGATCTGTATGAGGAGGAGCGGCGCAAGGAGCTCGAAGAGAAGGCCAGGAAAAAGCGCCGCAAGCGCACCAGAAGCCTTGTGATAAAACTGGTTATCTTTGCACTGGTGGTATGTGGAGTGATATTTTTCCTGGTACGCCGCGCGAAAAAAAGTGCAGAGGTTACGTACCAGTCGGATACTGCAGCGCTTCGCGACATCTCTACCAGCAATTCTTATACAGGAACGATTGCGGCGGTGGACAGCCAGTCCGTTATGTCAGCGGTTTCCGGTGTGAAGGTTACCGAGGTGCTGGTGGAAGAGGGAGATACGGTGCAGGAGGGGGATGTCATCGCCCGTCTGGACACCTCCAAGATTGATGAGCAGATCAGCGAGAAGGAAGCGACCATGAGCGCATCTGCAACATCCAGTGCCCTCAGCATTCAGTCCGCGCAGGCTAAATACGACAATCTTAAGCAGAATCTGGAGGATGGTCTGGACAAGTCCACCCAGAGTGCTTTGTCTCAGATTGACTCTGCCATGCAGAGTCTGGTCTCTGCGCAGGAGTCCTACAACGACGAGGTTAATCTGAACAATTCCCAGCTGAGTCAGACCATTCTAAGCGCGATTCAGCAGATGGAGAATGCCTACAACAATGTGCAGAGTGCGGCTCTTCGGACGCAGCAGTCCGTCGACAGCAAGTCCCACTCCCAGAAGCTTGCCAGTGATGCCGGCAAGACCTACGATTCCTTCAACGATGATCAGACAATTGCATCCAATGAGCTGAGTGAGGAGCAGGCCAGGGAGAGCTATGAGCAGGCCAAGACCAACTATGAGCAGGCCAAAATCAGCGAAGAAAATCAGCTGACCAAGCTCTACGATGCCGTTATCACTGCACAGAACAATTATCTCAATGCCATTGATTCCTACAATGCGACGGTTCGCTCCACCCAGCAGACACTGGAGGAATATCAGACCAGCATCAAGCAGGCACAGGCGCAGGCAGATAATACAACGAGCCAGCTGCAGCTGGATGATTTGAAGAGTTCTCTCTCGGATTATGAAATTACCGCGCCGATGGGAGGCACCATCACCAGCCTGAACATTAAGGTGGGTGACATTACAGCGGTTTCCGCGACCTCCACACTGGCAACGATTACCAGCTATGACACGATGAAGGTGACACTCTCTGTCAGTGAGTACGATGTGTCGAATTTTGCAAAGGGAGATACGGTCACCGTTACAGTGGACGCCATCAACAAGGATTTTGAAGGAACCGTAAGCTCGGTTTCTGCAGTTGGCTCCTCCAGCAACGGCATTGCCTACTTCTCGGTTGAGGTGCAGTTCAAGCCAGATTCCTCGGTCATGGTCGGCATGACGGCAGATGTCAAACAGCTCACAAGTGAAGCCAAGGATGTGGTTTCGGTCCTCAGTGATGCGGTTTCCACCGGAGCAGACGGATCCTCCTATGTGCTTGTAGAGGGAACGGATGAGAAGGGCAAGAAGTCTTATGTGCAGCAGGCGGTTACGCTGGGCACGACCAACGGCACGTACACGGAGATCACCAGCGGATTGAATGCAGGTGATGTTGTTTACTATGTAATAAATACATCGTCGGCCTCCGACGCGGCTGACTTTTCCTTCGAGATGGATGACAGCGCCATGGATATGGGCGGCGGTCCTGGCGGCGGTGGCGGTGCTCCCGGCGGTGGCGGCGGTGCTCCTGGCGGCGGAGGACAGTAATGGGACGCGTTATTCTGCAGATGAAGAACATCTGCAAGGACTATGTCATGGGAACGGAGACGGTGCACGTTCTTAAGAACATCGATCTCACCGTAGAGGAGGGCGAATATCTGGCAGTTCTGGGACCCTCCGGCTCCGGTAAGTCGACACTCATGAACATCATCGGCTGCCTCGATGTGCCGACCAGCGGCGATTACTGGCTCAACGGCGAGCATATCGCGGATATGGATGAGGCAACGCTCTCCCATGTCCGCGGCAACGAGATTGGGTTTATTTTTCAATCGTATCATTTGCTGCAGAAGCAGACAGCGGCGGAGAATGTGGAGCTTCCTCTGATCTATGCGAATATGTCCGGCAAGGAACGAAGGAAGCGCGTGGCTGAGGTGATGCACATGGTAGGCCTGACGGATAAAATGGAAAACTATCCGAACCAGCTCTCCGGCGGTCAGCAGCAGCGGGTTGCCATTGCACGGGCAGTCTCCAACCATCCGTCCATCTTGCTGGCGGATGAGCCGACGGGAGCTCTGGATCAGAGAACTGGTGCACAGGTGATTGCCCTATTCAAGGAACTGAATGATGCCGGCAACACCATCATTATGATCACGCACGATGCGCACATTGCATCCCATGCAAAGCGAATTGTGAAGATTCTGGACGGCAGGATCAGTGAAGGAGAGCTTGCCGATGCGTAGTATTATGATCATCCGGCAGAGCATGAAGATGGCTCTGCAGAACATTATCGGAAACAAAATGCGCTCGTTCCTGACCATGCTGGGCATTGTCATCGGCGTTGCCTCTGTCATCGGCCTGATTACTCTGGTGCAGAGCGCCACGGGATCCATCATGGGGGAGTTCGAGTCGCTGGGGGCCGGGACACTGACCATCTCGGCCCAGGGGACACTGAACCACCACGGCCTTAGTGACAGTGACCTGGAAACCATTAAGAATCTGGACGGTGTGGACGCAGTGGCGCCGTCTGCGTCGCTGACAACGTCTGCGGTCTATGACAATACTGTTGTAAAAAACATAACAGTGGACGGAGAGGATGCGGTATACTTTCAGCATAACACCGAGACCCTCCAGTCCGGACGCATTTTCAACACAGCAGAGGCCGGCGGAGAAACCAATGTCGCCATTGTGGATACGGACTTTGTGAACAACGTACTAAACGGAAACGGTGCCATCGGTACAGAGTTTATTCTGAACGGCTATCATTACAAGGTGATCGGTGTTAAGGCGCAGGACACCAATGTGTCCAGCTTTTTCTCCGGCAGCAGCTCGAAGGGAACGGTCATCGTACCGTATAAGAACGCTCTGAAAATGTCCTCGATGAAAAATGTGACGAGCGTGAGCGTCTATTATACGGAGGACAATATCACGTCCACCCAACTGCAGACCGTGCTGAAGAGAACGCTGAACGAGATCTTCGGTACCGATGAGGACAACGCCGATCAGGCGTACAGCATCATCAGCATGGATTCTCTGGTGGAGACCATGAGCACCATTCAGACCATGCTCTCTACAATGCTGGGCGGTATTGCCTCCATTGCGTTGATTGTCGGCGGAATCGGGATCATGAATATGATGCTGGTCTCGGTTTCCGAAAGAACCAAGGAGATCGGTCTTCGAAAGGCGCTTGGGGCGGAACCGGTGCGAATTCAGATGCAGTTTCTGATTGAGTCCATTACATTGTCACTGATGGGTGGATTCATCGGAATTATTCTGGGCATTCTGATTGCAGTTGCCGGAACGAAGCTTTTGAACACTTCTTTTCAGATTTCCTACAGCGCCATTGCGCTCGGAGCCGGATTCTCCGCTGCAGTCGGCATTATTTTCGGCTGGATGCCGGCCAGGAGAGCAAGCCGCCTTAACCCGATCGATGCACTGCGGAGTGAATAAGGTCTTATGTTGCTTTGCGGAGACTCATTGTTGACAGATAGAAAAGAGAGTATGATGACGGCCGTACAAGGCGCTCTGAATAGGTATTATATTGGAGAATATTATGATTGAACGAACAGAGAAAAGACATCCTATAAAGACAAGAGTAACCGGGCTATTGCTCGGGGCGGCGATTACTGTTTCTGCGATTGCATCGCCGCTTGCAGCAGGGATTTCGGTACAGGCAAAGGCTGCCTATGACACGAAGTATTCCCAGTCCATCAGCATGGAAAGCCTGCTTCTTCCGGCACTGACCAATTCGTTTACCGATGCGACCGGTGTGTACCGGCAGCTCAAGCAGGCACTGCGTTATCAGAGAATTTATCAGGGGAATATCCTGAACATGATCAACAGCGGAGCTAATATTCCTGCGGATTCATTGAAGCAGCTGTACAATGACGGCTTGATTTCCGGATTCCTGTATCATTTCGGAACGAATCAGGCATTTACGACGGATGACTATAAGGATGTCTTTGATCCGGTCTGGTACTGGGCAGCGAATCCGGATCTCCAGGCCGCATACGGAACCTATGATCCGAATACAATGCTGGTGGATTTTCTGACCACAGGAATGTCCCTTGGACGCTCTGCCAATCAGACCTTTAATCTGTCCTATTTTAAGAGCAATTATCCGTGGCTGCAGCAGTATCTGGGAGATGATAATGCCAACTACTACCTGTTCTATATCCTTTTCGGAAAAGATATGGGGATGACGGCTGACAAGAAAATCAGCAAGTAACGACTGCGAAGATCATTGCGAAAGGCGGAACAACCTGTGCAAGCAAGCCTTTTTAATAAATCAGATGTGGATAGGGCGAATGCGCCTGAGGAGCTGAATGATTACATTCGTGTGGAAAGTCTGAGCGTCTGGATCATTCTCGCTGCTGCGATCGTTTTTCTGATCGGAGTAGTTATCTGGGGGATATTCGGCACCGTCGGAACAACGCTGGAGGTTTGCGCAGCTGTGGAAGGTGATTCCGCCGTTTGTTATGTTTCGGCGCAGGACATATCGGAGCTGGAGGTCGGCATGGAGGTGTCTGTCGGCGACAGCAAGGGGAGCGTTTGCAGTATACCGGACGCTCCGGTACGGATTGATGCCGATTTCGATGAATATGCATTGTACCTGTCCGGGTTTTCCAGGGGTGACTACTGTTATGCCGTGGATGTGGATCTTACGGATGTGAAGGACGGCATTTATCCGGCTGTTATCACATTGGAAAGTTTGCATCCTATTTTCTTTATTACGCATTGAAGATACGTACTCAGATAAAAACGATTCGGCAGGGGCGAACGCATGATTGGTAAGAGAACATATCCATCAAAGCCATTGCAGCACGGCACAGCAAAGGTTCCGGTTGTTATGCAGCTGGAGGCCCTCGAATGTGGTGCAGCATGCCTTACCATGATTCTGGCTTATTATGGGAAATGGATACCTCTGGAACAGGCGCGAGCTGACTGCGGAGTGTCACGAGACGGCTCCAAGGCGAAAAATATCGTACTGGCTGCCCGTCATCACGGCCTGTTAGCCCGGGGGTACCGGTTCAACACAGAGACGCTTATGAAGCAGGGACAATTTCCCTGCATTATTCATTGGAACTTCAATCACTTTGTGGTTCTGTGCGGATTTAAGGGCGGGAAGGCGGTCATAAACGATCCGGCAAAGGGAAATTATACCGTATCAATGGACACCTTTGACCAGTCCTACACCGGGATTTGCATGGAATTTGCTCCCGGAGAGGACTTTGAACCGTCCGGGAAGCCCAGAAGTGTGCTACCGTTTGTACACAAAAAACTCTCAGGAACGGGAAGTGCGTTTGTACTTGTTGCCGCCACTACACTCGTTACATCTCTAATTGGCCTGATTATGCCGGGCTTCTCCAATGTTTTTGCGGATTATCTTATAACCGGCAGGAATCCGGAATGGTTTATACCGTTCATTTACGGAATTTCTGCGCTTGCGGTGATTCAGATTCTTGTTACATGGATTCAGGCAGTTTATTCTCTGAGGGTGAACGGAAAGATTGCAATTGTAGCCAACAGTGAATACATGTGGCATGTTCTTCGGCTTCCGATTGAATTTTTCTCCCAGAGAATGGCCGGTGATGTTGCCGAGCGGCGCGGGGAGAATGAAAGTATTGCAGAGAATATTATCGTTACCTTTGCACCGCTCCTTATTCAGTCATTGACAATGCCGTTCTACCTCTTTGTTATGCTGCGCTACAGTGCAGTGCTGTCCGTGATCGGAATTGCATCTGTTCTGGCCAATCTGGCGGTAAGCCGATGTGTATCTCAAAAGCGAGTGGATCTCTCCCGCGTGATCAGTCGGGATGCCGGGAAGCTTGCGGGCTCAACGGTTTCCGGCATTGAAATGGTGGAGTCCATTAAGGCGGCCGGCGCTGAGAACGGTTTTTTTGAAAAATGGTCCGGCTATCAGGCCAGTGCCAATGCCGGTGAAGTACGGATCTCTAGGCTGGAAGCGTATATGGGGATGATTCCTTCTGCGATTTCGGTACTCACCAGTGCGATGGTCCTGATGGGGAGCGTGTATCTTTGCCAGCAGGGAAGCTGGACAATTGGTATGATCACAGCCTTTTCCGGGTTTCTCTCGTCCTTTCTGTCTCCGGCTCTGCAGCTGGTTTCGGCGTCGCAAACGCTCCTGGAGCTGCGAACGAGCATGGAGAGAATTGAGGATGTTTTAGAGTATCCGGTGGATACTCTGTGCCGCACCGATCGGGGTTCACAGACGCAGAGCTACAGCAAGCTTACAGGACATATTGAACTCAAGAATGTAACCTTTGGCTATTCCAGACTGGAGGAGCCGCTGATTAAGAATTTTTCCATGACGCTGACGCCGGGAAAGAGGGTGGCCTTTGTCGGGCCGTCCGGAAGCGGCAAATCCACGCTCTCGAAGCTCATATCCGGCTTGTATCAGCCATGGTCTGGGGAAATTCTGTTCGACGGAAAGCCCATAGATGAGATTGACAGGCATGTGCTTACCGGCTCTCTTTCGGTGGTGGATCAGGATATCGTGCTGTTTGCGGATAGCATTGCCGACAACATCAAGATGTGGGATTCTTCAATTGAGGATTTTGAGATGATCCTTGCTGCAAGAGATGCCAGCATCCACGACGCCATCATGAAGCGCGAAGGCGGATATCAGTATAAGCTGATTGAAGGCGGCATGAATCTCTCCGGCGGTGAGAGGCAGCGTCTTGAGATTGCCAGGGTTCTGGCCGGCGATCCTACAATTATTGTAATGGACGAAGCTACCTCTGCTCTGGACGCCAAAACGGAATTCGAGGTTGTAAATTCCATTCGAAATCGCGGAATTACCTGCGTTGTCGTCGCGCACAGGCTCAGCACCATTCGCGACTGCGATGAAATTATTGTGCTTGATCAGGGACAGGTAGTTGAACGGGGCACGCATGAGGAGCTTTATGCCAAGGGCGGTGTTTACACACGCCTTGTTGCCGACGAATAAAGGAAACGTTTGAGTATGGGATGGTTTGACGAACAAATCAAACAGCGCGTGCAGCATGATGACGATGTCTTCTCGGATTCCTTTGCCAAGCTGGCAGGGGTAGTGATGGGGGAGAGGGTATCGCGTATATTGGACGATGCTTGTTCCCATGCGCAGGATGCCATCGATGTAATTTTAAAGTATTACCATGTTCGCCCGGCAAAGCTCCCGGAGGGCGACATGGATATGAATGATCGCCTGGAATATCTCATGCGTCCGGCAGGAATTATGCAAAGACGGGTGAAGCTGGAGGGGGCGTGGTACAAGGAAGCGGTCGGTGCCATGCTGGGGAGCCGAAGCGACAATGGGACAGTAGTAGCGCTGATTCCCGGCCGGTGGTCCGGCTATCGTTTTTATGATGCAGGCAGCAAAAAATGGGTCCGGCTTCATTCTCACAATGCCAGGCTGATCGATGAGGAGGCGATCTGCTTCTATCGTCCGCTGCCGCTTAAGAAAATCGGCGTTCGCGATTTGCTGGCATATATGGTTTCCTGCCTTACTGCAGCGGATTTTGCTGTGCTGTGCATTGCTGCCTTTGTGACTGCCGCTTTTGGTCTGCTTCTTCCGAAAATCCAGGAGCTGATTTACGGACCGGTCATCGAGAGGAAGAGCCTTCGCTTTTTGCTGGCAGTGTTTGGTTTTATGATTTGTCTGCAGCTGTCCCAGGTGCTCATTGGATCTGCAAAGCAGCTGGCCGCAAGCCGTCTCGGACGCAAAATAAACGTTCAGGTGGAAGCTGCCGGCATGATGCGGATTCTCTCGCTGCCTGCTGCCTTTTTCAGAAAGTACTCCTCCGGTGATCTTGCAAACCGGATGGATTATCTGAGTTCGCTGTGCACTATGCTCTCGGATTCATTCCTGACTACGGGACTTAGCTGCATTTTTTCACTCATGTATATTACGCAGATGGTTGCGTACGGGCCGGGGCTTGTGCTGCCGGGAATGCTTGTTATCGTTGCTACGGTGCTGATCTCTTTGTATACAACCATGCTGCAGATTCGGGTTTCGCAGCAGCAGATGGAGCTTTCTGCGAAGGAAGCAGGTCTTGAATATTCTCTTGTATCCAGCATTCAGAAAATCCGGCTGGCAGGAGCGGAGAAGCGTGCCTTTGCGAAATGGGCGGATGCGTATGCAGATTCGGCTGCACTGCTGTATGATCCTCCGGCTTTTTTGAAGTTTTCCGGCGTTGCAACGAGCTGCATTTCAACGGTGGGAGCCATTGTCATTTACTTCTTTGCAATTAAGACGGATGTTTCGCTGGCGGATTACTACGCCTTTAACAGTGCGTACGGCATGGTCATGGGAGCATTTTCCATGCTGGTCGGAATGACGAAGAATCTGGCACAGATTAAGCCGATTTTGCAGATGCTGCAGCCTATTCTGGAGACGGAGCCGGAGGCTTCGCCGAGTAAGAAGCTTGTTTCAAAGCTCTCAGGGAGCATTGAGCTGAGCCATGTTTCCTTCCGCTACACCGAAAATGGTCCTTGGGTTGTGGATGATTTGAGCCTGAAAATCCGTGCGGGGCAGTATGTTGCAATTGTAGGTGCTACCGGCTGCGGCAAATCCACCCTGATGCGGCTTCTCTTGGGTTTTGAAACCCCGCAAAAGGGTGCCGTTTACTATGACAGGCAGGATCTTTCATCCCTGGATCTTCGATCGGTGCGCAGAAATATCGGAACCGTGATGCAAAACGGCCGACTGTTTTACGGAGATATCTACTCCAATATTGTTATTTCGGCGCCGCACCTTACGATGGATGATGCCTGGGAGGCAGCACGCCTTGCGGGGCTTGATGACGATATCCGTGCCCTTCCCATGGGAATGCATACGCTGATTTACGAGGGCACAGGCGGCATTTCCGGCGGACAGAAGCAGCGCCTGATGATTGCACGTGCCATCGCGCCGAAGCCGCGTATTTTGATGCTGGACGAGGCTACCTCTGCACTGGATAATATCACGCAAAAGCATGTGTCGGATTCACTGGAAGGCCTGCACTGTACGCGCGTTGTGATTGCACATAGGCTTTCGACCATTCGCCAATGCGACCGCATTGTTGTTCTGGATGGCGGGAAAATAGCTGAGGACGGAACCTACGAGGAGCTCCTTGCAAGGAACGGTATTTTTGCAGAGCTTGTGGCCCGGCAGCGGCTTGATGGGTGCTAAAGAGAGGCTGCACATGGGTACGAATACAAAAAAAGGCGGCGAAAGAGATTTTAGCGCAGACAGAATTCGGGTTCTTGCGTTTGTTCTGGTGCCGTCGGTCCATTTTTTTCTTAATTCTGAATACTATAGCGAGCCGGTTTCCGGAATGGGAATGTACCTGATGACGGTAGTGCTCACCCTGTGTATGACCTGCGTGCCGCTGTTTTTGCTGCTGACAGGGTACCTTGAGAGTGGCCGGGAGATTCCGCTGTCGGCACAGGGACTTGGTTGTTTTTACAGGAAACTGATTTCGGTATATAGTATCTATCTGGTAGTCAGTGTCCTGGTCCTTTTGTTTCGCTTTGGGGTTCGCGGTGAGAGGCTGGGAGGAGTGGCCGGTATCGAGGCAATATTCGGCTTCCAGCACTATTCCTGGTACGTGGAGATGTACCTGGGACTTGCACTTTTGATTCCGTTTCTGAATTCTCTGTGGAGGAGTATCCGGGACCGGCGGGGACACCAGGCGCTCCTGATGGTCCTGCTGGTGCTGAGCGTACTTCCCAGCGTTATGGATCTGACAGGGCATGCGCTTCTTCCGGACTGGTGGAAGGGGCTGTATCCGATCACCTATTACTGCATCGGTGCTTACCTTCGGGAATATGACGGAACAGATGCGACCGGTATTCGATGGATCGGAAGGCGCAGCAAGCCGGGAAGGCTCTTTTTATTTCTTGGCATTTGCGTGGTGCTGGGAGGAAGCTGCTGTGTCCTTAGGAGCGGCAATGGTGTTTACGCAGACGGCGGCTGGAATGACTGGGGAAGTCTCATGCACACCGTGGACGCGGTGCTGCTGTTCCAGCTGGTGCGGTCTCTTGATGATTTTGGGTGCTCGGCCAGGAGCAGGCGCATTTGGGCAAGACTTTCTTCCCTTACCTTCGCGGCATACCTTCTGTCCTGGTTTCCGGATCAGATCCTGTATCCGATGCTGATTGAGCATGTGCCGCAGATGACGCTGCGGTTCGGATTTTTTCTGCCGGTGGTGCTGACAAGCGCCGGGATTTCGCTTATTCTGGCAGCGGTGATTACGCCGGCGGCAGGGCTTCTGTCTGCAATGGTGACGCAGTGCCTGAAGCGCTTCGCGGGAAGGCTGCGCAGAGGGAATTTTTGATGGAACCCTGAACAGGTAATGGCGGAGTGTTTTAGGGGAATAAAACGAACGGAGGACGACTGCGGTGGTTTGCAGCGGGCTCCGCTTTAATGAGAAAGGAGTATGAAAATGAATCGTATATGGAAGAACGCAAAAAGAGTGCTGACACTGGCCTGTGTACTGTGTCTGATGTTTGTCCTGGCAGGGTGCGGCAATAAGTCAACCATTCACATCGCTGTGGAGGGAATGGAGAACTACACGCTGACAAAGATTCCTGCGGGACTTTCCAGCGGCGCGACCACCGAGGATGGTGTCACGGTTACTGTGGATAAGAACGGCGATTATGAATTTGTTCTTACGGACAAGGACGGGAACGAGCATCCCTTTACGCTGCACTATGAGAACAAGTCGGCGGAGGTTGTGTGCGATGAAGAGATCGGCTTTAATCTGAGCATCGAATAGCTGCAGGGGGTTCCGGGCATTTATGGGAGGATGTCATTGATGAGGCGCAGATGTCAGAATGCGGCGCGGCAGAAGAAGGGGAGGGCCTTCCTTCTTCTGTTTTTTTGTATCATTTCGCTGACGGGGTGCAATGCGTTGACGAAGGGGAGCTCTTCTCAAGAATCTGCAGAAGCGGCGCTGGATGGCACGGGGAGCAGCACAGAGAATGTGCAGAATGCGGCTGGCTGGTCGTCCATTCCGAAGGGCCAGGAGTCGGAGACGATTTCTGCTGCGGAGGAACCCTCCGGGGAACAGGAGTTGCAGGAGGGGCAGGCTGCCAAGGAAGAGGCAGTGGATACTGCGGATACGCAGGAAGCGGAGGTTACGACCACGCAGACAGAGGACATCGGCAGCTCCATGACAGGAACCGAGAAGGCCAAGGAGCTGGTGAAGGCCTTTATGCAGGAGAGAGGATTAAACAGCAGCAATTTTGCAGTGGCCTATGAGAATCTTGTGACAGGCGAGGTGTTCTACTACAACGAGCTCAAGCAGTGGGACGCCTGCAGCACCTATAAGCTACCTTTGAATCTTCTGTACTATGATATGGAGGCGGCGGGAACCATAACGGGAGACACCATCGTGCCGGGGACCACCACGCCGCTTTCGGAATGCCATCACCAGAGTCTGGAGTTTTCCAACAACGAGCTCTCAGAGGCGATGATGGACAACCTTGGCAGCTACGACGTTGTAAAGCAGAATATGCGCAAGTACTTTACACTTTCCGACGCGGAGATTGACAGCTCCTATTATCATCACAATTATTTCTGTGCGCGGATGATGATGGACTGCGCGGTTTACCTCTATCAGCATCAGTCCGAGTATGCGGATGCGCTTGGGTATTTAAAGGCGGCCCAGCCGGGGGAGTATTTTAAAGCCTATCTTTCGGATGTTGCAATTGCGCAAAAATACGGCCTCCGCGACGGCTATAACCACAATGCCGGAATCGTCTTTGCCGGGACACCGTTCGCGTTGTCCGTCTACTCTTATCAAGCCGGAGGCGGTGAAATGATCGGACGCCTGGCGGAGCTTTTTTATAATTATAGTAACGAGTAATTTGACACTCAGTCATTTTCATCGTAAAATGCCATTTGTCTTTTGCTCAAGGACAAATGTTTTCAAACGGTGCACATGCCCTGCGGCGGATGCAACGCAGCAGCGTTTTTGCGAATGCGCCGGACAGTTACAGGAATTTTTACAAGAGAGGAAAAAGAATTGGCTAAGTATGTTGTGAAGCGAGTGCTTTTGGCAGTCGTGACCATGTTCCTGATCTGCTTCATTACCTTTTTCACGATGAATGCAGTACCGGGCGGACCGTTTAACGGTGAGAAGGCGAAGTCAGAAGCGGTTATGCAGGCACTGAATGCCCGCTACGGCCTGGATCAGCCGGTCGGCGTTCAGTTTATAAATTACATGAAGAATCTGCTTCATGGTGATTTTGGCGTTTCCCTGAAAACGGGACGCAGCATTTCCCAGACCATTTTCGAATCCTTTTCTGTTTCGGCCAAGCTTGGCCTCATGGCTGTTGTGGTTGCCCTGATCTGCGGCCTGGTTCTTGGATGTATCGCAGCCTTGAACCGCAACAAGTGGCCGGATCATCTGATTATTTTCTTTGTAACGCTCTTTACGGCAATGCCGAGCTTTGTGGCGGCATCGTTCCTTTTGCTGGTGTTCTGTATTCAGCTGGGCTGGGTGCCGGTATGGAGCACGACCAACTCGAACTATGTTCTTCCGATCATTGCACTTTCCCTTTCGCCGATGGCGTATATCACACGCCTTACGAAGACCAGTATGCTGGATGTTCTGGGGCAGGATTATATCCGCACGGCCAGAGCCAAGGGCGTACGGCCGGGGAAGGTTGTTTTCGTGCATGCACTCCGCAATGCGCTGATTCCTGTCATTACATATGTCGGTCCTCTGATTGCCGGCATTGTGACGGGCTCCCTTGTGGTTGAGAAAATCTTTACCATCGGCGGCCTTGGATCCAAGTTCGTGGATTCCATCACGAACCGTGACTATCCGATGATCATGGGAACCACCATTTTCCTTGCTTTTATCATGATCCTGATGAACCTGGTCAGCGACCTTGTTTACAAGCTGGTGGATCCGCGAATTACATTGGATTAAAGAAGGATTGAGGAGAGATACAATAATGGCGCAGAATTACGATATTCCTACCCCCAAGAAGAGGCTTTTGAGTCTTCAGCTGGACCCTGCCAAATTTGAAAAGGCAACGGACGAAGAGAAGAAGCAGCAGGATGTCATGGCAGAATCCACCACCTTTTTGAAGGATGGCTTCCGCCGGCTCCGCAAAAACCCGCTGGCCATGTTCGCCACGGTGGTTCTGGTTCTGGTTATTCTAACCATGATTTTCGCCCCGATGATTGTTCCCTACAGCTACGAGGAGATCATCACGGTAGAGGGTGTCCGCGACAAGAGAGCGGCAAACCTTGGACCGTTTGAGTACTCTGAGCTGGAACAGGCATACATGGAGAAGTACAACGTAAAGATCTTCCCGCATATTCTCGGAACCGACGAGCTGTGCCGCGATTACTTTATCCGAGTGGTGTATGGCGCGAGAGTTTCCTTCCTGGTCGGCGTGTTCGCCGCCGTGATGGTTGCGGTCATCGGTACGCTGTACGGTGCCATATCCGGCTACGCCGGCGGTCGGACGGACCTGATCATGATGCGGATTGTAGATATTATTTATTCGCTTCCGGATCTTTTGATCATTATCCTGTTGTCTGTGGTGTTCAAGGAACGGTTTGACTTTTCATCGGTGCCGCTGATCGGAAAGCTCGGCAACAACATGGTTGCCATGTTCATTGTATTCGGACTTCTTTACTGGGTCGGAATGGCAAGACTGGTTCGCGGTCAGATTCTGACATTGAAGAAAAATGAGTACGTGCTTGCCGCAAAGGTTATGGGTGCGAGCGGAGGACGTATTATTAAACGGCATATCCTTCCGAACTGCCTGTCTGTCATCATCATTATGACGGCACAGGAGATCCCGGCGGCGATCTTCACCGAGTCGTATCTGTCGTTCCTGGGACTTGGTGTTTCACTTCCGATGCCTTCCCTTGGCTCCCTTGCCAATGCGGCCCGCTCCGGCATGCAGTCGTACCCGCTCAAGCTTGTGTTCCCGGCGGTTGCCATTGTGCTGATCGTGCTGTCCTTCAACCTTCTGGGGGATGCGCTGCGCGATGCCTTTGATCCGAAGCTGAAGAACTAAGGGAGGAAGCGGACATGTCTGATTTGAATGTTAAAAATACGATGGCTGCCGCCCAGAACGGGGCGGATGAGCCGGCAATGCTGGAGGTAAAGAACCTTCACACCTCCTTTTTCACGGATTCCGGTGAGGTGCAGGCTGTAAACGGCGTGAATTTCCGACTGGACAAGGGAAAGGTTCTCGGCGTGGTCGGAGAGTCCGGCTCCGGTAAATCCGTAACGGCCTATTCCATCATGCAGATTCTGGCGGAGACCGGAAAGGTGACCGAGGGAGAAATTCTCTACAAGGGAGAGGATATCCTTAAGTACAGCAAGCGGCAGATGGATGGCTTCCGCGGTGAGAAATGCTCGATTATTTTCCAGGATCCCATGACCTCGCTGAATCCGACCTTTACCATTGGCTGGCAGCTGCGGGAGGCGCTCCGCCTTCACACACAGTACAAGACCAAGGAGGCTGCAACCAAGCGTGCCATTGAGCTTTTGGAGCTGGTTGGAGTGAATGAGCCGGAGAGCCGGCTCAAGCAGTACCCCTTTGAGCATTCCGGCGGAATGCGCCAGCGCGTGATGATCGCTATGGCGCTTGCGTGCGAGCCGGACATTCTGATTGCGGATGAGCCGACGACTGCTCTGGATGTAACCATCCAGGCGCAGATCCTGGAGCTGATGAAGGATCTGCAGAAAAAGCTCGGAATGGCTATTATCCTTGTTACACACGATCTGGGCGTCATTGCCTCCATGTGTGATGAGATCATTGTTATGTACGGCGGACGTGTGTGCGAGAGAGGAACGGCAGATGACATTTTCTATCGCCCCTCGCATGAGTATACAAAGGGACTGCTTCGCTCCATTCCGAATGTTGACAACATGAAGGAGAAGCTTGTACCGATCGGAGGAACGCCGATCAACATGCTTGCGATGCCGAAGGGCTGTGCTTTCTGCCCCCGCTGCGAAAACGCGATGAAGGTATGTCTTGACCAGGTGCCGGAGGAGCTTCAGATGCCGGATGGTCATTATGCTTCCTGCTGGATGAATTTGAAAAAGGCATATGAAGAAGAGAGCGGCACGAAGGAGGCGAAGGCATAATGGCAGATCAGAACAAGAAAAGTGAATACCTCGTAGAGGTAAAGGATCTGAAGGAGTATTTTCCGATCAAAAAGGGACTTTTCCAGACCATTCCTCTGAAGGCGGTTGATGGTGTATCCTTTTCCATTAAGCCGGGTGAAACGCTCGGACTTGTTGGCGAGTCCGGCTGCGGCAAGACAACCGTTGGCAGAACGCTTCTGCATTTGTACAAGCCGACCGGCGGTGAGTTTTATTTTGACGGAGAGCTGGTTACAGAGAAGAATATTCATCCCCTTCGAAAGCAGATGCAGATGGTGTTCCAGGATCCGTATTCATCTCTGAATCCCCGCATGACCGTTGAGGACATCATTGGTGAGCCCCTGGACATTCATAAGCTGTATACGTCCAAGGGAGAGCGGCACGACAAGATCATGCACCTGATGGAGCTGGTCGGACTCAATGCCGAGCATGCAACGCGCTATGCGCATGAGTTTTCCGGCGGACAGCGTCAGCGCATCGGTATTGCCAGAGCACTGGCGGTGGATCCGAAGTTTATTGTCTGCGATGAGCCGGTTTCGGCACTGGACGTTTCCATTCAGGCGCAGGTCATTAACATGTTCGAGGAGCTCCAGGAGAAGCTGGGAGTAACCTATCTTTTCATTGCACATGACCTTCTGGTGGTTCATCATATTTCGCAGAGGATTGCGGTTATGTACCTCGGCAAGATTGTCGAGATCGCCGATGCGGATGAGCTGAATGACCATCCGATTCATCCGTATACACTGTCTCTTCTGTCAGCGGTTCCGATTCCGGATCCGAAGACGGCAAGGGCATCCAACCGCATTGTGCTCGAGGGTGATATTCCTTCACCGCTTCACATGCCGAGCGGCTGCCCGTTCCGCACGCGCTGCCGGTATGCAACCGACCGCTGCAAGGAGGAGTGTCCGACACTTACCGATCGCGGCAACGGACATCAGGTTGCCTGCTGGGTGAAGTAAAAACGTTGATTCCGGGCCTTAGGCCTGTTTCAAGCTCCTGGCGGCTTCACCAGGGATACTGTTCATACTTTTTCAGAGGAGGAATGTTATGAAAAAGAGAGTTATTGCTACACTGCTTGCAGGTGTAATGTCTGCAAGCCTGCTGGCTGGCTGCTCGGATGCTTCTTCTGCTCCTGCTGCTGCAGCGACGGATGCTGCAGAGGAGACCAGTGAGGCTTCTGATGCTGCAGACACAGCAGAGGAGACAGTAGACGAAGCTACTGAGGATACTGTTTTCATGGACTTTGAGGGCGCTGACAACTACAGCTACGCTCCGAAGTGGGACGACTTCAACAACCTGATCAGCGAGATCCGCGTTACAACAGATCTTGAGGAACGTGAGGCCAAGCTCCATGAGGCAGAGGATATGCTCATGGCTACCGGCGCTGTTCTCCCGATCTACTACTACAACGATCTGTATCTGGAGAAGACCGAGTGGTCCGGCGATTTTGCAACCGTATTCGGCACCAAGTACTTCATGTATGCCAAGAAGAACGGTGAGAGCGCAGACGTTATGAAGATCAATCTGGCTTCCGAGCCGGATCATCTGGATCCCGCTCTTAACAGCACGGTTGACGGCGCTGCACTGGCTGCAAACTCCTTTGTAGGCCTTTACACCTATGACCAGGACGGCTCCACCATGGTTCCCGCTCTTGCAGACGGTGATCCGGAAATCTCTGAGGATGGCCTTACCTATACCATCCACATGAAGAAGGATCTGAAGTGGTCCGACGGCTCTGATCTGAATGCAAATGACATCATCTATTCCTGGAACAGAGCAGTGGATCCGAATACGGCTTCTGACTACTCCTATCTGTTCTCTGTTATCAAGGGCTATGGCGACGGATCTGCTCCGGAGCTGGCTATTGAGGCACCGGATGATTACACCGTAGTATTTACCCTTGAGGCACAGTGCCCTTATATCATGAGCCTTCTGGCATTCCCGGTATTCATGCCGGTACAGCAGGCTGCTGTTGAGAGCGCTTCTGATTGGGAGACCAACCCGGGCTCCTGGGCTTCCGAGGCAGGTTTTGTTACCAACGGTGCTTACGTTCTGAAGGAGTGGAAGCACAACGAGTCCATGGTTTATGTCAAGAACCCTTACTACTATGATGCAGAGAATGTATCGGTAGACGAGCTTGACTTCATGCTTTCTGCAGATGATACAGCTATCCTTGCTGCATATCAGGCAGGCGACATCGACTATGCGGATACCGTTCCTACCAACGAGATTCAGAACCTCAAGAGCGGCGATGATTTCCATGTCATTCCGAACATGGGAACCTACTATGTATGCTTCAACGTAAACTCCAGCATGTTCGAGGGCATGACAGCCACCGATGCTGCTCTGGAGCGCCGCGCACTTGCAAAGCTCATCGATCGTCAGTACATCATTGACACCATCGGTCAGACTGAGCAGGAGGCTGCTACATCCTTCATTCCTACCGGTATGAGCGACGGCCACGGCGGAGTATTCAAGACCAACGATGATGCATATACCTTCCCTTATGCAGATGAGCTCGGATACTACAGCACAGAGGTTGACGTTGACGGTGCCATTGCTCTTCTGAAGGAGGCAGGCTTCAAGTTCAACGACGACAACACGCTTTCTGATGAGACTCCGATCCACATCAACTACCTCACCAACGAGGGAACCGGCCACGAGGGCATTGCTCAGGCCATCCAGCAGGATCTTGCTGTTATCGGCGTTACCATGGAGATCACAGTAGAAGACTGGCAGACCTTCCTGAACGACCGTAAGCAGGGCAACTTCGACGTTGCTCGTGAGGGCTGGCTTGCAGACTACGATGATCCGATCAACATGCTGGAGCTCTTCACCTCTGACTCCGGCAACAACGATGCACAGCTGGGCAAGTAATTACCGTAACTGATACCAGAGCTGGTGCACATATTGCAATGAAGATCCCTGTCCGGTTATTGCCGGGCAGGGATCTTCTACGTTCTATCGCCCCTATATGCCGCCATTCAAGCGACGGGTCCTGGCGGAGGTTGACTCTGCCTGATTCCTGCCGTATGATCAGATACCGTTAAACAGCTATGCTGCAAAGGAGAAGATGGAATGAATCGGAAGAACGATGGCACGCAGACAGGAACGCTGGCAGAGCTTCGCATGCTGCTGTCTTATTTTAAACCGCACATGGGCCTCTTTTATCTGGATATGGTGAGTGCACTGGCGATTGCCGCCATTGACCTGGCGTTTCCTGCGGTTTCGCGGTGGGTTATGTATACGCTTCTCCCG
>CAVGIV010000036.1:0-27601 GCA_963629395.1 Paludibacteraceae bacterium | reverse complement strand
TCGTGAATTTGCCTGCAAGCAGAGGGTTCACGTTGAAATATGGCAGGTGCTGAAACCACCATGCCTGCTCGCGCAGGCACCACAAATAAAAATCAGCGCTCTTTCAGGCCGCAATGCCCGAAAGAGCGCTCTCGAAAAAAATATTCTACGTAACTATTCTACTCAGATCAGTCCCATCAGTGTCGGAATTCCAAGAGACAATGCCGGAATATAGGTCACCAGCAGCAGAAGTCCGATCAGAACCGCAAAATAAGGAATCAGCTTCGGTGTAACCTTCTCGATGGAAACCTCGCCGATGCCGCAGCCAACGAACAGAACCGATCCGACAGGAGGCGTGATGTTGCCGAGGCACATGTTAAAGATCAGCATTACGCCGAACTGAATGTCACTCATGCCAAGGCTCTGTGCGATCGGCAGGAAGATCGGCGTAAAGATCAGGATGGCCGGTGTAATGTCCATGAACATACCTACGATCAGGAGGATAATGTTCATCAGAAGGAAAATCACATACTTGTTATCGGAAATACCCATCAGCGCATTGCTGATCGCTGTCGGAATTCCTGCATATGCCATAACAAAGCTCATCGCGGAGGATGCCGAAATCAGGAAAAGAATGATTCCGGAGGTCTTGGCAGAGTTCAGGAGAATCTTCATGAAGCTCTTAAAGGTCAGACTCTTATAAATGATGGACAGAACCAGGCAATACAAAACGGCAATGCCTGCGCCCTCTGTTGCTGTAAAGATACCGGACACAATGCCGCCAATTACAATAATGATCAGCAGCAGTGAAGGAACAGCATCCCACACGATACGTCCGATGCTCTTGCTCTTATCACGGCCGGTTGCCTTCATTCCGGCTTTCTTCGCCATGAAGAACGCCACTACCATGCAGCCAAGCCCCATGAGAATACCCGGAACGTAGCCCGCCATGAACAATGTGGAAATCGATACGCCGCCCGCAACCGTAGAGTATACGATGAACGCAGAGGTCGGAGGAATCAGAAGGCCTGTCGGTGCAGAAGCGATGTTGGCAGCTGCGCTGAACGCAGGATCATAGCCCTGCTCCTTCTCGGTGGGGTTGATGCATCCGCCCATGGCAGAGGCTGCAGCAACCGAGGAGCCGGATAATGCACCAAAAAGCATGTTGCCAAGAATGTTCGCCTGCGCCAGATTGCCGGGAATTTTACCAACGAAAAGCTGTGCAAACGCAATCAACCGTCTTGCAATACCGCCATTGTTCATGATATTGCCGGCCAGAATGAACAGCGGGATGGCCAGAAGCGAAAAGCTCTCCACGCCGGAGTTCATTTTCTGCATCGTGATAAAAGTGATCTGATCCCAGGACAGAGTAGACATTGCTGTCACAATGGAGGACACAATAATGCTGACAGAGATCGGAACTCCCATGAACAGCAGAACACCAAATACAATAAACAGCAGGGCTGTTGTTACTCCAATACTCATTTGTTGCCTCCTTCTGCGTCGGCAGCGGCCTGTTCTACCTTCTCACCGGTGACGTCTTCATAAATGTTGATGAGCTGTGCCAGGATGATGAAAATTCCGGAAACCGGAGCGCAGCCATATACAACGCTTCTCGGAACGCCAAGAAGCGCAGAAAACTCCATCTTTGCAGAGACAGCAAGTTTAAATCCGCCGATTACAATAACAAAAACAGCCAGTGCCAGAATCAGTACATCAATCAGTGTCATCAGCACCTTGTGCGGAGTTCCTGTCAGCTTATCCGTAATCAGTGTCAGGGACATATGCTCCCGGGCAGTAAATGCATATGCCGCACCGATAAAGCCGGTCCAGATCAGAGAGTACTTCACCAGCTCCTCTGTGAAAGCAGCCGGACTATTCAGCACGTATCTGGTGAAAACCTGCCACAGCACCAGGAATGTCATAAATGTCAGCAGAACAGCGCAGGCAATGGAGAGAATGCGGTCCATCCAAAGCTTAATGGCGCCAAGCGTTTTTTTGATATTATCCTTGTTCATTATTCCGCCTCCTTTGCCTGTACATCGGCGATAACATTCAGGAGATTATCTACCCCGGGATACTGATTGCGGTACTCTTCCACCATGCCGGCCGTGGCATCGCGAAATGCCTGCTTGTCAATGTCCGTCACAAAGGTAACGCCCATTTCCGACTGTGCTTCCTCAATGGCGTCCGCTACCGCCTGGTCCCACATCTGCTTGTGCGCGTCTGTAGAATCATAAGCTGCTTCCAGAATCGCCTGCTGATCCTCTGCAGAAATTCTGTCCCACACCTTTGCGCTCATAACAAGGACATCCGGAATCATTGCGTGCTGGTCCTGCGAATAAACCTTGCAGACCTCACCATGCTTACCGGTAGTAAGTGCGGTCTCATTGTTCTCGGTTCCGTCGATGATACCGGTCTGGAGAGCGGTATATACATCACCATAGGACATGGCAACCGGCGTTCCGCCAAGGGCTGTCATCATATCCGTCTGCGACTTCATGTCCTGCACACGAATTTTCAGTCCCTTCAGATCCTCCGGTGTTCGAATAGCCTTATCCTTGGTATAGAAGGAACGCGCTCCGGAAGTGTAGTACGTCAGAACAACAAATCCGTCATCCCCGGTGGAAAGGAAGAAGTCACGCATCTCCTCTGAATCCATGACATTGTAGAAATCCTCCGTGTCATTGAACAGATACGGCAGTCCAAAGGTATTGTATGCTTCGTTGTAGGTTGCCAGTCCCGGTGCCGATACCTTCGTCATGGCAATTACGCCGGCCTGCAGCTGCTCCAGGTTCTCATTCTCACTGCCAAGCTGTCCGTTCGGGAAAATATTGATGATGACTCTGCCATCGGTCTTTTCCTTCACCTCTTCGGCAAACTGCGTCATGGCAATGTGCACGGTATGGGTCTCCGAAAGTCCATGGGCAAGTGTCAGCACGAGCGGATTCTCCGCCGTTGCCGTATCACTTGTAGCTGCACCGGACTGTGCAGATCCGCAGCCAGTCAGTGCAGACAGTCCCAGCACTCCGGCCAGAACCACTGCTGCTAGTTTCTTAATCATGTTTCTCCTCCTTCTATTCCCTCAGTTGCTGGTGTTGCTCTAAAGGCCCTTCGGGCCTTGGCCGCATTGCACATCCGTCTCTGCGTCCGTCCGCAAGCGGCCGTCGCCGTCGCGGATATGCCGCCGTCCTGTTCAGCATCGGCATCTCGTAAACGCTCCGCGTTTCCTCGATGTCGCCGCCCAGAGGCCCTTCGGGCCTTGGCCGCATTGCACATCCGTCTCTGCGTCCGTCCGCAAGCGGCCGTCGCCGTCGCGGATATGCCGCCGTCCTGTTCAGCATCGGCATCTCGTAAACGCTCCGCGTTTCCTCGATGTCGCCGCCCAGAGGCCCTTCGGGCCTTGGCCGCATTGCACATCCGTCTCTGCGTCCGTCCGCAAGCGGCCGTCGCCGTCGCGGATATGCAATGTGCTGAACATATATCACATCCCAATCAGATCGAACTGTTCGAATGAGATCAGGACCTGATGATTCTTCTTTGGATTCTCGTATTTAATCTGTACGGACTTAAGGCGCTGGCTGTAATACCATCCTTCTTTTGCCTCTTCAAACTTGCGGCGATGCAGGAAGTGCGGCAGCTCTTTTCCGTCCAGCTGTACATAAAACGGAGCCTTTTCCCGGTGTATTACATCCAGCGAAATGCTCTCTACCGCCGTCTCATAATCGCCTTCGTTTTCAAAGGAGACCACCGTCTTGGTCCCTGCTGTCACCTTAATGTGAGTCGTCAGATACTGTCCGCTCTGGTAATCGTTGGTTCTGCCATCGTCCTCATAAAGCGTGAACTGCGAATCCACATCCGGAGCAAGAAGAATATCCAGCCCGGTCGTCTTCTCCGTCATCAGATTCATCAGACGGTTGGAGGACATCGGAACAATCGCACCAGACTTCACGAAGATCGGCACAGAAGAAATGTCTACCGGAATCTCAATTTCCTGTCCGGCAGCATATTCCTGCCTCGTCCAGAAATCGTAAAAGCGAACCTCTGCATCCTCCGCCTTCGGAAGGTATACCTTTCTGGTCTTTGCACCCTTCTCTACGACATTAGCTACCAGTAGGCTCTCTCCCCACATGAAATCAACACCCTCTGTCCATGTGTTCGTGTCATTCTGGAACGCCATGAACATCGGCTCCATCAGCGGAAGTCCGGTTACATGAGCGCGATACATCAATGAGTAAAGGTATGGACTCATGCGATACCGCAGATCAATCGCTGCCTTGATGTACTGCTTCATGTCGCTGAACATCCACGGCTCCGTCACGGTGTTATCTGTATTCGTCGAATGAATGGAAAACCGCGGCATAAACACGCCGTTCTGCACCCATCTTACAAAAAGCTCCGGCTCCGGAGAGACGCCGTAGAATCCGCCCACATCACAGCCGGTATTAGCCATGCCGGAAAGGCCCGAGCCAAGGATGGTCGCAATGTTGTATTTTAACGCCTCCCAGCAGGTCAGGTTATCGCCGGCCCACACCTGCGCATACCGCTGAATGCCCGCATGTCCGGAACGACAAACCGAGAACGGGCGTACATCCTTGTTGTATTCAACAATCGCTTCATTGGAGAGCTTGCACATCAGATTGCTCATTACGGGCTTGAGGTTGCCGATGGTACCGCCCTTTCCTTCGAAGGAAACGCGGCAATCCTTGTCCACCATGGAATCATACTCGCAGTTGTCGTTCCAGATTGACTCGCAGCCATACTGCAGAAGAGCGTTTGTCACGTACTCCTTCCAGCTTTTTCGGTTTTCTTCGCGCGTGAAATCAACGAAGTATCCCTTACCGCCCCACCAGGTTCCAATACCCGGCTTTTCTTCCTTGCTGTCCTTTACGAACATGCCCTTTTCTTCCATTTCATGAAGAAGTGGGTGTACCAGCAGCATTCCAGGCTTAATGTTCGGCGAAACAACAATTCCTCTCTTTTTCATCTGTGCAAACCAGTCCGCCGGATTCTTAAAGCGATCGTAGTTCCAGGTGAAGGAGCAGCGCTTAATCCCTTCCTGAGTCTCGACCGCGCAATATCCGGAAGAAAGCTGAAATCCGTCAGCTGGAATGTCCTCTTCCCTTGTGGTATCAATAAACTCAAGAACAGCGTCATCCGAGTCCTTGGGAAGCTCCGGATAATACATGGAGGAGCCAAGATATCCAAGTGCCGCTTTCGGAAGCAGCACAGATTTTCCCGTAAGATCTGTATAGCGTTCCACAACCTCCTTAATGGAAGGTCCTGCAATCAGGAAAAGGTCCACATCTCCCGCATCTGCACAGAACGTGGAATAGCGGTGCCAGTAGTTGCGCTTTTCCCGTCCCATATTAAACGTGCATTCTGCTGTTGTATGGTAAAAATAACCAATTGCCTTCTGAGATTGCCCCTGAAGCTTGATGTAAAACGGAACATGCTTGTAAAGAGAATCTGTCTCTGCCGGGTTGTACCCCATAGCATCTCCAGGCGCCATGTTCATGAACTTTTCTGCCTTATTGATATCACCGGACTTCTCACCAAAGCCGTAGAAGCAATCCTCCGCCTCAATCTGACTTGCATGGAAGCGTCGATAATTCGCATCCTCACGATACGCAAGATCCGGAATATCTGCATGGAGCTGCGTTCCCTCTGCATCATATACACAGATGCGGAAGGGATCCTTCTCAATTTCCACGCGAAGCTTTCTGCCCTGAATAACCGCCTTATCCTCTGCATCCGTAAGCTGCGCGTTCGCCGTTTCCACTCTGCGGCGCTCTGCAGCCAGAAGGTCATCCGTTCTGGATTCCCACGCCGTCATAACAAGGCTGTACGAAGCCTCATCCCAATCTCCGTCAAAGCCCGCACGAATACGAAGAATATCGTCTGTCAGGAACCATAAACGAATCTCCACTGCATCCGCTGCGATGGAATAGTAGTTTTCTCTGGCTGTTACTGCGCCTGCCTTGTAGCATACCTTCATATTCCTTCTCCTTTTCACTGCACATTCGCGGTGCCAATATATTACCGACGTAAGATTTTAGAAAAGAACCTTAGCGGAAACTAGACATATTCTGCATTGATTTTATTGATTTTTTACATATCTTGCCCTATCGTTGGACATAGATGCAGTCCATTCACGTTGAAAAGCGGCAGCTGCCAAAACCGTCATGCATGCTTACACAGCTCCGCCAGTCAACATCCCCAGAAAGTGAGTCACTCATGATTGATAAAGCGCAGGCCGCCATGGAGGCCGGTGTTCCCATTGCACTGGAGCTGATCAGCGGCGTCAATGACAACATGTCCCGTTCTCATTTTCACGAATACTATGAGCTGTACTTCCTGGATTCCGGTGAGCGCTACCACATGATTGATGATAAGGTATTTCTGACTACCTCTGGCGATTTTATGCTCTTTACGCCGCTCACCATGCATCATTCCTTCAGCAATCTGAATATTTCATTTTCCCGTGTTGTTATCTATTTCCGCCAGGATTGCGTCCTTTCGCAGGATGTACTGGACGCTGCTGCTGCTCCTTACCCTCTTTTTCGCCCCTCCAAGGATATGCTGCGGGAGCTTCGACGCCTGATTTACGAAATGCTCGATGAGCAGGAAAACCCCGGGGACTATCATTGGACCGAAATGCGCAGTCTTCTCAACATGATTCTGATTCTGGTTCTGCGCCAGACCAGAGTTCGCAAGTTCTCCGGCGGGAGCCGCATCAATGATGTGATCAGCTATATTCACGAGAATTATTCTTCGGAAATCACGATCCCGGATCTTGCGCAGCGCTTCTCGCTCAGTGAATATTATTTGTGCAGACAGTTTCGCAAATATGCCAATCGAAGCATCATTGAATACGTCCAGCGCACTCGCATTATGAATGCCAAGCGACTTTTTATGGAAACCGACAAAAATGTGACAGAGGTTGCAGCACTGACCGGATTTTCAAATCTGACACATTTCAATCGCGTATTTCGCGCCGTTTCCGGGCTCTCCCCCTCGGAATACCGCAAAAAATGCCATGCATCCGAAAAAGGTGCAAAGGAGCCCCCTTCGCTGATTTGAGCGTTCTTTGCGACAATGACTCTCGGAAAGATACACGACCGCAAAAGGGGCCTCCTGACGCAGGAGGTCCCTCTTCAATCTTTTGCAAATATTCAGCAGCTATGCTATACCCCGTTTCTTAGCGGCTCCCCCCATGATCCGTCAACGCTTCGGTCATCCCTTCACTGCACCGGTTACCATGCCTTCAATGATCTTCTTGGAGAAAGCAAAGTACAGCACAACGATGGGAAGCATCGTTATCAGCATTCCAGACATAATTTTTGGATAATCCGATGCAAACTGCCCCTTAAAGTTCGTCATTGCCAGCGGCACGGTCTGGAGCTTTTGATTTCTGGAGCACAAAACCAAGGCAAACGAGAACTCATTCCAGCAGCTAAAGGACTGAATGATTGCAACCGTCGTCAGAATCGGCTTTGTCACAGGAAGTATGATCTTCACCATGGTGTTCATAAATGTACTGCCGTCAATGGCTGCAGCCTCTTCCAACTCCACCGGCACTGACTTAATGAAGCTTTCAATCAAAAACACCGCGATGGGAATGCCGAAAGCCACATACGGTATGATCAGCGTAAACCACTGATTGGCAAGTCCGAACTTATTGAATACAACATAAATCGGAACCAGCAGCGAATGCACCGGAATCAGTAGTCCCATCAGAAAAATCGCATACAGCGGACGGTTCAGCTTAAAATCAATCCTTGCCAGAATATAGCCGATAATAAAGCCGAACACGAGGATCAGCAGTACAGAAAGGACTGTAGTCCGCACGCTGTTGAGCATAGAACTCCCCAGGTGATAATCCTTGTTCGTGAGCACCTTGATGTAATTCTCAAATGTCGGATTGGTCGGCAATCCCACAACATCCGCATTGAATTCCCTCTTCTTCTTCAAAGACGAATAGAACATCCAAATTAGTGGGAAAATACAGGAAAGTGAGAACACCCAGAGTACGATATTGATAACTGCAGCCAAAACACCGGTTCCAAATTTTTGCAGCGGTGTCCTCGATCCAATAACCTTCGGCGCAGTATACGGTCTTCTTGTTCTAGCCATTATTCCACCCCCTTATCCTTCATCAGGAAGTCTATAAGAGTGCGGCTGCCCTGGATGACAACCAAGCTGATGATAAAGATACCGACAGAAATTGCGGAACCATATCCCATGTTGGACTGTTCAAAGGAAACCTTATAGCCATACAGTGCCATAACCATAGATGAGGTTCCCGGTCCGCCTGCTGTCATTGTATAAATGTGATCAAACACCTTCATGTTGCCGGCAACGCAAAGCGTAAGGCAGACAACCAGCATATTTTTGATAAGAGGAAGCACAATGTAGATTGCTCTCTGGAAGGCATTGGCGCCGTCCAGCTCCGCTACTTCAAAGATTTCCCTGTCAACTGCTGCAATGGCCGCAAACAGAATTACCATGTAATATCCGATGTACTGCCATACCAGCGGGACGCAGACACAGCCCAGAACCAAACTCGGCTCGTTCAGCCACACCTTTGCAGCATCTGCATGCCCAATTTGCTCCAGAAACCAGTTCAGGATTCCTCTTTTGTAGTCAAAAATCATAGTCCAAATCAGTCCAATGTAAACAGCTGAAATGGTGCTCGGAAAAAAGCCAAAGGTCCTGTGTATTCCCTTGCATTTGGCAAGTCTGGACTGAACCATCAGCACTAGGATGAACGCAATACCAACCTGTCCAAGAATACAAACCAAAACAATCAGAAGATTATGCCATACCGACTCCCAGAAGGTCGCATCGGATATCAGCTTGCTGTAATTAGCCAGACCGTTGAAGGTCTTATTCGGCCCGCCCTTCCATTCAAAGAAGCTGTAAAACAGAGCCGTAAGAAGCGGCAAAAAAACCGAAAATACATACCAGACAACCGGGATGATCAAAAGAGCAACGACGGTACTCGTTTTGGGTTTAATCGCTTTTAGCATAGACACCCCCACTCTTCTTATGATCAGAGCCCCGAGGAGAACTCCGCGAGGCCCTGTCATATGTCTCTAACTATCGAATCTGTTGTATCTATTCAGCCACATCGAGATGATACTGAATATCTGAGCTTACTTCAGATAGTTCTCCTCATAGGATGCCTGAATCTCCGCCGCCAGCTCCTCTGCAGAACCGCTGCCGTTCATAAGCTCCTGAAGTCCGGTGTTGCAGACGGACCAAACTGCAGAATCTACATACGAATCGTAAATTTCGCAAGGTGTTGTATCAACATAGGAATAGTTGTAGAACGCCTGTGTTACTTCATCAAAGCCGGACAGATCAACATCCGCAACCTTTGTCAGACCGCCAAGTGCATAATTCTCGGCAACATAGGTAGCAAAATCCGGTCCTGTTACGTATTCGCAGAAATCGATGCAAGCCGCCAGCTTATCCGGATCGTCCGCAACCTTCGAATTAATTGCCATTGCATATCCAAGTCCGATGTTCTGAGACTTCGGATCCTCAGTTGCATCAGCAGGCTGAGGAAGAACTGCAAAGCCGATGTTGTTGTAAGCCTCTTCATCGCTTTCCTTCAGCGTTGCTGCAATGTAGGACTCATCCCAGTTGCCGCCGATAAATGCAGGATACTCTCCTGCAATGAAGTACTCACGAGCATCCTCGTTGGTAACACTGTTGAAATCCGCATTGAAGATTCCGCTCTGGAAAATGTCCTGCATGAACTGCAGTGCAGCAACAAAGGTATCATCCGTGAAGGAAGCCTCTCCGTCGCCATCAATGATGTGCTGGAACCATTCCTTGCCGGTGTAACGGTCACCCAGGCAGCTGAGGAAATCGGAGTTAGCCTGCCACTGACCGCCATTTCCGAATGCGATCGTACCATCATATCCATTGGCCTTAAAGTATTCGTCTGCCTTCTTCACATCTTCCCAATTGTCCGGGAACGCATCAAAGCCGGCATCCTTCCAGGCAGCCTTGTCATAAACAACAACCGTGCAGGTTCCACCCGTCAGAACCGGAAGGCCGTATACCTTATCGCCATCCTTGAACGGTGTGAAATAATCCTGGTTGTAATCTGCATAATAAGGAGATTCCTTAATGATATCGGTCATATCCAGAATCAGTCCCTGTGCTGCCCAGGACTTGGTGTTCATGCCCTGCAGAAGGAACACATCCGGAAGATCTCCGGCCGCTGCCATGGTAGCTATCTGGGTCTTATACTCGTCATTTGCAAGAACATTTTCCTGCAGATCAATGCCGGAATTTGCTTCCTTCCAGTTTGCAATCATGGTGCGGAATCCATCGGAGCCGCCATTGCCTTCAGACTCCTCCGATGTGCTGTAGTGCATCAGGCTGATCGTACCGGTATATGCCAGTGCATCGCCGGATGCATCAGCTTCCTCCTCCGGTGCCGCCTCAGAGGTCTCCTCCGCAGCAGCCTCTGTGGTCTCTGCCGCCGACGTTTCTTCTGATGCAGAAGAGTCGCCAGAGCTTGAGGAACCGCATCCTGCAAGAACACCTGCCAACATGGTGGAAGCAAGTACTACACTTAATACCTTTTTCTTCATTTCTTTCCCTCCTGTGCTTTTACTTCTCTTTATACTTAAACCCCCTTTGTTTCCCTCGTTTAAGTATCTTTTAGTTGCATGATATGTCTTTTTGCATAATAAATCAATGTATTTCGGCAGTTTTTGATGCGTCATATACATTTTTATAAGAATGTTCCAAACGGTGTTTTTGTGTTTTATGCATATTTACATGTTCTTACGTTATTTTCTTAAACGTTTTCGTGTTCTTTAATCTTAATTTTAGTTAAATAAATATACCGGCCGACATCAAAAAAGAGGGCAGAGCATTCGCTCCACCCTCCAGACACATCCTTCGCCTGTTCTCATCATGCAATGTCATATACACTTCGAACCCGAATTTCTCCGCTCGGAATCTCCCCCAGCACTTCAAGCCTTCGTTCGCCCTTTTCCATATCAAAGAAATTATCCGAAAGCCGGAGGTTCCCATCCTCCGTTTCCACGCAGACTCCTTTTGCATACGCTTCCGATGTAACGACCACACAGCCGCCTTCCACACTGACACGAAGCTTCGGATCCGCAAAGCGGTAGTGCTTGGGCGCCACAAATAGCGCCGTTCCAGAGGAAATCACTTCCTCCGCCTGCCGGAACTCATAATACAAGTGCATTTCCCGTTCATCTGCTACACCATTAAATATTTCCTTTTCCAGCCAGACTCCGCTGTATGGCTCTACCGATACACGCTGTGTTCCTTCTTTAAGGACAAACGAATCCTGCAGACACAGACGCCAGCACACCATCCCCCGCACCGTCTCCCCCGTCTCATTTGCCACATGAAGCGCTGCAGAATATTCCACCGGAATCGGCAAGGAATTAACAAACGGCTTTTGATCCAACCGTCCATGTTCCTCGCAGGTAATGGAAATCGGAGCAAAAAAACGCTTCTCACCGTAATGCAGCGCCTTCCAGCGGCCGTAATAATCAATCGAAGACCAGGAAGCCACCGGCCAGATATCATTCAGCTGCCACACCATCGTCCCCATGCAGGTGCCGCGGATTCTGCGGAAATACTCCACTCCGTAGCGAATCGCATCCAGCTGCAGCATTTGTGAGCAGTACAGCAGCTGGTCAAAATCTTTCGGGTAACGATAGGTGGCCGACAGATAATTCATTATTTTGCCGTTGGCTGCCGTGTTGCGCTGATGCATCTCCATGATTTCCGAAAAGACATTGCGGTCCTGCGGCTCAGTAAACGAGCGTACTGTCGCCATGCACGGAAATGACTGAAAGCCAAACTCCGACAAAAAGCGGAAATGATGCTTGCGGTAATCCGAAAACTGGTCTCCGCCATGCCAGACCCCCCAATAATGTGCATCACCGATATTTTCCTCATAGGCGTCCTCATAGTTGCCGCCAGAGGAAGGCGATGACGGCCAATAAAAGGCCTCCGGTGCCTCTTTTTTCATCACCTGCGGCAAAATGTACTCGTAAAGCTTGATGTAATCGTAGAATTGCTTGTTCGATGCCTTGTGAACAGGCACAATTCCCTGCGTCCCCGGAAGGATACCATTGAATTCTCCCTCCCAGTGATCCTCCAGGATTTCTGTTTCCATTTCATTATTGCCGCACCAGAGTCCCAGAGACGCATGATGGCGAAGTCTTCGTACCACCTCCACGAATTCTGCCCTTAAATTCTCTTCAAATTCATCATTCAGCTCATAGCTGGCGCACGCAAACATAAAATCCTGCCACACAAGCAGGCCGTATTCATCGCACAAGTCATAAAAGAAATCATCTAAATAGTAGCCGCCGCCCCAGATTCGAATCGAATTGTAGTGTGCATCCGCCGCATCCCGCAGCAGCGTCGCTGTCCGCTGCCGGTTTACTCTCTGAAGGATGTTGTCTTCTGGGATATAGTCCCCGCCCATCGCAAAGATCGGAAGTCCATTTACGACAAAGTTAAAGCGGCGTCCTTCCTTCCGGTCTCGGCGAACCTGCGGGCCGATGTGCGGATCCTTTTCCTCGTTCGGAACCGGTGAAGTGTCCACCGTCACCGTCCGAAGTCCGATTCTGCGCGTCACACAGTCCAGCACACCTCCTGTTACATCCAGAACAAGAGAAATCTTTACAGTATATAGCGGCTGCTCTCCGTACCCGTTCGGCCACCACAGCTGTGGATCCCTCACCTGCAACTCCATCACAGCAGCGCCGTCAGAGATCCCCTTCGAAGCAAAGGAGTACTCCTCCCCTTGCGGCGTTATCAGGATTGCTTCCAGATGCGTCCCCAAAGTAAACGCCTCATCCGCATACAGGCAAGATCCATTTGCACCGTTCACACAGCCTGCACCCTCGCGCGTTCCCTTCTCTTCCCCCGAATCCGTTCTCGCCTTCAGTGTAAGCACCACCTGGCTTACTTCATTTCCGCAAGTGCCAGTTCCTACAACCGTGTGTTCCTGCAAAATGCGAATATCGTTCGAGAGTCTCGCATACTTTACCCCCAGGAGACGGATCGGACGGTAGAATCCTGCATCAGGAAGGCGCGGACCCCAGTCCCAGCCAAACATGCAATGTGCCTTGCGCAGCTGCGGATAGCCCGGCATCGCATCCGTGCTCTCCATATTTCCAATCCGGTCATGTGCAGCCGCAATAAACCTTGTCGGAGAATAGAACGTCACCTTCAGCTCATTCTCCCCCGGCTTCACCAGCTCCTTCACATCGTATTCAAAACTCCGATGCATGTTTTCCGTATGGCCGAGGAACGTACCATTCAGCGCAATATCCGCTATGGTATCAATGCCGTCAAACCGCAAAATCACGCGGTCACTTTCCAGTATGTCCTTCTCCGGAACGAATACCTCTGTAAAGACAAAGTCATTTTCCATGAGCTTCAATGCATCTAACTCGTTGTCCCGCCAGTATGGATCCGGCATAAGCCGATTCTCCAGCAGACAGGAATATACACTGCCTGGAATAGAAGCCGGAATCGGATCACCCCCAATGCGATACACATTCTCCCCAAGAATCGTCAACGTCCAGTTCCTCGACAGCAATTGCTCCGTCATATCCCCCTCCTTCTCGTTCACCACGCGCCAGTTACCACGCGTCCCCAATATAGCATTAATGGCACTGGCCTTTTCCAAATTGTTTCAAGTCAAAGCCATCGTACCGCGAGAGAAGGTATATGTCGATTCCTTTTCTTAATTTCAGGTAAATTATTTTTCTCGTTTCATTTATTTAAGTTGTTTCAACTTAAGTACACATGAAAAATCGGAAAAGGCGAGCTACAACAACAAAAAAGACTCTCACCAAACCAGATGAGAGTCCTTGGTAGCTGGGCTAGTTGGATTCGAACCAACGAAATGACGGAGTCAGAGTCCGTTGCCTTACCGCTTGGCTATAGCCCAATATTCACAATCCACAGCCGCGCCTCGTAAGCCTTTAATTGCTTCCTGCTGACTGCTACGGTTATTTATCTTACCAGATGCTTCTGTGGATTGCAAGTGATTTTTTAATTTTTTTGGTATCTCCAACTCACGAATTTCTTTTCCAGATGGACGGCAGCATGAACACCAGCATCGGGAACAGCTCCAGACGTCCCGCCAGCATATCGAACATCAAAACCGCTTTTGACAGTGTGGTCAGCCCGTTAAAGCTTACTGCCGGTCCCACGGCATCGAGTCCCGGCCCAATGTTGTTGATGGTCGCCGCCACCGCCGTAAAATCTGTGGTAAAGGACTGGGTCGGATCCAGCGCCAGGAGCAATACAGATCCGCTGTACAAAAAGGCATAGGCCGCAAGATAAACCAGCACCCCCCTCAGAATGGACTTGTCCACAGCCTTCCCGTCCATCTTTAATGTTGTAACCGCACGCGGATGAATATAATGGCGTATTTCCACACGTACCGCTTTAAATAATATCAGAATACGTGATACCTTTATGCCGCCGCCGGTAGACCCCGCACATGCACCGCAGAGCATAAGTCCCACCAGAATCATCTTGCTGAACATGGGCCATGTATCAAAGTTGACCGAGCTGTATCCGGTTGTGGTAATGATGGACGCCACCTGAAAGGCCGCATGATGCAATGCATCCCATACCGAAGGAAACAAACCGCAGATGTTCACTGTGATCAGCGCCGTAGCTGCTGCAACAATGATAAGGTACCACCGTACCTCCTCCATGCGCAGCGCCTGCTTTTTGTCCTTGCCGAGAAGGTAATAATAAGCGTTAAAGTTTACGCCGAATGCCAGCATGAAAACAGTGAGAATATTCCGCTGCAGATTCGTATAATCCCCGCAGCTGCTGCTGACAATACCAAAGCCTCCCGTTCCCGCCGTACCAAAGGTCATGCAGATCGCGGAAAATACCGGCATTCTGGCAAGCAGCAGCAGAATAAACTGCACCGCCGTCATGCCAAGATAAATCAGATATAAAATTTTAGCGCTCTCTCTAACATGCGGCACAAGCTTTCCCACAGAGGGCCCCGGACTCTCCGCCTTCATCAGCTGCATGTTGTAGCCGCTTGTCATCGGCATGATTGCCAGCATGAACACAATAACCCCCATGCCGCCCACCCAGTGGGAGAAGCTTCGCCATATAAGGCTCGCATGCGACAGGGCCTCCACCTCATCCACAACGCTGGCACCCGTAGTTGTAAATCCGGAAATGATCTCAAACAGCGCGTTGACAAAAGACGGAATATCTCCGCACAACACGAAAGGGATCGCACCGAATACCGATAATACCACCCAGGCAAGTGCAACACTCACCATTCCTTCTCTGGCATACAGCACCAGTTTTTGAGGGCGCCGCAGGCTCAAAAGCCCGCCTGCTGCCGCGCAGATTATCGCCACCAAAAAATACGCCGCTGCCGCTTTTTCCCGATAAATCAACCCTGTCAGGGCCGGTACCAGAAGAAGCGCCCCCTCAATCTTCAGGATTTGTCCCTGCACATACCGAACAATGGAATAACGCACGTCAGTTCACCTCAAGAATATCCGTAATGTCACCAAAGCCTTTATCGGTTGTAAAGATAACCACGCTGTCCCCCACCTCAATCGTAGAGGCGCCATTGGGCATCAGAATCTTACCCTTTCGAATAATACTGGCGACCAGCACGTTTTTTTTCGTGCGGAGCTGCGCGAGAGGGATGCCTACCACTTTGGATTTCTCACGAATAGCAAATTCCAAAGCCTCCACCTTATCCTCCACCACATTGTACAGCGTCTCCACATTGCATCCGATGGTATTCTGCATGGCACGAACATATCGGACAATCGAATCCGACGTAATATCCTTTGGATGGATCTGGCTGTCTAATTCCAGCTTGTCCAGAATGTAATCCATGTGAATCCGGTTGGTCTTGGTAACAATCTTAGCCTTTGGATTTACCTGCTTGGCGAACAGGGACATGAAGATATTCTGTTCATCAATGCCCGTCAGGGATACGAAGGACTCGCAGGTTTCAATTCCTTCCTCGCGCAGGACCTCCTGGTCCGAGCCATCGCCTCGAATAATCAGCGCCTCCGGCAATGCATCCGCAAGCTCCTCACAGCGCTCCTTGCAGTTATCCACAATCTTGACACTGATGCCGGAATTCAAGAGCATTTTAGCCAGATAGAAGGCAATTTTACCGCCACCGACAATCATGGTATCGTTCACCCGGTGGATATCAACCCCCAGCCGCGCAAAGAACTTTTTGGCATCACTCGGCGCCGACACCATGCTGATGGTATCTCCCGCCCGCAGGGCAAAACCGCCGTCCGGAATCACAGCGTCATCGCCGCGCTCCACAGCGCCCACCAGAATCTTCGCTCCCAGCCGGGAGGGAAGCTCGCTCAGCTTCACACCGTCCAGCAGGGATCCCTTGGGAATCACGAACTGCAAAAGCTCTGCCCGGCCGCCCGCAAAGGTTTCGATCTTGATTGCCGATGGAAAGCGAAGGATTCTCGCCACCTCCTCCGCGGCCGCATACTCTGGGTTCACCGTCATTGACAGCCCCAGCTCTTCTTTGATGTAGCCTATTTCCTGGCTGTAGACCGGATTTCGCACGCGCGCGATGGTGCTGCAGTTGCCGACCTTTTTCGCAAACAGACAGCACAGGAGATTTTGCTCATCCGAATCCGTGACAGCAATCAAAAGATCCGCATCCTCCACTCCTGCTTCCTGCAGGACAGAGTAGCTGGCACCGTTTCCGACAACAGCCAGTACATCAAATTGATCAGACATGTCCTCTGCAATAACCGGATCCACGTCAATTACCGCAATATCATGATCCTCATGGGACAGGCACTTCACAATTGTCTGTCCCACCTTTCCACAGCCAACAACAATGATTCTCATCTTTTTCGAGCTCCACCCTGCGAGGCATTACACCTCAAACATCAAATCCTCATACGTCGGGAATGGCCAGGCCTTTTTGTCAATCAGCTTCTCCAGCTCATCGCAAGGCCTGCGCAGCGCCGCCATCGCCGGCTTCACGACATCCTTATAATAAAAGGCCCGATCCCTTCCATCCGGCATAGCAGATGCCGTCTCTTCCACATCCCGAAGCGCATCCAGTGCCGTCTGCGCTTCGTCAATCCGATCCGCAATTTTCTGAAGCTTTTCCTTTTCCGCCCTGAAAACTGCTCCTGCCTGCTGAACCGCAATAATCGTCGCTGCCAGATCCCGTTCATAGGTCATGCAGGCCGGAATGATCTGTCGCTCTGCCATATCAATCATCGTCAGTGCCTCAATGTTGATAGTCTTTGCATAGGTTTCGTATGTAATTTCTTCCCTGGACTCCAGCTCCGTCTTTGTAAAAATATGGAACCGGTCAAACAGTTCCACCGATTTGTCCGTCGTCAGAACCGACGCCGCCTCAATCATACTTGAGATGTTCGGAAGGCCTCTTTTAGCAGCCTCCTCCACCCAGGCAGCCGAATATCCGTCTCCGTCAAAAATAATACGCTGATGCTCCCGGAGATTTGTCTTGATCAGGTCATGCACCGCCAGGTCAAAATTATCTGCTGTCTCCAGAATATCCGCCGCTTCGCAGAAGGCCTCGGCCACTATGGTATTCAAAATGGTAGTCGATCCTGCCACAGAATCCGCTGATCCAACCATGCGGAATTCAAACTTGTTGCCGGTAAAGGCAAACGGGGATGTTCTGTTACGGTCTGTTGCATCCTTGGCAATATCCGGCAGCGTAGAAACGCCCGTGCGGAGCACACCGCCTTCGATATGGTTCTCTGCTGTGCCCGTCTCCACAAGCTGACGAACCACATCCTCCAGCTGGCTTCCAAGGAATACCGACACAATTGCCGGCGGCGCCTCGTTTGCTCCGAGCCGGAGATCATTTCCCACATCCGACGCGCTCTGGCGCAGAAGATCCGCATGGGTGTCCACCGCCTTCAAAATACAGGAAAGCACCAGAAGAAACCGTACATTCCTCTCCGGTGAATCACCCGGATCGATCAGATTGATTCCATTGTCCGTCGTCAGGGACCAGTTGTTGTGCTTGCCGGAGCCATTCACCCCATCGAAGGGCTTTTCATGCAGAAGGCAGCGTAGACCATGGTGATCCGCCACACGCTTCATTGCCTCCATGATCAGCTGGTTGTGATCCGCCGCCAGATTCGCTGTTTCATAGATGGGCGCCAGCTCGTGCTGTGCCGGTGCCACTTCATTGTGCTGGGTTTTTGCAGGAACTCCCAGCTTCCACAGCTCCTCATTCAGATCCTTCATGTACTCGCCGACGCGTTCACGGATTACGCCAAAATAATGGTCCTCCATTTCCTGACCCTTGGGGGCCGGCGCACCGAACAGCGTACGCCCGGTAAAGATTAAATCCGAACGCTGGAGATATTTAGCCTTATCCACCAGGAAATACTCCTGCTCCGCTCCTGTAGAGGATGTCACCCTGGTTGCCTCTGTATCACCAAAAAGGCGAACAATCCGCAGTGCCTCTTTATTGATTGCCTCCATCGAACGAAGAAGCGGTGTCTTCTTATCCAGCGCTTCTCCCGTATAGGAACAAAAGACCGTCGGAATGCACAGCGTCATGCCGGTCCCGGATTCCTTTAAAAATGCAGGACTCGTGACATCCCACGCCGTATATCCTCTTGCCTCAAAGGTGGATCGCAGTCCTCCCGACGGGAAGGACGATGCATCCGGCTCTCCCTTAATCAGATCCTTCCCGGAAAACGCCGTGACCATGCGTCCCTCATCATCCGGTGTGGAAATGAACGAGTCATGCTTCTCCGCGGTGATTCCTGTCAGCGGCTGGAACCAATGCGTATAATGTGTGGCACCATTCTCCATAGCCCAGTCCTTCATAGCCTTCGCCACAACATCCGCATCCTGCCTCGACAGGTCTCCGCCATTGTCAATTACATTCTTGACATTTCGAAAAACGCTCTTAGGCAGGCACTCCCGCATCTTGCTGATGGTAAATACATTCTTGCCATACAGCTCCTCCAGTTTCGTTTTTACAGCCTCCATACCATATTCTCCTCTTTTATCTCAAATCACTGTACCCATTCAGATCCCGCCTCGATTTTCCTCCAAAAATCTCGATGCGGCTAGCCAAAGGCACTCCAGCATTCAGCCTCCATTTGTCGTCCGCAGAAGGTCTCCAGCCTCAGCCTGCGCTGATAGCTCCGCAAAAAGAACCTGCTGCGGATGCGGTGCACTGTCCACGCATTCGCCTTCCTCTGTATAAAGCCCCAAAACCTGTGCCGGAACGTCTCTTCCATCCGGCTTCATAATCTCTATGGTGTCTCCGACAGAAAACTTGTTGCGCTGCGTGAATTTCGCCCTTCCGTTCCGGATTTCCTCCACAATGCCAAGCCAGACCGCCTCACTGACGTACGTGTTGCTATCATACACCATGGAGTCCGCATCCGCCCTTCCGTAGTAAAAGCCCGTTGTAAAACGGCGATAGGTGCATTTGCGGATCTCACTGCGGTACCAGTCCATGCGTGAGCGATATTTATCCTCACTTTCAAAGAAATCATCAATGGCCATCCGATAGGTTCTGGCCACTGTCGCAACATATAAAGCGGTCTTCATGCGCCCTTCGATCTTTAGCGAGCTAAGTCCAGCCCTGCACAGATCCGGTATGTGCTCAATCATACACAGATCCTTCGAGTTAAAAAGGAAAGTTCCCCGCTCATTCTCCTCCACCGGCAGATACTCCCCCGGCCGCGTTTCCTCCATAACCGCATACTTCCAGCGGCAGGGATGTGTGCAGGCTCCTCGGTTTGCATCGCGTCCGGTAAAGTAATTGGACAGAAGGCACCTTCCGGAATAGGAAATACACATAGCTCCGTGGACAAAGGATTCCATTTCCAGGTCTTCCGGTATTTCCTTCCGAATAGCCCGGATTTCCGCAAGACTCAGCTCTCTGGCGCAGACCACTCTCTTTGCTCCCATGCGGTGCCAGAAACGAAAGGTCCCCGCATTCGTGTTGTTCGCCTGTGTGGAAATGTGGAGCTCCACATCCGGACAGTTCTCCCTGGCCAGATCAAACATACCGGGATCTGCCACCAGAACCGCATCCGGCCGCAGCTCCTCCAGCTCGCGAAAATACGCCGCCGCTCCCGCAAGATCCGCGTTATGCGCCAGAATATTCGCCGTCACGTGAACTCTGGCCCCTTTCTTATGCGCATATGCAATTCCCTTTTGCATGTCCTCCCTGGAAAAGTTCCTCGCCTTTGCTCGCAGGCTGTATGCCTCTCCGCCAATGTATACCGCATCTGCTCCAAAGTCCACTGCTGTCTTTAATACTTCCAGATCCTTAGCGGGGCACAGCAGCTCCGGCTTGCCCTCTTTTCTCCTGTCTTCTCCTGTACTCATCATTCCTCTCTTCGCCAAATGCGCAAACATTCAGGAGCATTTGCACGCCCACTGCTGCGCCGCCTTTCTTTGCTCATGTGATGGTCTTCTGCGGTTCACCTGCGCACACACAAGGCAGCACCATCGCCCTCCTGCAAAAGAACTGTCTGCAGCTCCTGACTCTGTGAAAGTGCCAGCAGGTATTCCCGCATCCGTTTGTGTATGGTGCGGTCTCTTCGCTTTACCGCAAAACGCGACTCCAGTATCTCGCCATCCTTTAAAATATTATCCGACACCAAAAGTCCGCCCTTTGTCAAAAGCCGTAGGATGTCCGGAAGGAAATGAATGTACTGCCCCTTTGCCGCATCCATGAAAATAAAATCATACGGTCCCTCCAGCTTCGGCAGGATATCGGCGGCATCGCCCTCCAGCAGAGTAATGCCTCCGCTCCCTCGCCCGATTTCTCCTGTCTCTTCCAGACCGGCAAAATTCTTCCTGGCCTTTCCGGCTCGTTCCTGGTCCTTCTCAATCGTTGTAAGGCTCGCCTCTTTTGGCGCATATGTCCGCATTAGGCAGGCGGAAAATCCAGTGGCCGTTCCCACCTCCAATATGTTCACCGGACGTTTCAGTTCCAAAAGAAAACGAAGGAGGCTCTGGGTCTGAGTCCGAATAATCGGAATCCCTTCGTCCAGTGCCTCCTTCTCTATTTTATTCAAAAACTCTGTATTTCCGGCAAACATTGACTCTGCAAATGTCAGGATACGCTCTTCCATTTCTGCATCAATTGGTCTCATCTTCGCTGTTGCCCGCCATTTCCTTGATCATTTCACTCGGCGTCATGTCTGTGGAAAGCTTATAGGTCCCCGGCATTATTTTGCCGTGATAAGAGGAAAATCGTTCCTGATACTGAAATACCTCAGCATCCTCAATCAGACCCTCTTCCTTCAGAAGCTTCCCGATCTGACTTACCGACATATCTGCCGTTACCGTTATCTCCACGGTTCTGGCATTTGCCGAATCATCCACCGCCTTCTCATAAAAAATGTTGTAGCCGATTTCATAGGCGCGATGAGACATGGAGATGCAGAACATAATCACCAGAATAACCAGGACAATCTTCACTGCATCCCCAATCCAGTCCAGCGTTCCGGGCTGGCCGCGTTTTGCAGGAGCATGTGAATGACCGTTCCCGGGACGTCTATAGCTCTTCTCCTGTCTCATCATCGTCTCCGCTTTCTCAGCACATCGCAAAAAACCGTGTTAAGGAGATGCCGATTAAATCAGCATCTCCTAAGCAACCTCCAGCATTTCCTTAAATCTCCATAAGAATCGGGAGAATCATCGGGCGGCGCTTGGTCTTTTTCCAGAAAAAGTCTCCCAGCGCGGAACGCACGCTCGTCTTGAGCTTGGCAGGATCATTCTGCCCACGGTCAAGGCACTCTGCCAGCGCCTCCTGAGCAACAATGTTCGCCTCCTTCATCAGCGTATCCGCTTCCTTCATATAGACAAATCCGCGGCTCTCAATGTCCGGCCCTGCTGCAAGATAATCCATTCCCCGCTCAATTGCAAAGGTTACAATAACAATGCCGTCCTCCGCAAGATGCTGTCGATCGCGAAGAACCGTATTTCCCACATCTCCGACGCCAAGTCCATCCACCAGAATCGCACCGATCGGAACAGTTCCCGTCACCTCTGCCGCTCCTGTATTCAGCTCCAGCACGTTGCCGGAATGCAGGATAAATATATTGTCCTTCGGAATGCCCAGAGACGCCGCAACCTTCGACTGTGCTATCAGATGGCGGTATTCGCCGTGAACCGGAATTGCATATTGGGGCTGTACCAGCGAATAAATCAGCTTCAGCTCCTCCTGGCACGGATGTCCAGAGACATGTACATCCTGGAAAATAACATCCGCACCCTTCATGAGCAGCTTATTGATGACGTTGGTCACCGACTTCTCATTACCCGGAATGGGATGAGAGGAGAAAATAATGGTATCTCCCGGCCCAACCTTCACCTTCCTGTGCTGATCCTCTGCCATTCTGGTAAGAGCAGCCATACTCTCACCCTGAGAGCCCGTGGTAATGATCGTTGTTTTCTCCGGAGGATAGTTCTTCAGTTCATCCTCCTCGATCAGCGTATTCTTCGGAACATCCAGGCATCCAAGCTCGCTGGCTGCCCCAATGATGTTCACCATGCTTCGCCCTTCTACAGCAACCTTCCGGCCGTACTTGTAGGAGGAATTAATGATCTGCTGCACTCGGTCCACGTTTGACGCAAAGGTTGCGATAATGATTCGTGTCCCTCGGTGCTCGGCAAAGATCCGGTCTATGGTCACTCCAACCGTCTTTTCTGACTGCGTGTATCCGGGGCGCTCTGCGTTTGTGGAGTCACACATCAAGGCCAGCACGCCGTTCTTGCCAAGCTCAGCAAATCGCTGCAGATCAATAGCATCCCCGTAAACCGGCGTGTAGTCCACCTTAAAATCTCCGGTATGCACCACAACGCCCGCCGGCGAATAAATTGCCAGTGCGGCAGCATCTACAATGCTGTGATTGGTTTTGATAAATTCAACACGGAATCTTCCCAGATTAATAGTCTGTCCGAAGGAGACCACGACGCGCTGCGTAGTATCCATCATCTTGTGCTCCATGAGCTTATTCTCGATCAGCGCAATCGTCAGCCTTGTTCCGTATACAGGCACGTTCACCCGGCGCAGCACGTAGGGAAGCGCGCCGATATGATCCTCGTGTCCATGTGTTATCACAAAGCCCTTGACCTTGTCGATATTCTCCTCCAGATATGTAACATCGGGAATTACACTGTCAATTCCCAGCATATCATTCTCCGGAAAGGCCAGACCGCAGTCCACAACAATAATACTGTCTTCGTATTCGAAGGCAGTAATATTCATTCCAATCTGCTCCAAACCGCCCAAAGGGATAATCTTCAGTCTCGGTCCGGTCAGCTTTGCTTTCTTCTTCCTATTCTGTTTTTTCTTTTCCGCCAATTTGTACCAGTTCTTTCCTATGGTTCTCCATATACTCCTGAAGAATTACACTGGCTGCGACTTGATCAAGATACTGCTTGCGGTGCTGTGGCGGGATCTGCATTTTAGCCAGAATTTCATCCGCTTCCACCGTGGTCAGTCTCTCATCTGACATGACAACCGGCAGCGAAGTTCGACGTTCCAGGCGGTCTTTGAACGCAAGTGCCGCCTCGGCACGCTCTCCAACGCTGTCATTCATGTTCAGCGGCAAGCCAAGGACAATCAGACGAACATCATTTTCAACAATGAGTTCCTCGATTCTTGCCAGCGTCCGGCGAATCTTTCCTTCCCGATCCCGCCAGATCGTCTCCTTGGGCTGTGCCGTCATAAGCAATTCATCAGACAGTGCAACTCCTACTGTTTTAGAGCCATAATCAAGCCCCATCACTCTCATATCAGGCCGCCCTACGCTTCCCTATTCCAGCGATTGTTCTCGATATATGCCTCCAGAATCTCTTCTACCAGCTCATCACGCTCCACCTTCATGATCAGGCTTCTTGCGCCCATATAGTTGGTGATATATGTGGGATCTCCGGACATAATGTATCCGACGATCTGATTAACAGGATCATAGCCCTTCTTGGTCAATGCCTCATAGACAATGGACAAAACCTTGCGGGTCCCGCTCTCCTGATCTGGCTTTACCTTAAAATACTGCGTGTTGCTCAAATCCTCTTCGCTGTATCTTTTCACTGAAACGGTCATTTCTATCCCTTTCATGCCATATTTCTATAGCTTTCTTTTATAGACGATCTTTAGACATTCTTTTACTATGGCATCCTTCCAGGCTGTGCCATGGCTATGCCATCCTAGTCAAAAACCTTTTGCCCCCTATGATACCTTATTTTGAAGACCACATCAACCGCTCACTGAACATCCCCGGGCCGAACCATTTATCTGCTGCCCGATTACCCGGCCGGCGCCTTTCCCGCAATCTCCGGATACAACTCCGCCATGGCCTGCTCGAATATCTCCAGCGCCTCCTCATAGGTCCTGCTGCCGTCAAAGCAGCTCTCCATCGCCCCGCGAAACACCTCACTGCAGCTGCTGTCGTACGCAGACAGGCAGTCTGCGTTAATTTTCTCCGCGGATAGAGCCCAGGTCTCATAGGGATTTTGTCCTCCAAGCGCAGCATTATCAAATGCATCATCCAGTGAAAGCGCCGTAAGCACCTTTCGGTTGTTGACGCATTCCGACTCATTTTCCGCAATCTTCTCCATCACTGCAGCATCTGCTGTCATTGTCAGAATGATGTCCTTAACAAGTGTCGGATTATCCGTCCCCTGTGCCGCACAAATCCAGGTGCCTCCCCAGAAAAAGCTCTGCGGTCCCTCTACAATACCAAAGGTTCCTTCATCAGCCCCCAGACTCTCCGCGTCGTCCAGAATGGTGTTCAGCAGCCAGGCCGGTCCGAAATAAGCAAAGACAGGAGACGCAGCGTCTATCCCCTCATTCCAGGTCTCACTCCACAGCTCAGAAGATGTTGTTTCCTCCTTCTCCAGCAGCTTGCTCGAGTCCTCTGCCCACCGCAAAATGTTATCATCCACGGATAGCTTCGCGTCTTCCACCCACGGATGACTCACGCCTCCCGCATACACGCGATAGGTGTCATTCACCGTTGCCGTAACATGATAGCCGGCAGCCTTAACGGCATCTGCTGTCTTTTGGAACGCATCCCAGTCCTGCACTGCCTCCTGCACCTTATCCGGATCATCATACCCGAGTGCCTTACGTGCCACCTTCCGATTGTAAATCATCCCGCCGGAAAAGGCCTGCCAGGAGGCGCCGCGCAAATCACCGTTTGCATCGGTCGTCACTTCCTTCGTGTACGCATATTGCTCTGAAAGCTCCTCCTCCGTTATTCCCAGATCCGATAGAAGCATGGCATACCCTGTATCCGCATCCGTATATTTAGCCGCATCCTCTGCCTCCACCAGAAAAAGATCCACTGTATTCTCTTCTGACGCATTCTGGTTTTCCGGAAGAACGCCGTCCAAATGATTTTGATACTCGTTGTCATCCAGCGGCGTAATCGTAAATTTCACTGTCGTATCGCCGATTCTCCCGGTATTCTCATCCACCTTCTCATAGCCGGGATAATAGTTCTCCAAAAGCTGCCGGAATTCCTCATCCCAGCACTGGATCAAAAGAACAGATCCCTCTTCCCCCGGTGTCTCCTCCCGGGTTTTTTGCGAATGCATTGACGTACCCGATGTCTGTGCCGCTCCGTCCTGCACTTCACTGTCCGGGGCCGCTGTCCCGCAGCCTGTTGTCCCCGCTGCGACCGCTGCAGCAAGAAACAGGCATATTCTTTTCATGTTCATGGCAACTCCATCATCAGCATATTTTCATCTGCAGAGAGACCGGTTATAACTCCTTGCACTAGTTCGCCCTCTCTTCGTCCCTTTGCAGGCACCGCCCCCTGTGTATAGCGCATGGTATGGCCGGTAAAATATTCCTTGCCGTCCAATGTAACCTTCTCCTCCAGCAAGAGCTCTTCCCGCTGTCCGATAAAGCTCTTCCTATATTCCCTTGCCTGTCTTGCGGTCAAATCCAGCAGAACGTTGCTGCGCAGTGTTTTCTCCTCATCGCTGCAGGGATTCGGCATGTGTTCTGCGGCAGTTCCACGCCGCACGGAGTACTTAAATACATGAATTTCATAAAATTCCGTCTGCTCCAGAAAGCGCCTGCTCGTCTCAAATTCTGCGGCAGTTTCTCCCTGAAAGCCGACGATGACATCCGTCGTAATGGCCGGCCGATCGTAAACCCGGCGAAGCCGTCCAACGCCCTCATAATATTCTTCTGCCGTGTAATGACGATTCATTCGGCGCAGCGTATCATTGCAGCCGCTTTGCAGTGACAGATGAAAATGCGGACACACCTTCGAGAGTCCGGAGATTCCTGCCGCAAAATCCTCTGTGATGATGCGCGGTTCCAAAGACCCCAGGCGAATCCTTTCAATTCCATTCAGAAGCTGAAGTCTTCTGAGCAAATTCAAGAGCTCCCTGTCCGGCTCCAGTCCCTTTTCCTTCCCGTAAGAAGAAATATGAATTCCCGTCAGCACGACCTCTTTTACGCCATCTGCAGCCAGCCCCTGAACTTCACGGATTACATCCTCCGGATCTCTGGAACGAATCCGGCCTCTGGCATAGGGGATGATGCAATAGGTACAGAACTGGTTGCAGCCATCCTGTATTTTGACATCTGCACGAGTTCTCCCCGGTGTATGCAGCTGCATTTCTTCGTAAGCCGGGTGCCCGGTCAGATCGTCCATAGTCTCGGCATCCTGCATCGTACCATTCAGATAGTCCGTTAGAATTCGCGCAATGCTTCCCTTCCGGTTATTTCCGATGCAAAGATCCACCAAAGGATCCTCTTCCAGCTTCTGTCGATCCGTTTCAACGTAGCAGCCAACCGCGGCAACAACCGCATTCGGATTCCTGTGCTTGGCCCTGTGCAGCATCTGACGGCTCTTTCGATCTGCAATACTCGTGACGCTGCAGGTGTTTATAATATAGACATCTGCCGAATCGTCAAAAGAGACCATTTCATACCCGGCACGCTTCAACTCCTGAACCATAACATCCAGCTCATAGCTATTCACTTTGCAGCCAAGATTATGTACAGCAGCTTTTTTCATCAGACAGTACCTCGCGAATTCAGATGTTGCCACCGGCGGCAGTAACACATTGACTTTTCATTCCAGGATGTTTACTATAATCGGTGTAAAAAAGCAATATTGTATAACTCAGCGGCTTTTCGGCCATTGCCGGAGAGAACCGCGGACACGATAAAGGGGGTTCCTTTTGAAAACAGTTAAGATTTCTTTGAATTCCATCGATAAGGTGAAGTCCTTTGTCAACGACATCACAAAGTTTGATTATGACTTTGACCTCGTATCCGGAAGGTACGTCATCGACGCCAAGTCCATCATGGGCATCTTCTCTCTGGATCTTTCCAAGCCCATTGACCTGAACATTCACGTCGAGGAGAATGTAGAGGAGATCATGTCGGTCTTAAAGCCGTACCTCATCCAGTAAGTTTCCTGTTTTCACCGGATATTATCTTATAGCGATTTATTAAGCGGATGCCCACAGCATCCGCTTTTTGTTAGTTCAGCACCTGCCAATTTCAACGTGAATTGACTGCTTGCAGGCAAATTCACGATTGAAATTGGCAGGC
>CAVGIV010000035.1:0-27856 GCA_963629395.1 Paludibacteraceae bacterium | reverse complement strand
GACGACCTGCTCTGCAGCGGCATTGCGGCAGACCATGTGATCCAGCTACGCTATATGTGGTGACGATGGACGAACTGGCCACAGGCAACATCAACGGTGTCAGGATCGTGCATCTGGCGGATTTTCTGCTAAGCAAGGATTATTAGCAAGCCATTATCGGTGCTATTGTGGGGCGAAAAGGAAAAGCCCGCGTGGAGATAAAAGAATACGGTGAGGATGACGAGCATCCTCACCGCACACATGATGCCAGGGGCAACAGTACTGTTGCCCCTGGCATCATTTCATTTTCGCTGGTAGAAATAATTGTTTACTGCTGCTTAATCGCCGCCTGAGCCGCTGCCAGTCTTGCAATCGGAACACGGAACGGTGAGCAGCTGACATAGGTCAGACCTACACGGTTGCAGAATTCAATGGAAGCCGGATCTCCGCCGTGCTCGCCGCAGATTCCAAGGTGAATGTCCGGGCGAACCTTCTTGCCCTTCTCAACAGCCAGCTGAATCAGCTGACCAACGCCGTTCTGATCCAGATGTGCAAAGGGATCCTGCTCGTAAATCTTGGACTTGTAGTAATCCTGCAGGAACTTGCCGGCATCATCACGGGAGAAGCCAAAGGTCATCTGTGTCAGGTCGTTGGTTCCGAAGCTGAAGAACTCCGCCTCCTGTGCGATCTGATCTGCCATCAGTGCCGCACGCGGAATCTCGATCATCGTACCGATGTGATAGGTGATATCGGAATGCTTCTCCTCCTTCACCTTCTCAGCGGTAGCAACAATTTCCTTCTTTACAAAGGAAAGCTCTTTTACATCGCCGACAAGAGGAACCATGATCTCAGGAACGATGTCATAGCCGTTCTCTTCCTTCACCTCGATGGCCGCTTCCATAACCGCTCTGGTCTGCATTCTTGCAATCTCAGGGAAGGTAACCGACAGACGGCAGCCGCGGTGTCCCATCATCGGGTTGAACTCCTTCAGATCATCGCAGCGTCTTTGCACCTCATCAACCGTCAGATTCATCTCCGCAGCCATAGCCTTGATTTCATCCGGCGTATTCGGCACGAACTCATGCAGCGGCGGATCCAGGAAGCGGATGGTAACCGGTCTTCCCTCCATAGCCTTGTAAATGCCCTTGAAGTCGCCCTTTTGGAACGGAATCAGTTCATTCAGTGCAGCCTCTCTCTCCTCTGTCGTATCCGAAAGGATCATCTTGCGGATCTTCGGAATACGATCCGGGTTAAAGAACATATGCTCGGTACGGCAAAGTCCGATTCCCTCTGCGCCGAGGTGTACGGCATTAGCTGCATCCTCCGGCGTGTCTGCGTTGGTGCGAACCTGGAGCACTCGATACTTGTCTGCCCAGTCCATAATTCTCTGGAAGTTACCAGAGATGGTGGCCTCTACGGTCGGAACATCACCCAGATAAATCTTGCCGGTAGAGCCATCCAGAGAGATGAAGTCTCCCTCTTTTACCTTGTGGCCGCTCAGCTCGAAGAACTTTCTCTCCTCATCTACACGCATATCGCCGCAGCCGGAAACGCAGCAGGTTCCCATTCCTCTTGCCACAACGGCTGCGTGAGAGGTCATGCCGCCGCGCATGGTCAGAACGCCCTCTGCGGCATGCATGCCGTCGATATCCTCCGGAGAGGTTTCCTGGCGAACCAGAATGACACGGTTTCCTGCGGAATGAGCAGCAACTGCATCCTCTGCGCTAAAGTACACACGTCCTGCAGCAGCTCCCGGAGAGGCCGGAAGTGCCTGACCGATCTCCTCTGCTCTTTCAAGCTTGGACTGGTCAAACCCGGGGTGCAGCAGCTGATCCAGAGAAGCCGGCTCGATACGGGTTACGGCTGTTTTCTCATCGATCATGCCCTCATCCACCAGGTCGCATGCAACCTGAATAGCTGCCTGTGCGGTTCTCTTGCCGTTTCTGGTCTGCAGGAAGAACAGCTTGCCATCCTCGATGGTAAACTCCATATCCTGCATATCCTTGTAATGGTCTTCCAGCTTGTGTGCAATTGCAAGGAACTCCTCATAGCACTCCGGAAGATCCTCACCGAGCTTTGTAATGGGCTGCGGTGTGCGGATGCCGGCTACCACATCCTCGCCCTGTGCATTGATCAGGTACTCACCGAAGATTCCCTTTGCACCGGTTGCAGGGTTTCTTGTAAAGGCTACGCCGGTACCGGAGGTATTGCCCATATTTCCGAATACCATGGACTGCACATTGACAGCGGTACCCAGCTCGTACGGGATGTCATACATACGACGATAGGTGTTGGCTCTGGGGTTGTCCCAGGAACGGAAGACGGCTTTAATCGCCTCCATCAGCTGCACGCGGGGATCCTGCGGGAACTCTTCTCCCTGCTGATCCTTATAGAGCTTCTTGTACTCAGCGATGACATTCTGCAGGTCCTCTGCTGTCAGCTCTGTATCAAACTTGTAGCCGTGCTTGCTCTTCTCGCCCTCAAGGATTGCATCAAACAGGGTCTTCGGCTGTCCCATAACGACATCCGAGAACATCTGGATGAAGCGGCGATAGGAATCATAGGCAAAACGGGGATTTCCTGTCTTTTTTGCAAAGCCGACAACGGAAATATCATTCAGGCCAAGGTTCAGAATGGTGTCCATCATTCCCGGCATAGATACCGGTGCTCCTGAGCGGACAGAGACCAGAAGCGGATCATTCTCGTCACCGAACTTCTTGCCGCGGATGCCCTCCAGCCAGGACAGTGCATCAAAGATCTGCTGCTGCGTGTCCTCGTTGATCTGCTTGCCGTCGTTGTAATAATCGGTGCAAGCTTCCGTGGAGATGGTAAAGCCTTGTGGTACAGGCAGGCCCAGATTGGTCATCTCTGCCAGATTGGCGCCCTTGCCGCCGAGAAGATCACGCATTTTAGCATTGCCTTCTTCGAACTTGTAAACCCTCTTACTCATTTTTACCTCCAAACTGCAGCCTCTGCGGCTGACGTTTCATTATGTGAAATCAGTATACCGTATTTCTGATAGTTCGCCCACCCTCTTCTTGCTCTTTCTTATACATCCTGTGCGAAAATAACAATTTTAAAGCGTAATTTTTGGTGTATCTGTTACTGTAAATTCATTTTTAATGGCAAATCCATGATCCATAGGTCCGCTCCCTTTGCCCAGATCCAGCATCGCTTCCAGTGCTCCGGAGACATACTCTTTGGCCCGCTCCACCGCCAGCTCCAGCGGGTATCCTTTGGCAAGATTGGAAGCGATGGCACTCGAAAGCGTGCAGCCGGTCCCATGGGTATTGGGATTATCGATCCGTCTGCCACTAAACCAGCGATAGGAACCATTCCAATACAAAAGATCATTTGCATCGTTGCAGCTATGGCCGCCTTTGCATAAGACCGCACAGCCGTAGTTTTCATTAATACAGCGAGCCGCTGCTATCATCTCCTCTGCCGATGCAATGGTGCAGCCGGACAAAGCCTCTGCCTCCGGAATGTTGGGTGTCAGCAGCGATGCCATAGGAAAGAGCTCTCTCTTCAGGGTCTCTACCGCGTCCGCATGAATGAGACGTGCTCCGCTTGTGGCCACCATGACCGGATCCACCACAATATTTGGAGCCTGATACTGCCTTAGTTTCTCTGCAATCACAAGAATCAAATCCGCCTCTGAAACCATTCCGATCTTGACAGCATCCGGCTCAATATCAGTAAAGACGCTGTCCAGTTCCTGTCCCAGAAACTCCGGCATCACTTGAAAGATCGCAGAGACTCCGGTCGTGTTCTGCGCCGTCAGGGCTGTAATGGCGCTCATGGCATACACGCCGTTGGCAAGCATCGTCTTAATATCCGCCTGGATGCCGGCCCCTCCGCTGGAATCGCTTCCCGCGATTGTCAATGCTGTTCTCATTCCTCGTCCTTCCTTTGCAGATGCTGTCAAATCGTAACTATTACTGTAAAAATCCCGGACAGCGGCTACGCGTTTGCGCGAACAGGCATGGCTGTTTCAGCGTAAACTCTCTGCCTGCAGCTCTTCCCAATGCACTTTCAATTCGTGTAAATCCTTAAGGTAAAGCCTCGCTGCCTTTTTCATTTCTTCCTGATTTTTTTCCCCGCAGGCATCATACACGCCGACAGGAAGGAACCCGTCGCGCTGTGCAGTAATCAGCGCATAAAGGGAATCCTCGAAAACCAGTGTCTCCTGCGGCGTTGTACCCAGTGCCGCAGCAGCTTTATAGTAGATATCCGGCTGATGCTTGCTGATACCCAGCTCTCCGGTCGTAAAAAGATTTGGTGTAAAAAAGTCCCACACTCCATTTCGTTTCAAAGCCCTCACAATATGCTCTCTGGGGCTAGAGGTTGCCAGAGCCATTGCAACCCGGTTTTCTTTTAAAAAGCAAAGCACTTCCATTACTCCCGGCTTTGTCATAACCTCATAGTAATAAAAATCGCGTAACATCTCCCCGATGCCTTGTACGATTTTCTCCTGCGCATCCGGCAACGAATAGGCTTCTTTCAAATAGTCCGCCCCCTGCTCCATGCTCATGGAGAAAAGGATTTCATTCAGGCCATCTTCCGGCACAATCCCCCGCTTTTGCAGATACCTTGCTCCCAGATCATTCCAGATCTGCATGGAATCCAAAAGGACACCATCCACATCAAATACGGCCCCCCGAATCATGCATTCACCATTTTCTGTGCGGCGCTCTTCAGATCAGCAGCAGCCCGGCGGATATTCTTCTGCGCATAAATGGCACTGATCACTGCAATACCGCAGATTCCGCTTCCGGCAAGCTCCTGCACATTCTGCTGTGTAATTCCGCCGATGGCGATCACCGGAATACGTACTGCCCGGCAGATTTCCTGCAGCGTTTCCCTGGAAACCGGTGTTGCATCATCCTTCGAGCCGGTAGGAAATACTGCTCCCACCCCCAGGTAATCCGCTCCGCGCTTTTCTGCAAGAATCGCCTGTTCAACCGTACACACTGACACACCAATGATCTTGTCCGGTCCAAGCTTGGCACGAACATCACCGGCCTCCATATCGCTCTGTCCCACATGAACGCCGTCTGCATCGATTTGCATACAGATATCCACGTTGTCATTGATCACAAACGGTACGTGATAATCCTGGCAAAGGCGCTTCAATTGTCTGGCCTCCTCCAGAAAATGCTCGTCGTCCAGATTTTTTTCCCGGAGCTGCACAAAGGTTGCTCCTCCGTCCAGACTCTCCTTAACAACCTCCTGCAGGTCACGTCCATCCAGCCAGTGGCGGTCTGTAACCGCATACAAAAGAAGATTCTCCTTATCGCACTTCATATGCTGCCCCCTTATCCAGTGTCTCTGCATCCATGTTGTATATGGCATCAATGATACGATTGCGATAGGTGGAATTTCCTTCCCCTTCCTGCATACGGCTCCAGCCGATTTCACCGGCCAGGCCCATCGTGCAGACAGCTGCCGCTGCGGCTTCCAGCCGGTTCTGCGGATTGGCAGTCACAAAAGCCGCCATCATTCCGGAAAGCTGGCAGCCTGTTCCTGTTATTTTGCTCATTTCTGCCCTGCCGTTTCGGATCACATAGCAGTCTGTTCCGTCGCTGACCAGGTCAATAGCTCCGGTTATTGCTATGACAGCACCGTATTCTCGTGCGAATTCTTTGATAAATGCCACTGATTTGTCCAGATTCTCGTCGGTGACCGCATCCGCTGCGTCTGCATCCACACCCTTAGTAGTTCCACTCCCCAATGCCAGTGTCTTAATCTCCGAGATATTGCCTCGAATTACCGTCAGCGGAAGCTCCTTCATGAGCCGCAGGGCTGTGGAAGTGCGGATAGTCGATGCACCGGCTCCCACCGGATCCAGAAGAATCGGATGCTGCAGATCCGCTGCCACTCTTCCGGCTGCGAACATCGCCTCAATCGTGCGTTTATTCAATGTCCCGATGTTGATGTTCAAGCCGCTGCAGATTGCGGTAATTTCTGCCGCATCCTCCGGCTCATCAGCCATAATCGGACTGCCGCCGCAGGCCAGCAGCACATTGGCTACATCATTTACCGTCACGTAATTTGTGATGTTGTGAATCAGCGGAACACTTTTCCTTACATTCTCAATACAATTGCCCAGCATAGAAGCCTCCTTATATAGTATCTGTTACTGTAAAAATCCCGGACAGCGGCTGCGCGTCTGTGCGAGCTTGCTCGCGCAGACGCGCAGCCATTGGACGGGTTAGCATACATGAGTAAGCAGGGCGATAGCCCGGATTACGAATGTATGCGTCAGCTGCGGGAGTGTCGCAGACACGAAACAGCTGATTTTGCGAATGGGCTCTGAGTAGTTACCTGACTTTATTTGTAGGAATAAAAAATACGGGTATGCCAACGAAGACATACCCGCATTCAAGGATGCGATTCAATCTTTCCCTACGTTGGCATTATCCAAATCAGGTTATAGGTCTGGACGACTACAGTCCACTCTCAGCCTGCTGCGGCAAGCTCCCTTTTTTCTATACAGCGACCATCATAACAGATTTCGTCGCGCTTTGCACTCCCGAAATCCGAATGAGGTCTGTTTTTTACTCTGCATCTGCTGTAACCCTTCAGAGCCCATTCGCAAAATCGCTGCTCCGCAGCTTTCCTTTTGCTCATGTGGCGTTCTCGCCAAATAAATTTGCAAAAATGTGCTCGTTAATGCAAGCATTACTCGCTCATTTTATGCAAATTTGCTTGGCTCTGAATAGTTACTTTTGCGAAATCCATAATCAGCGTGGCATCCCCAAAGGAAAAAAATCTGTATTTCTCCTTCACAGCCTCCTCGTAGGCATGCAGCACATGTTCCCGTCCCGCAAATGCGGAAACCAGCATCACTAACGTGGACTCCGGCAGATGGAAATTGGTGATCAGACCATCCATCACCTTAAATCGGTACCCAGGATAGATAAAAATCGACGTATTATCTGCACCGGCCTGTACCACCCCGTTCTCATCCGCCGCCGACTCCACCGTGCGGCAGCTCGTCGTTCCTACGCAGATGACGCGACCGCCTTCCGCATGCGTCCGGTTGATCCGCTCAGCCGCCTGCGGCGGAACATTATACCATTCGGTGTGCATATGGTGATTCGTTACATCATCCACCTTCACCGGGCGAAATGTCCCCAGTCCCACATGGAGCGTTACATACGCCAGATGCACGCCCTTATCCTGTATCTTCTGCAGAAGCTCCTCCGTAAAGTGCAGCCCCGCCGTAGGCGCCGCTGCGCTTCCGTCAAACTTCGCGTACACCGTCTGATACATATTCGGGTCCGCCAGCTTATGTGTGATGTAAGGCGGCAGCGGCATCTGGCCAAGCCGGTCCAGAACCTCTTCAAAAATACCTTCATAATGGAATTTTACCAGTCGGTTTCCATCCTCAACGACATCCAGAATTTCTCCGCGGAGCTGTCCGTCGCCAAAGCTGACCACCGCTCCCGGCCGAAGCTTCTTGCCGGGACGCACCAGCGTTTCCCACACATCGTTTTCGCGGCGTTTGAGCAGCAGCACCTCAACGCCCGCTCCGGTTCCCTCCTTCGTGCCAAGAAGCCGTGCAGGAATGACCTTCGTATTGTTCAGAACAAGCGTATCGCCCGGCTCTAAATAATCAATGACATCATGGAATATGCGATGCTCCAGCTCGCCGGTCTCCCGATCGATGCACAAAAGCCGGCAGGCATCCCGCACCTCATTGGGATCCTGCGCAATCAGCTCCTTCGGAAGATCAAAATAGTAATCCGCCGTCCTGTGGCCAATCGGGACATTTCCCTTTTCCATCATCTGTATTCCCTTCCTTCTTCAGGCATTGCGCAGCGATGCGTACTTCAGGAAAGCCTTGTATCCGCGATAGGCCTCATAAATATCCGCCTTGGATACCGTTTCTGCCGGAGAATGCATCGAGAGCACCGGTACGCCGCTGTCAATGACATTCATGCCGTAGAGTGCCAGAATGTAGGCGATGGTTCCGCCGCCGCCGACATCAACCTTTCCAAGCTCTGCAGTCTGCGTCACAACACCTTCTCTGTCAAAAATATCGCGCAGATGAGCGATGTATTCCGCATTGGCATCATTGGAATCGTATTTGCCGCGAGACCCTGTGAATTTGTTGAACACCATTCCGCGTCCGAGGAAGGCCGTATTCTTCTCATCAAAGCAATCTGCCCAGTTTGCATCGTACGCCGAAGAAACATCACTGGAGAGCATATCCGAATTCGCAAGGCACCGGCGAAGTGCAAGATCGCTGTAGCAGCCGCACAGATTCATCACCTCTGCCATCGCATTTTCAAAATATCTTGACTGCATACCGGTTGCACCTACAGAGCCGATTTCTTCCTTGTCGACCAGAAGGCACACGCTGGTGCGCTCCGGTGCATTTGCCTCATTGTCGTACTGCGCATCCACCAGTGCGCGGAAGGAGGGATATGCGCATACGCGGTCATCATGTCCGTAGCCCAGGATCATACTGCGGTCAAAGCCGGCGTCTCTTGCAGGACCAGCCGGAACCACCTCCAGCTCTGCAGACTCAAAATCCTCCTCCTCAATTCCGTAGGTTTCCTTCAGAATGGTCAGAAGCGAATTCTTCACAGCCTCCTTATCCTTGCCCTTTTCATCCTCTTTGCTGCCGCTCTTTGTCTTGGCATCGATGATGATGGGCTTATTGCCGATGATCAGATCCAGTGCCTCTCCGTCAATCACTTCGGTCGCCTTTTTCTGCATCTGGTTCTGCGCCAGATGAATCAAAAGATCCGAAATGAAGAATACCGGATCATCCGGATCCTCTCCGACATTCAATACAATGGTCTCACCGCTTTTCTTAACCAGAACTCCGTGAAGCGCCAGCGGTCTTGCAACGAACTGGTACTTCTTAATGCCGCCGTAATAGTGCGTGTCAAGATAGCCGAAACCACCCTTTTCAAACAGCGGATTCTGCTTTACATCCATGCGGGGGCTGTCGATGTGGGCACCGAGGATATTGACGCCCTCCTCCAGCGCATGTGTTCCGATGCGGAACAGCACCATCGACTTATTCATCCACGTCATGTAGACCTTGTCACCGGCCTTCAGTTTTGTTCCGTTTTTCTCATGCTCTGCAATGGCACGGGAAAGCTCTACATACCCTGCAGCCTCTGCCTCATTTACGAACGTGTCTACGCACTCGCGCTCCGTCTTGTTCTCTGAAAGGAAAATGCGGTACTGCTCCGCAAAATCAAGGCAGCTCTTCTGCATTTCCAGATCATACGTATTCCACACATTCTCTCGTTCCATTCTCTCACCTTTCCATTCCGTATCTATGCCGCAGTTCATCTGCAGCCAGACCTAATACATCACATCAGGGGAACGCTGATTCAATCAATATTTCCTTACTCTCCGCTCTGTACTCCCCGTACACTGGATTTGTGATAATACTCTGAAAGCTTTTGATTCACCCAGTCTCCGGGGTCCTCACTCACATCCATATAGTACAAAAGAGACGGCCTTTCGCAATATCTTGGAAGCTCCGCATCCTGCTGCCCTTCGTCCTGCAAAATAGACAGCCTGCGCCCATTCTCTTCACCGTACCGCGCAGCTGTCCCGCTTATAAGATCCGCAGCTGCCCGGGAGCCTGTGTACAGATCCGGATTCCCTTTCACTGCCAGCAGCGAGAATACAATCCACAATCCGGCGGCACAGGCAAGAGTCCGGCGTCCCGGCTGAATGTGCGCGGTAAATCCGGCTCGAACCAGCCCTCCTATGAGATACCACTCCAATATCAGCAGTACAAGAACCGCATGCAGCCAGAAGGTGCTCTGAATGCGGCCGGCGTCCATATTGCCCTGGGCATACAGTGCCGGTGTTACTGCAGCGCTTACAAGCCCGTAGGAAAAGATAATTGCCGGGAAAGGATACCTGTAGGACAGTGTCTCCTTCATTTTACCGGACATCTCCGAGCGAAATGCCGCTGCAAATACAACGGCTGCCATTGCCAGAACTGCAATAACCGCCCAGCTTAGCCACTGATTCATCGGGTACGACAACGTGTAATACAGCGAGAGCAAAATTGACTTCACTGCGCCATACCCGCCGGTCTCTTCTCCGCGAATCCGGTTTCCCGGGGCAAGGCAGCTCACTGCCAGACCCGCCAGGTTGCACACCGCCGGTACAGCATGCATCCATTTCCAGTCATCCGCATACAGGATGTGTTCTTTTTCCGGCAGCACCCTGCCCATACAACCACTTCGTAGCAGCAGTAAAAGAATCAGAAACACCGCCGATACGATCGCATAGGAAAGTGCACTCAGATAATTGCCGCCGCCTGCCAGAAAGCCGAGCAGGGAGGCCCCTGCCCACCATAGAAAACGCTTTCTTCTTTCTCCTGCATGCACCGCCAGAATAAGACAGCCAAGATAACACAGCCCCAGCGAAAAGGTCAGTGTATAATTGCCCGCTCCGCTGTACCAGTAAAACGCCTCCGCCCGCGGAGCGCCCTCCGGCATCAGCTGCACCATCAAAAACAGCAGGAGAATACTCATGCAGCGCCGCACATATCGGTCCATTCCAAGGAGCCGCTCCATCAGCGCATATAAGAAGAAAATCACGCCAATGTGAAGTCCTCCCAGGACGATAATCGGCGTCAGCCAATACCATCCGTCCCCGAAGGTTGCCGGAGATACAGTGGTAAACAGGCACGAGGTAAAATACCCTATCCAGGTTTGATAATACCGGATGGTTTCCGACAATATTTTGCCCAAAACCGCAGCTGCAGAGCCTGTTTCCTCATAGACGAGCCTGGTGCCAAGTCCCATGGAGAAATCATCTGCTGAGGGCGCATCATACCGTCCGATCCATAAAACCGGAATCAGCATCAGGAGGTAAACGGCAAGAAGAATCCATGACAGCTTTTTAAGATCCGGTACTGTCTCTGCCTGACTTGTTCTTTTCCTTTGCGAAGACAGTTTCTTTTTCAAATATTCACTGTTCATTGTCTCAGGAGCGGAGTTCAATATTCAGATCCTGCAGTCCGTTCAGGATCTTCTTCATTGCCTTATCCACTTCCTCTGTCTCCAGCGTTCGATCCTTATGACGGAAGGTGAGATTATACGCCATAGACTTGCAGCCCGGCTTCACCTGTACACCCTCATACAAATCAAACAGACGATAGGACTCCAGGAGCTTCCCGGCTCTTTGCTCGATCACTTCTTCGATGGCACCAGCCGTAATTTCCTTCGGAACAACCATGGAGATGTCGCGGCTCATTGCGGGGAATTTGGCGATTCCCTCATAGTGATGTGCAAAAGAAGCCTTCTCCAGTACCAGCTTCAGATCAATGCACGCAATGTATGCCCGATCGCCGATGCCATACGCCTTGGCGACCGTAGGGTGAACCTCACCCATATAGCCGATCACCGTATGAACCGGTGTGCCCTTCGGTCCGCCGTGCGGATTCGAAAGAATAACACTGGCCTGACGTCCCGGGTGCAGGAAGCTCTTTCCGGACTGCGGATCACACAGCACCTTCTCCTTAACGCCGACAGTCCCCAGGAAATCCTCGACAACACCCTTTAATGTGTAAAAGCTTCCATCGCCGTAGAATCCAAGTGTCAAAAGCGGTCTTTCATCCGGATAATCCGTAAGCGGGAGCTCCGCTGCCCGGTAAATCTTACCAAGGTCAAAGAGCTTCACATCCTTGTTGCGGCGAGCATAGTTCGTGCCCAGCGATGTCAGGATGGAGTTGACCATCTGCGTACGCATGATCGAGAAATCCTCTCCGAGAGGATTGGAAATCCGGATGGCCTTGCGTTCCTCGGCCTGCGGATCCAGAAGCAGAAGATCGAACACCTTCGGGCTTTCAAAGGAGAAGGTCTCCGCTTCCGAATACCCGTAGTCCATTGCCACCGTTCTGGCAGCGTCCTGCAGCTTCATCATCGGCTGCAGACCGCCCACTGTTGCCGCACTGGCAGGCAGTGTGGACGGCACCTTGTCATAACCGTCGAATCTGGCTGCCTCTTCTGCAATGTCGCACATTGCCTTCAGATCCTGACGGAACGAAGGAACAACCAGATCACCGGTCTTTTCATCGTATTCGAGTTCTTCTCGCCGGAAGATGTCCAGCATCCGCTCTCTGGTATAAGACGTTCCCAGATATGCATTGATCTTCTCCGGCTCAAACGGAATCCGCCGAAGCGACGGAAGCTCACCATGTACGTCAACATAGCTCTTGGCCACCTTGCCGCAGCCGAGCTCTTCCATCAGCTGGCAGGCACGGTTCATCGCATCCAGCGCGTTGTAGGGATCCAGTCCCTTTTCAAAAATTGCCGAAGCCTCGGTACGAAGGCCAACCCGTTTGGAGGATTTACGAATGTTCGTACCGTTAAAGGTTGCCGCCTCAAACAGAACCGTATGCACATTCTCCGTAATCATGGAGTCTTCACCGCCCATGATACCGGCAATGCCGACCGGACGCTCCGCATCATTGATCATCAGAACTTCGCTGTCCAGCTTGCGCTCCTGATCATCCAGCGTTGTAAATGTATCACCGTCTGACGCTCTTTTTACGATGATCTTGCCGCCGTGAATGGTATCGAAATCATACGCGTGCATCGGCTGGCCGTATTCCATCATAACGAAATTCGTGATATCCACTAGATTGTTGATCGGACGAATTCCGTAATTAGCGAGTCTTCGCTGCATCCAGCGCGGGCTCGGAGCCAGCTTAACATCCGTGCAGATAGCTGCTACGTAGCGACTGCACAGATCCGTATCCTCGATCGAAACCTCCACATAATCCGAGGTATCCTTCTCGCCCTCATGCTTTACCTGGACCTTCGGAGCCACAAACGGCTTCTCAAACGTGACGGCTGCCTCTCTGGCAATGCCCAGAATGGAATAGCAGTCCACGCGGTTGGACGTGATCTCATATTCAAAAACAGTGTCGTGCAGTCCCAGTGCCTCCAGCGCATCGCTCCCGAGCTCCAGATCCTTTGCCTGATCCTCCGGGAACACATAGATCCCGTCCTCCGGTGCCTCCGGATACATGTCTCTCGATGCGCCAAGCTCTTCGATGCCGCACATCATTCCGACGCTGGCAAGTCCTCTCATCTTTCCGGATTTGATCGGAATTCCGTTCTCCGGAAGCGGACCGCCGTCGTGCCCGCCTGCCACTCTGCCGCCGTTTAAGCATGTGGGAATAACATCACCGACCTGCAGATTCTGTGCGCTTGTTACAATCTGGATACAGTCCTTTGACGCCGCATCATGCTCTGCAAGTCCGTCCGTCTCCTCTGTGTATCCGCCGGCAGCATAGCCGCTTCCGATATTGATCCGGCATACCCACAGATGGTCGGCATCCGGATGTTTAGCCATGGCATCCACACGACCCACAACGATCTTTTCACAGTTGTGATCCAGATTCCGCCAGTTCTCAACCTTTGTTCCCGAAAGGGTCATGCGGTCATAATATTCCTTGTCCGTGCACTCAAGCTCCGGAACATAATCCTTAATCCATGAAATTGGTGTATTCATCGCTGCTATCTGCCTCCGTCAGAACTGATCAATAAAGCGCTTGTCATTCTCATAAAGAAGACGCATGTCATCGATCTCATACTTAAGGAGCGCAATACGCTCCAGGCCAACACCGAAGGCAAAGCCTGAATATACTTCCGGATCAATACCACTCATCTCCAGGACATGCGGATGTACCATGCCGCATCCGAGAATTTCGATCCAGCCCTCATTCTTGCAGAAGCTGCAGCCCTTCCCGCCGCACTTAAAGCAGGATACATCCATCTCTGCAGACGGCTCCGTAAACGGGAAATGGTGCGGACGGAAACGAACCTTCGTATCCTCTCCGAATACAGACTTGGCAAACTCAGCCAGCGTACCCTTCAAATCCGCAAACGTGATTCCCTTATCAATTACAAGACCCTCAACCTGATGGAACACCGGGCTGTGCGTTGCATCCACCTCATCTGCACGATACACCCGTCCCGGTGCAATCATACGAATCGGAATACGTCCCTTTTCCATCTCGTGAATCTGCGTACCGGATGTCTGCGTACGCAGCAGCATCTCTCCGTTGATATAGAAAGTATCCTGCTCGTCCTTCGCCGGATGATCTGCCGGAATGTTCAATGCCTCGAAGTTGTAGTAATCCTTCTCGATCTCGGGACCTTCGACCACCTCATAGCCCATGCCGATAAAGACCTCTTCAATCTCGCGAAGAGCAACCGTATTCGGATGAAGATGTCCTCTCTCTTCCTTTCTGGCAGGAAGCGTAACATCGATGGTCTCCGCCTTTAACCGCTCCTCTAAAAGCCTAGCCTCCACTTCCTGCTGATGAGAGCTGATGGCCTCCTCGATGCGGGCACGTGTCTCGTTGACCATCTGTCCCACTCTCGGACGGTCCTCCGCCGTCACATCCTTCATTCCCTTCAGAATGCCTGTCAGCTGTCCCTTTTTCCCGAGAAAATCAACCTTAATCTGATTGATTTCTTCCGGAGAAAACGCCTTTTCCAGGCGTTCTCTGGCTTCCTGCCGAATCCGTTCCAGATCTTCCTGTATCATATCAATTGTCTCCTTTTAAATAACAGTAACAGATACCAATTTTACTCCGCTAAAACAGACAGAGTCCATTATACATGGACTCTGCACAAATTACACGGGAAACCTGATTCTTTCCGCTTACTCTTTATTCTTCCCTGCGCGGCCGCCATGGCGCACGCCGGATACAATTCCCAAAAGTAATGTAATCACAATTATCGCAATCACCACGCCAACGACAACTTTCAGAACACCGGAGGCAATGATGCCGGTTCCTCCGTCCTGATAAGCAATGGCATAGGATGAAAGACGATCCGTCTCAAAGGTAATGGTATCCGGATCCTCATCCAGATCCTGGAGGAAGCTGATCGATAAGGAGCCGTTCTCTTCCTCGTGAGAGCGAACGATACAGTATGCCCGGCCGTTTTCCTTTATGGAATCCGGAATCTGCATAACCACCCGCATAGGTGTGTTAAATTCTGTGACGGCCTGCGTATCCCCGTGAGTGGTTTTAAGCAGAAGAACCTCAAACAGTTCTCCTACAGACAGATTGTTCTTGTCACAGGACTCCTGAATCTGCTGATCCGCATCCGTAGGATAATCGTTTGTGGAATACAGGGTAAGGTTAAAGGAAACCTCATTGCCTGCAAAGGCGCACATCTTATCCTCTTCGGTAAGAACTCCGTTAATGACATATTCCAGATTCGGGAAGTCGGCTGTACTGCCAAAATGACTTCCTGCGGTTGTGGTATCGTCCGAACTGTAGTCATTATGGATGTTCACCATAATGTAATCCTGATTATAGGCCAGCTGCAGAAGCTGCGTATCCTCTCCGCTCTCAATTGCCGTGCGCGCATCACTGGGCGTGATGTTTAATATCTGGAATACCCCGGTCTGTTCATTGTATCCCTCCAGCGTATCCGGATCTGTCAGCTCTTCGTCATCATAATGCGGATCATAGTTGCCATCCTCATCCAAAGGAAGCTCGCTTTCCGATGTCTGTGCCTCGGAAGAGTCTTCAGATGCTGCGGATTCGCTTTGCTTGACAGAGGCTGCAGATGACGAAGCTCCTGCGGATTCGCTCTTTCCCGCGGATGCCGTGCCGGCTGCATCTGCTTTTTTCTTGTCAGAGGTGCTGCCTGTAGAGGCCGCGGATGACGAGGTCCCGGCAGATTCACTCTTCCCAGTGGACGCCGTGCTGGCTGCATCTGCTTTTTTCTTGTCAGAGGTGCTGCCTGTAGAAGCAGCGGATGATGCTGCCGGAACCGGCTGGAAGGCCACTGCAATTGCATGGTTGCCCTTTATCGAAGTAAAGGTATACGAATATACCGCTCCGATGGATTTATTATCCACAACCACATTGGAAACCATGTAGCCTTTATCCGGGACGATGCTGTAAATTGCATTGCTCCCTTCAGAAACCTTCGACGTGCCGGCCGGAGAAATCGTTCCTCCCGCGTTTGCACAGGCGGCTGTAATCGTATAGGTTTTGGCAGCATCCTTTGCAAAATTGGCAACGATATTGGCGTCCACCTGCAGATTGTTGATGACAAGCGTTGAATCTGTTCCCAATACCTTGTCGCCGCTGGTCCATTTTTCAAAATGATATCCGCTATAGGCGGTAGCCGTCAGAGTGACATTATCACCGGCATTGTATGTAGCCCCGCCGGCTGTATATCCGGTATCCTGCGGTGTCACCGATACACTGACCTTATACTGCGTCCTTGAAAAATAAGCGGTAAATTCCCGGTTACCGGTGATATTGGATACGGTATGCTTGGCGTCCTTGGATATGACATTGTCACCTTCCTTCCAGCAGTCGAACCGGTATCCGCTGCCGGCATTGGCCTCCAGTGTAATGGCGCCGCCGTACCCGACATTCTGGCTGGAGGTAATGGAGCCGGCGTTGTCGTGATTTTTCTTGATGGTGACATAACAGTCGACCTGCTTAAAGGCCGCCGTCACGTTCATATCCTCTGTGACAGAGGGAATGGTATACCGCGAATTGGTGGAAATGACCTGATTCTTGTACTTCCAGCCAACGAACTGGTACCCGTTGTTCGGTGTGGCATAGATTTCGCAGCCGGTACCGTCGGCGACCGCACCGCCTCCTCCTACAGCACCGCCCGAGGACGGATCTGCCTGGACAGAAACCGTGTGATTGCCCGCCTTCAGTGTCACGTAGGCACAATCCGCAACATCCGGATTCTGCACGGAAGTGGCAGTTACCACCAGATTACCGGCACCTTCCTTCGCATCCACCACCAGCTTTCCAGTGCTGTCAATGTAGGTACCGCTGCTCTGGTTGTTGGAGACAGACCAGGTAACATCCAGATTGGGATTGTTGTTGCCCTTAACATTGGACGAAAAGCTCATGGAGCTTCCCTTTGCCATCGTAGCTGTCTCCGGGAGAACGGTAACGCTGGTGACGGTTGGCACCTTCTCCTCAATGGTCACAGACAGAGGTACAACCACGCCGTAATTGCCGCCCGGATCCAGGTTGTCACTGGCACGAACCGCGGCATTATAGGTTCCGGCAGCCTTCGAGGTATCCACGCTGACATAGAAGGTGCAGGAGGCCCCGGACTCCAGGTGCAGATTGGAGGGCTGCTCGACCTGAAACGCTCCGTTTTCATTTCCTGTCATATACCAGACCAGATCAATCGGCGTTGATCCCGTATTGGTCAGAACAAAGTGCTGAGAGAACGGGGCTGATCCCTTGGTAATCTTTCCGAAGCTCACCACATCCTGGTCACAGTTTACGCTGTATACATAGGGATCGTTTCCGCCGCTGTAATCCTGGTAGGTTTCTACATAACCGCCGGAATCGCTGTCATCGTAATAGGTACTGTCTGTATAGTCATCCGAGTACTCGACAGCGTAATCATCTGCGGCAGAATCATCGTATTCGCTGCTGGCACGGACATGAAGCGACTGCACGCTTCCAACGCACAAAAGGCCGGCCATTGCCAGGCACAGCACACGCTTTGGATGAAGGATGGTTTTTAATTGCGACAGAAGCTTCTTTTTCTTCATAGGCTCCCTCCTGTTTTTGGTTTTGCTGCTCGACACATTTACTCTCCCAGAATTGCTGTATGCCAGGCCCTTTGTACGGCTTCCAGCAAAAGATCATGCATTTCCAGGTGCTGCTCCAGAAATCCCTGCACCCCGTAAATCTGATCCAGCTGGCGTGAAATATACTCATAGCCAAGCCAGGAACCCAGGATGTTTCCGGTCACAGATCCAATTGTATCAGAATCGCCGCTTTGATTCACTGCCGCATGTATGCCGGAATAAAAATCATTCTGGTAGCGAATCGCCAGATATATGCTGACTGCCAGCACTGATTCGCCCGTCGCAGCTTTCCCCAGGCTCTTCAGTGCCGTGCCGGGCTTTTCCGCCGGATTTTGTGCGCAGGCAAGTGCCTTTTCCATCAAGGCAACAAACTCCGGAAGCTCCTTTACTCCACGGAACTGCTGCTCCACCTGGTAGAGCGCATTGGTGATCAACCGTTCCAGCGTAGGATCGGCAGCTCTTCGATAGGTGATGCGGCTTATAATTTCCGAAAAAAGCGACGCCGAAAGCCAGGCGAAAGGGTGTCCGTGTGTGATGGCCGCCGCCTTGGCCGCAACCATCGCTACGCTTTCTGCCTGCAGATTGTAATTCTCCCAGTGAAGCATAAGCCCTATAGGGGCTGAACGCATCAGCGCACCGCCCCCTCTGCTCTGGTTGAGCGGACGCTCCAGTGTTCCGCGGCTTCCGATGTCAAAGGTATCTCTTGGATTTCCTGTGTGAATAAACTGCTGTGAGAGAGCGCTCATACAGGTTCTCCCGGGTGCTCTCTGGGCGCGCAGCCGGTGATCGGAATAAACCGCTGTAAACGGATGGCTGTACCGAAGCCGCGGCTGCTGTGTGGCATACCAGTCCAGGTACGCCCGGTCCAGATAGACCTCCGCCTTCGCATCTGTCCTGTGCTCCCTGGCTCTTCGCATCCCGCATGTAAGTCCGTCCATGGTGAACAATGTCAGCTGCGTATCGTCACTGACGATGATTCGTCCGTTGGGTCCGATCTCCGGTTTAACAATTCCGTGAGGACCGTACTTGCTGACAATCTCGGAAAGTTCCATAAACTCCACCGGAAAGCCAAACGCATCCCCAAAGGCTCCGCCCATGATACAGCCCAAAAATATGTTGTAATATCGTCCTGTCGGATCCTGCATATGTCTCCCTTATGCTGTCACTTACTTCACCTGTAACTATCCAGAGCCCATTCGCAAAATCGCTGCTGCGCAGCTTTCCTGCATAGCCATGCAATTCCCCAGGATGCCAGAGGCAGCATGGTTAAATAATACCGCATCGTATACCGCCCAGATGCCTCCCATAACTGATGGAACAGCATTCCTCCCAGAATGAAAACAACCAGCAGCAGCTCTCCTGCGGATATTCCGGCATTTTCCTTTCCGTTTTCTGCTCCGGCGTGCATCGTCTGCCGGATTCTAATCGCCAGATACAAGGTCAGTCCCAGATATATCACGGAATGAATCACATTCATTCCCCACTGAAGAATACGGTTGCCGGCTCCGAAAATAAGTGACTCCGAAAGCACCGTTGACGCATCGTGACGTTTGGTCTCTTCCATCTCCCGCATGGATACGCAGGTCGGATCCCCCCACTGCGACAGAAACTTTCGAATATAGAACCCGGCAAAATAACGACCGGAATTCTGAAACTCGTCAATGGAGGCTCCGATGGCTTCCTTTGCTGCCTCTGTGGCTTTCTCCGGGTCATATCCCGCATCACGGTAAAGTCCCACGTTGCTGCCGTTGTACCAGCCGCACTTGCCCTCCGTCTCCTGCATTCCCATGGCAATATAGGTAATGGCCGGCGTTCCCTTCGGCATTTCATCCAATCCCGCCGCCAATGCCACAGCACTGTTCATAATCTTCTGACTCCCAAAGGTCAGCAGGAGAAAGCAGACTGTCAATATCAGCCGCCTTGCAGCTTCCCTTCGAATCCCTTCCCTGTGCAGAAGATCCCAGAAAAGTATAAAAATCATGGCAATCAGCGCAACATAGCCGTTGGTCTTCAGCAGAATTGCCGCTGCGATGCAGATGCCGGCAGCGATTCCCTGCCAGATCCTCTTCCGATGCAGGTAACAGATTTCCAGATAAAGCGCCGCCGTCTGCAGGGCAAAGGACCACAAATCCGAGTAGACAAACGTAGCAAAAACATAATAAAACCAGCAGCCCATCGACAGAATCTGCATCGCCGTGCAAATCCTCGGACTTTGAAATATCTCCCAGGTAATCTCATACAAAAGATACAAATTGATAAGAATTGAGAGCACGTTAAGAAGCTGATAGACAAGATAATTGGAGGGACCGCATACCGCTGCGATCACCTGCCCGATCAGTACGTACGTCACCTGAAACGGATAGACGAACAAATACCCTCCGGTCTGAAGCGAGACATAGTTCCCGGCAGAAAACTCCTGCATAATCGTATCCAGCTGCAGCGCATCATTGGTAGCAAATCCTCTGATCGCCAGCACCAAAAAAAGCGACATTCCGCCTGCTGTCAGCATCATCGGCCATGGAAACCTTTTTTTATCCCCCGTTCGCGCAAGCGCCGCCATCGTCACCAGAAAAAGCACTGCCATAAAAAGTGCCAGCAAAAGCGGACGATCCGCCGTCACATCGAACAAATCATTCTGCTCATGCTGCCGAAAGGAAATCACCGTCACCAGGCTAAACACCCAGATGATCCCTGCCAGAATGCCCACAGCTGTATAGATCAGAACCGCCAGTCCTGTTTTAATGACACGCATGCTCTCTCCTTGCAAAAAGGCTGTCTGAAGCATCGCTCCAGACAGCCTGCATTCTTTTACATAACCCGTCCGCCCCGTGCACTTTGACTCCTAGCCTCGGCCAGGTGGGTACTCGCGGCAACTACTTTTGCCATCCCTAGATAACGGAACCTTTGTCCCGCCTCTTCCGTCTGCTGACAGGGGCGCGGCAGCCATAATGCAAGCTGAGTTCCCGTTTAAAGTATTTGTAGGTTCAAAATAACACGGGAAAAATGCTTCCGGGTCACAACCAGTATAGCAATCTGTCCGGGTCTTGTCCACCGGACAGGCTTCAGATTTCCCGGCACTCCTCTTTCAGCCAGGCAGCCTCCTCCTCATTCAGGAACGGCAGAATGTTCTCCAGAACCTTCTGATGGTATTCGTTCAGGAGCTTTCTTGTGTGCGGGGTCAGTACCTCCGGGTCCAGGAGCTCTCTGTCCAGCGGTGCAAACGTCAAAGGCTCAAAGCAAAGGAACTCTCCATCCGGCGTTTTCCCCCATTCCCTGCACAAAAGAATGGTCTCAATGCGGATGCCGTACTGCCCTTCCTTGTAAACACCCGGCTCATCTGAAATCACCATGCCGGGCTCAAAGGGCGTTGTATCCGCCTCGTTTCTCTTTTTCCACCGGATATTCTGCGGTCCCTCATGGACATTCAGAAGATACCCGATTCCATGTCCCGTTCCGCACTTATAGTCCATGCCGTTCTGCCACATGGGCTCTCTTGCCATAATATCCAGCGACATGCCGTTGCAGCCCTTCAGAAAAACAGTTCCCATCAGCTGCAGCTGCGACACCGCCGTCAGCGTATAGCTCCTGCGCATTTCCTGTGTCACAGGTCCCAGTGACATGGTTCTTGTTACATCCGTTGTACCGCGGAGATACTGTCCGCCGGAGTCCACCAGAAGCATTCCCTCCGGAAGAATCTCCGCTCCGCCGTTCTCGTCCGGCTCATAGTGCATCATGGCGGCGTTGCTTCCGTAGGCCGAGATGGTTCCAAAGGACAGTTCAATGTAGTCCGAAATCTCCGAACGCAGATGGTCCAGATAGGCAGCTGCGCTTCCTTCTGTCAGCGCCGCACCCTCCTTTACGCTCTTCTTCAGCCAGTATATAAACTTTGTGAGTGCCGCACTGTCTTCGATGTAGATGCTCTTAAAATTCCGGATCTCCGTTTCATTGCGGATGGCCTTCATCAGACCGATCGGGCTCGGAAGCTCCAGGATTCTGTGCTCCTGCTGCGCCGTAAGGCACTTCCATACCGCATAGCTGGCTTCCTCCGGATCCATCCACACGCAGTTTCCGATGGAAAGACCAGGCAACTCTGTCCAGAAGCTCTCGTAGGGGCGCAGCGTAACCTCCTGCTCTGTCAGATACTGCTCAACGCTGCTGCTTAACTCGCTTTCCTGCAGATACAGGAAGGCCTGCTCCTGTGTAATCACAGCATAGGAAAGCGCCACCGGATTGTATTCCACATCGTTGCCTCGAATGTTCAGAAGCCACATGATCTCATCGAGCTTGCCGGTTACAAACGAATCCGCCCCCTGCTCCTTTAATTTCTCCCGAAGCCTTGCAAGCTTCGAGCCCGCTGTCTCTCCGGCGTACTTATCCGCATCCAGAACGAAAACCTCAGAGGACGGAAGCGCAGGACGATCCTCCCAGCAGCTAGCTGCCAGATCCAGATCCGTCCGCACCGAAATTTTCTCCGCGCAAAGGGAATCCTCCAGGTCCTTGCCTTCCTTTTTCGTCAGGCATCTGCCGTCAAAGGAGAGAACCTCTCCTTCGGAAAGCTCTTCCTTAAGCCACTCTGCAATGGTCGGAACGCCTTCCATTCCCATCCGCATGAGAGAAACGCCGCTCCCTTCCAGCTCCTCTGCCGCCTGGATAAAATAACGTCCGTCCGTCCAAAGTGCTGCATTCTTCCTGCCGACAACAACGGTTCCCGCAGAGCCGGTAAAGCCGCAGTAATACTCTCTTGCTTTAAAATGATCCGCAACATACTCCGAATTGTGATCATCCGCTGTCGGAATCAAAACCGCCGATACATTTTCCTGCTCCATCGCTGCGCGCAGTCTTTGCAGGCGGCAAACGCACGGATTCTCCATAACATCACCAGTCATACCATTCTCCTCGAATTACTCCACTAATCCACTTCTCTGATTCACTTGTTTCATTCAGTGCTTTCATTCAATGCCAAGGAAACGCTCCACCTCATGCAGCATGGCCGTAGTATCCTTGTCACATACCGTCTTATGCCGAATTTCGGCATCCCGAAGACCGGCAACCGCCTTCGGCACAGCAACACCGCTGACCTTGGAGAGCGCATCCGCAAGCTCCAGATCCGGAAGGTCATGCGGCTTTCCAAGTGCCTTCATCACAGACGTCTCGAACTTAAAGGGAGAAGCCGTAGATACAATGACTGTTCTCGTGGCGTCCCCTGTCTCCTTTTTGTATTTGCCGTAAACAGCAGAGGCAACTGCCGTGTGGGGATCAATAACATAAGCATCCTCTTCAAAGCGTCTGCGGATTTCCTCCGCAGTCTCCTCCTCGCTAGCCCATCCGCCGTAGAAGATTCCGAGCTCTTCCCGCATGGACGGCGTGATCTCATATTTACCCTGTTCAGAAAGGCTCTGCATATAACCGGCATCCGCTGCCGCGTTATCTCCTGCAATATGATAAATCAGACGCTCGAGATTGGAGGAGATCAATATATCCATAGAGGGGGATGTCGTCAGAATAAACTCGCGGTTTCTGTCGTAAACGCCCGTCTCAAAAAAGTCAAACAGCACCTTGTTGGAATTGGAGGCACAAATCAGCTTGTGTACCGGAACCCCCAGCTGCATCGCGTAGAAGCCTGCAAGAATATTGCCGAAGTTGCCGGTAGGAACCACAAAATTAACCGCCTCACCTACACGGATACCGGCATCTGCGGCCACACCGCCGCGAATGCTCTCCGGCTTTCCGACATTTGCCGACGCCCCAAGGAGTCTTGTGTACGCCCAGACATAATAGGCAATCTGCGGCACAAGTCGTCCTATGTTGATGGAATTGGCCGAAGAAAACTGATACCCTGCTGCCGCAAGCTTTTCTCTCTCCGAAGGATCTGTAAAGATTTTCTTTACGCCGCTTTGTGCATCGTCAAAATTCCCGCGGATGCCGACCACGCAGGTATTGTCTCCCTGCTGCGTTACCATCTGACGCTCCTGGATAGAGGAAACGCCGTCCTTCGGATAAAAAACCACAATCTTTGTTCCCGGAACATCCGCAAAGCCGGCCAGCGCCGCTTTCCCGGTGTCGCCGGAGGTTGCCGTCAAAATGACGATCTTCTTATCCTCTTTATTCTTTCTGGCCGCCGTAATCATCAGATGCGGCAGAATGGACAAGGCCATATCTTTAAATGCTATCGTTGCGCCGTGGAACAGCTCCATGTATTCCACGCCGCCGGCTGCATGAAGGGGCGCAATAGCCTCTGTATCAAATTTCTCGTCGTAGGCTGCGTCAATGCATCCGCGAAGCTCCTCCTCCGTGTAATCTGTGAGAAACAGCTTCATTACCTCGTATGAAACTTCCTTGTACGTCTTGCCTGCAAGCTCCTCCAGGGTTACATCAAGCCTTGGAAGACTGGTCGGAACAAACAATCCGCCGTCATCCGAAAGTCCCTTCAAAATAGCCTGTGATGCTGTAATCGGTGTGCTGTCACTTCTAGTGCTGCGGTACATGATCTTTTCCATCGTTTTTCCTTTCTGCATCATCCTACTTCTTCTCTTCTCTTCGAGAGGCCTCTGCCTCCGCATAGGCCTCTCGAAGGAGGGTATCATCTCCTGTATATCGGGCTGTTTCAAGTCCTCTGGCTTCCTTCTCAATAAGCTCCTGGAACTTGCGGAACTCTTCATCAATCTGCTCGTTGGTCAGCTCCGTAGCAAGAAGCGTCGTTTCCGCCTTCTTTTCCGTTTCCGGACCCGTCTTGCGGCTCTTCTCCGGCGTGGTCATTGATTGCTTCACTTCCGGCTGGTGCCCCTTTGCTTTCTTCTCCCCGGTCAGGGTTCCGATGGGTTCCGCATTTTTGCGAAGTGCCACTGGTTTCTCAGGAGCCGGTGCCGACGGATTTCTTCGTTGTCCTCTGCTTTCCTTTATTACCCACTTCCTGGCACTTGTACCAAAGGGCTTCGGCGCCAGCTTTTTATCCAGAAGCGGCCGCAGAAAATTCACAAGGAGCAGCGCATAGACCACGCCGTCCTCATACAATCCAAGCTTGCGGAATACAAACGCTGCGCTTCCAAGGATGATCCCGTACAGGATTCTGGCTGACCTTGAAACCGGCGTCGTGGTAAAATCCTCCGCCATGATAAATACAGTGAAAAGAAAGCTCCCGCCGCACAGCTGAATGGCAAGTGTGTATGGAGACATTCCGTACCGGCCAATCAGCACATAGCATACCGAAAAGGATGCCATCGCTGCAAGCGGAATGGTAAGATCCAAAAGCCCTGCCAGGAAAAGTATAACCACCGCAGCCAGCACAGCAAGTGCAGAGGATGTTCCAATGCACCCGGGAACATTTCCCGTAAGCATATCCCAAAGACTCGGCGTCTCTCCGCTCTGCAAAAGCTCCAGCGGAGGCAGTGTTGCATAGGCGGGCGTTGTCAAATCTGTCATCATTTCACGGCAAATAAGAAGCAGCACGCATTTTCCGGCCATGGCAGGATTTAAAAGATTTTTGCCCAGTCCGCCGAAGGCATGCTTGAAAAGCACAATCGCTAGTCCGGAAAGTGCTGCCCCTGCCCAAAGCGGAGCCCTCGGCGGAAGAATGAGTCCGCCAATCAATCCGGTAACCACGCAGGAATAATCCATAACAGAGGAAGTCCTGCTGTGCCATATCCACCCGCAGACAAGCTCGCACACAATGGCTGTACCCACTGCAGATCCCATCAGCAGGGCTGCATGAAATCCGTACCGGTAAATACCGACTCCCGCACAAGGCAGCAGCGCCAGCACCACCAGGTACATAAGATCCCCTGTGGTAATTCTGGTCCGTGCAAAAGGCGCCGCCCCGAAGGCTTTGTACGTTCTGCTCTTCATGACTGGTACCTCCTTGCATAGCTTCCGGCAAGCGCCGTATTCTGCAGGCAGGCCTGCTTCATAGCGCCAATCTCCTCTGAAAGATTGATCTTGGCCGGACACACATAGCTGCAGCATCCGCAGTCGCAGCACTCCAGTCCCGCATGCTCGACAAACGCCGGCTTATTGTCTGCCCGCACATCCCGAATCAGCTGCATCGGCACGATCTGGTTGGGACAGACCTGCGTACACCTGCGGCACCGAATGCAGGGCGTCTCCTGCTGCTCCTGCACAGTGCGCTTGGGGATGCAGATCAGCGCGGAGGAAAGCTTGGTGATCGGCGCATCGAGATTTTGAATCTCTGTACCTGTCAGCGGCCCCCCAGCCAGAAAGAGTGTATTGCTCTCCTTCGAAAAACGGCGCAAACCCCCAGCCTGCTCCAGAACATCCCGATAGGTTTCCCCGCACCGCACGCGCAGATTGCATGGATGTGCTGCTGCCTGCCCGGACACAGTAATAATTCGTGTGAACAATGGCTCCTGCATCAAAACAGCCTGATTAATCGCAACCAGTGTCTCTGTGTTCAAAACCATGCAGCCGATCTCATAGGGCAGCATTTTGGCGTTAAGCGTCCGGCCCGTAATCGCATGAATTAGCTGGCGCTCCGAGCCCTGCGGGTATTTATCCTTGCATCTTTGCACGTAAATGCGCGGATTATTGATCAAAAGCTCCCGCAGAAGCTGGTATCCCTCCCGATTTGACTCCGAAACCGCAATGATTCCTCTGGCCTTCGGAAAAATGGAAAGGCAAATGGCCAGTCCGCCGATCACCTTCCACGGATCCTCCAGAATGCGCCTGTAATCCCCTGTAAGATACGGTTCACACTCTACACAGTTCGCTATCACGGTGTTCACCGTGCTCCTGTTAGCCGTCATCAGCTTATAATGCGTAGGAAGTCCCGATCCGCCCAGTCCCACAATACCGGCATCACGAATCAGCGCCAGAAGGTGCTCTGCGGAAAGGCGGGAATAATCCAGATTCTCCGGATAATACTGTTCCCGATACGTTCCGTCATTACGAATAACAATGCACTCCTGCGCAATTCCGCGGATGTCCGGAATCTCCTCAATCGCCACCACCTGCCCGGACACAGAAGAAAAAACGTGGGCCGACAGTCCCCCGTCCGCCCGCGCAATCATCTGTCCTGCACTGACATAATCACCAATATGTACCACAGAAACGGCCGGCGCACCGATGTGCTGCCGGAGCGGATAGAACAGTTCCCCTTCCGGGGGCAGAACATTCTGTATTGCTTCGTTTCTCGTCAGTTCCTTTCCGGAATACGGGTGTATTCCACCCGCAAAAGTCAGTCTCGCCATAAAAAATACTCCTGTCTGCCTTTGCGGCATACAGGAGTATTATATCTTCCTTACCCATTCTTCACCAGATGGAAGACGATCTCTTCTCAAAGAAATATTTGCCGATATCTTCGCTGGCTATTCCCAGCACCTCTGCCGACTTGGCCACATCAATCACGCTGAAATTGCTCTTCCCCTGAAAAACCTTCGAAATGTAGTTGGAGCTGCGCCCGATGGCCTTTGCATACGCCCCCTCTGTTCCAAAATGTTCACGGATCGCTCCCCGAAGCTTTGCATAATCAAAAACTGACTGACTTGGTTTCATATCGTTTCATTCCTTCCCTGCCCTGCAACAACAGCACTTTGTTTCAGCATAGTTCACGTATTTTGAACCGTCAACCGCATCCAGTTCACATACTTTGAACCAAAGATTTCCGGACTGCAGTATATAATGACCCATAATCTCTACTCGTTACGGGTAAAAGGCAAGGAGGTGCTGTATTGGATTACCACAACAACAAGCTTTTCTCCCAGCGCCTTCGTTCTGAAATGGACCGGGCCGGACTGGATGCATCCACTCTTGCAAAAGAGCTCGGCTTCTCCAAGTCTGCCGTTTCAAACTGGCTCAATCAAAAGAACAGTGCACAGTCCTATGCTCTGGAGCGTCTGGGCGGATACTTTGGTGTTGAACCGGCCTGGCTTGCCGGAGCCATCCCTTACCGTACCATTTCCTCCGTCAGTCCGCAGCCGATCTCAGAGGATACCGCGCATGCAGACAGCCCCTCTTCCGATCCCAATTCCTACAGCGCTTCTTGCAGCAGCTCCACGAGCCGTATTCCACAGAGTGCAGCAGTAAGAGAGCAGCCGGACCCTCCGCAGTCTGCCCTGTATGATGACAGTCAGGCTGTCAAGCTCACGGACGGCGACCGCATGGTAATCAATACCTACCTGAATGCGCCTCCCGATTCCAAGGAAGCCATTCAATCCTTCGTTCGCTCCCTGTTAAAGCATCGATAAGACATCGCTAAAATTTTTGTAACTATTCAGAGCCCATCTCGATTTTCCTTCGGAAAACCTCGATGTGGCCGGCCAGA
>CAVGIV010000034.1:0-28315 GCA_963629395.1 Paludibacteraceae bacterium | reverse complement strand
TGACGAAATGATGGAGTCGCCGTTTTACCGCGCCACGAAAGAGGAACGGGAGCATTTGGACGCGCTGCTGCGCGCAGTGGAGTAGCTGCATTTTATTCATTGTCAGCCGGTTAAAAGGTGGCGGGGGTCACTCCTTTTAAGAAATTCAAAAAAAATGAAACCTTCCCGCCGGGGCTGGTAGAAAAATGGGGAGAGATGAAAACCGGCCTCCCTCTGAAAAAAGTCGGCAGGCCGTTACAATAATTGCATGAGAAACCGGCTGACGCAAAGGGGCGAAGGCTAAGAGGCCTGCAGAGATGCAGAGACAGGAGGGGTTGTATGAAGAGAAGAATTACGGCAGGTGTGCTGGCTGCCTGCATGGCAGTATCCATGGCTGGGTGCGGCGCAGGCGGCAGCGGGGATGCGAAGAGCGCAGATACAGAGGCGGCGCAGGCAGCGACTGAGGAAGCGGACGCATCCGAAACTGCAGACAGCGTTGCATCGGATGGAGAGGAGATTACACTTCGCTTTGCATGGTGGGGCGGTGATGAGCGCGCCAACGCTACGCTCGAGGTCATCAATCAGTTTACAGAATTAAATCCCACCATCAAGATTGAGGCAGAGTACGGCAGCTCGGATGGTTACAGCGATAAGCTGGCAACGCAGCTGGCGTCCGGCACTGCTGCGGACATTGTGCAGGTGGATCCCGGTGTATTCCCTACCTTTGTAGACAACGGAGATTATTTTCTGGATTTCAATGAATATGGTTTTGACTTCTCTAATTTTGAGGACAATTATCTTCATCAGAGAGTCAACGGCTATTTTGACGGCAAGCAGTATGGAATTCCCACCGGTCTGGCGGGAGGCGCCCTTGTTGTTAACAAGGACCTTGCGGATAAATACGGAATAGATTTCTCTCAGCCGTATACCTTCGACGATCTTCTGGAGTGGGGCAAGAAGGTACATGAGACAGATCCGGATGTGTATCTTCTCTGCGCCAACAAGGAATATGTCACGAACATGGTGCTGATCAATCTGTACAAGCAGAAGACCGGTAAACAGATGTTCAATGAGGAAAACCTTCAGGCGAACTTTACGACGGACGAGCTGAAAGAATGCCTGGAGTATGTAGAGAAATTCTACGAGTACAATGTTTGCCCGCCGGCTTCTTACATGGCTGCGTACAGCAGTGATGATCTTCCGGCGGATCCGAACTGGATTTCCGGAAAATATGTTTGTGCCTTTGCCTATATTTCCACAATCAATGTATTTACATCGGCCAATTCCGGCGCGAATTGGATGATCGGAGAGCTGCCCATAATAGAAAATGCAGTATCGGATGGATGGAATGTGAACTGCCCGCAGGTGCTGGCCGTTACCTCGACCTGCAAGTATCCGGAAGCGGCGATGAAGTTTTTGGATTATTTCTACAACGATGATACGGCAGCCAAGACACTCGGATGCGTTCGCAGCGTGCCACCGACCGAGAAGGCACAGCAGATCTGCGTGGATGCCGGATCTCTGGATCAGCTTATGATGGATGCAGCCGTGATCTCGAGCAAGTTAAACGGCATGACAGAGGATAAATATTCCACATCTTCCGAAGTCAAGCAGATGCTGTATGATTCGGTAGAGTCGATTGCCTACGGTGCATCTGATGCGGATCAGGCTGCCGAGGAGCTTTCGGAGGAACTGACAAGCTTCATTTCAGCACAGCAATAAGGACGCAAAAGAACTTTTCTCTTCACGAGAGCAGACTCTTGTCGGAGTTTGGGCCCTTTTAACCTGATATCGTATAATAGGAGCAGGCGCGGAGGACGCCTGCTTCTTGGTATGTTTGGGGGCGTGCGATTACATTGGAACGGAGGGAATATGTACCAGCTGGTGATCATTGACGATGAAGAGAAGATAGCAGACGGCATAGCACAGCTGTTCCCGTGGCAGAGCATTGGATTTGAGGTGGCAGGTGTTTTTACGGATGCAAGAATCGCACTTCAGCATTTGGAGCAATACCCGGCGGATGTTGTGATGACGGATATTGAAATGCCGGGAATGAATGGGCTGGAGCTGAGCAGGCGCCTGATGGCGTATCCGCAGATGCAGAAGGTGTTTTTCAGCAGCTATGACAATTATGAATATTTTCGTGCGGCACTGCAGACAGGGGTGGCGGATTATCTGATGAAGCCGGTGAGCTATGCGGCCATTACGGATTGCTTTGAAAAGGTGAAGGAGCGGCTGGATCAGAAAAACACACAGGGAGCGCAGCGGCCGACGGCTTATTATGAGCAGATTCTGTACGATGTAACGCAGTATGTCCGGAAGGAATACCGGACGGCAACGCTGGAGGAAGCGGCGCAGCGTGTATACCTGAGTCCGTCCTATCTTTCACGTATTTTCAAGGAAAAAAACGGCGAGGGCTTTGCGGAGCTCCTGCTGCGGACGCGTATGGAAAAGGCCTGTGAGATGCTGGGGGACTGCAGGTATCGCAGCTATGACATTGCATTTTATCTGGGCTATGACAATCCCAAAAGCTTTTCAAGAGCATTCCGAGCATTATATCAGATGAGTCCGTCGGAATATCGAAGATCCAGACAGGGACAAAGCGAAGTACATACGGAGACAGGAGATTCGCATGAAGCGTAAGTTTTTCATCCGGCGGATGCGCAAATTTGCGGCGCTGGTGCTGGTCCCGATTGTACTTCTCCTGGCTGTGACCTTTTCGATGGCGGTATCGACGCAGCAAAATAACATCCTGCAGACCAATGCGCGCGGCGTAGAGGCTGTTGAAACCAATATTTCGCTGGTGCTGGATTCGGTTCTGATGCAGAACCAGTATATTACAGGAATGACCAGGACCGGCATGGTGATGAATAAGGCCCTCCGAAGGGATGCACTTTCGTATACTGATGTGACGTATCTGCGGAGCCTTGTTACCTCACTGACGAGCATGGTGAATTCCTATGATTATCTGGATACCGTTCTTTTATATCTGGATGGCTATGACAGGGCGTTGACATCCGGAGGAGTAACGGATCTGGACGAAGAGGATTATGAGGGATGGTACCGGCTTTATCAGGCGATGCCGCAGGCTGGCCGGACCAGCGCGGCACAGGTTGTTCGTAACCGGGGAGAGGTGTCCGAGAGGCAGCTTTTGGCAGTATGCAGGCGCATGTCGAAGAGCAGCGGTTGCATCGTAGCACTGCTGGATGTGGAGCATCTCCAGAATATGATGAAGGTGCTGCGCCTTTCGAGTGATCAGGAGCTGTATCTGGTGGACGGGAACGGTGAGCTTCTGGCGGCAACAAAGCCGGTGCAGGAGGGATCGGATCTGGAAGCAGCGCTTTTGCAGATACCTATGGAGGAGAGCCTGCAGCAGAATGCGTGGCTGGAGTTGGACGGGGGAAGGAAATCCTTGTCCTGGCAGATATACGAGGAGGACGGCTTTTACATCGTATCGGCCGTGGATCAGAGCATGCTGCTCACCGGTCTTAGTGAGAGAATTGTACCGCTTGTGTGGATGTCGCTGGCGGTCCTTATGGTCGTGATCGTTCTGGCTTATGCGAACACAAGGCGCAGCTTTCACGAAATTGAGCTCGTGCTACAGATGTTCGAGGATGCCGAATCCGGCAGGACAATTCAGCATCAGGCTCAAAAGCCCAAGGATGAATATGACATCATCATGAACAACATTCTGGTGATGTTCCTGAACAACGATTACCTGAATGTGCAGCTGAAGGAGGAGCAGTACCGGCAGCAGAATGCAGAGCTGCGCGCGCTGCAGCTGCAGATTAATCCGCACTTTCTGTACAACACGCTGCAGACGCTGGATATGGAAGCCAGGAAGCTCGAAAACGGAAAAGGGATCAGCAGAATTGTCGGCTTTGTGTCGGATATTCTCAAGTATGCCCTGTCAGACCCGCAGCAGCCGGTGTCCCTTCGGGAGGAGCTTGCCTCCCTGAAGGAATATGCGGAAATTCAAAGGTACCGATTTGGTGATACCTTTATCATTTACTACGACATCGATGAAGAGATTCTGGACGCCAAAGTGTTCCGCCTGATGCTGCAGCCGGTCGTGGAGAACAGTCTGCTCCATGCGCTTCGAGGAAAGGAAGGCATGGGGTACATAATGGTGCAAGGACATCTTGTGCGCGGAAAGATTCGCTTTCACATTCTGGATAACGGAAACGGAATGAATGAAGAAGCGCTGCAGCAGCTGCGGCAGAAAATTGTCAGCCGGGATACCCGCAGCATCGGTCTTACCAATCTGGACCGGAGGCTGCGCCTTCGCTATCCGGAGGAAAAAGGACTGCAGATAGACTCCTATGAGGGGATCGGAACCATTGTGTCGTTTACAGTTGTATAATTGAAATACAGGAGAGGAGAAGCTATGCAATACTATGTTGATGGAAACGCTGCAAAGCCAGGGGCAGGCAGCAGGGAGTATCCGTTTAAGACCATTCAGGCAGCGGCTGATATTGCCATGCCGGGAGATGAGGTTATTGTTGCTCCCGGAATATACCGCGAATATGTAAATCCGAAGCACGCAGGAACGGAAAAGGACAGAATTGTATATCGCTCGCAGGAGCCTCTGCAGGCGATCATCACCGGTGCGGAAGCTTTGAGGGATTGGAAGCCGGTGGACGGAGAGAAGAATGTCTGGACAACGCGTGTCTGCAATACCATGTTCGGAGATTACAATCCGTACATAACCAAGGTGTCCGGGGATTGGTTTATTGCGACGATTACAGCGCATACCGGCGACATTTACCTGAATCACAAGTCCATGTATGAGGTTACACAGAGAAGCTCTGTGACAGATCCGAAGACGTCTCTGACCTCTTGGGATCCGGACTTTTCGCTGTATGTCTGGTATGCAGAGCAGGACGAGGAATCGAACGAGACTGTATTCTATGCGAACTTTCAGGGTAAAGATCCCAATCAGGAAGAAGTGGAGTTCTCCGTTCGGAAGGACTGCTTCCTGCCGTCCGAGGAAGGCGTGGGATTCATTACACTCTCCGGATTCACGGTTCGTGAGGCAGCAACGCAGTGGGCACCTCCGACGGCCTATCAGGACGGAATGATCGGGCCTCACTGGTCGAAGGGATGGATCATTGAGGACTGCGATGTGTATGAATCCAAGTGCTCCGGGATCTCTCTTGGCAAATATCTGCAGCCGAACAATGACAACCGGTGGCTGAAATGGAAGCTTAAGGACGGAACGCAGACAGAGCGTGAGTGCATCCTCCAGGCCAGCTATGAGGGGTGGGATAAAGAGCATGTGGGAAGCCACATCATTCGGAGATGCAAGATCCACGACTGCGGCCAGACGGGTATTGTAGGACATTTGGGCGGCGTGTTCTCGATCATAGAGGACAATCATATTTACAACATCAACAACAAGCAGAATCTGGCCGGTGCGGAAATCGGAGGAATTAAGATGCATGCTGCAATTGATGTTATTTTCCGCAGAAACCGGATTCATCATTGCACAAGAGGCATCTGGCTCGACTGGCAGGCGCAGGGAACAAGAGTCACGCAGAATCTCATGTACGACAACAGCCTGGCCCTGGATCGGTCGAAGATGAACGAAGAAAACGCGGGAGAGTTCCTGGGGGCTCTGGGTGAGGATCTTTTTGTCGAGGTTTCGCACGGCCCTACCCTGGTGGATAATAACGTTTTCCTGTCAGAGCGGTCGCTGAAGTATGCCTCGCAGGGAGGCGCCTTTGTCCATAACCTTTTTGCCGGTTCTCTTACCTGCATCGGAACCGGTACGGACAACGGTGCGCCGGATATTAAGTCGCAGCGGTACACACCATACCATGAGATTCACGGAACGAAGGTGATCGGCTTTATGTCCTTCCTGCACGGTGATATGCGCTTTTACAACAATATCTTTGTGCAGCAGCCGGTTCTGCCGCTGTTCCATGAGGTCCAGGTGAAGACAGAAAATGCGGAAGATCCCAACGCGAGGATGTGGGACACGATGAACTTTGACGCAGGAACCTTTGTGTTCGACGAGTATCCTACAGAAGAAGAGTGGAAAAAACAATTCGATGGATACTGCGGAATGGGGGCGGATAATCCGTATCCCAACCGGTATTACTCGCATCTGCCGGTATGGGCCGAGGGCAACCTGTATCTGGGCGGAGCCAGGCCCTGGAAGAAGGAAGAAGGCGCTGTGGTCGAGGATGGCTTTACGCCGGAGATTTCACTGGAAGAAAAGGGTGATGGCATTCATCTGGTGACGAACATTGCAGATGCTGCGGCCAGGCTCAAGGCCTGCACCATCAGTACAGCGACGCTGGGCATGGCGTTTGAGCCGGAGGAGCGCTTTGAGAATCCGGACGGCTCTGAAATTGTTTTCACACAGGATTATTTCGGAGAAAATCGAGGAGCTTCTGCTATGCCGGGACCGTTTGCGGCCAAAGATGAATGGGAATATGCGCTGTAGGTTGATGTCCCCTGCTGAACAGTATTGTTTCGGCAGGGGATTTTTGCAGGAGAGGAGGAACTTTAGCCTTCCGCCTTGTTCTTTCTGATTCTCTGCAAAAATACATACCCCACCAGGCAGGCTGTAAGCTCTGTGATCGGGAACGCCCACCAGATCAGCGAAACTCCCATCTGTCCGTTTCTGACAAGCAAGGAAAAAACTCCGGCCAACGGCAATATGATTACAAGCTGTCGCAGAAGTGAAATTACAAGGGATGCTATCCCGCCCTCCAATGCCTGATAGATCCCCTGATATGCCACATTGATGCCCGCAAAAATAAAGCTGATAGAAATAATCCTCATGGCACTGATAAAATATGCTCTTGACGCTCCTGCATTGAACAAGTCTGCAAACGCCTCCGGAAAAATCTCTGTAATTGCTACAGCCACGGTCATTAGCACCAAAGTGTAAAACAAGCCAAATCGGATGCCGTCACGAATTCTCTTTTTGCTGCCCATGCCATATGCAAAGGATACAACCGGCGTAATTGCATCTCGCAGGCCGAAGGCCATGAATAAGGCAAACTGCTGTACCTTGTAGAATAAGCCGTACGCAGTTTGAGCCGATGGATTAAATTTCAGAATGAGATTCATTGCATATACCATGAATGACATAAGTGCCTGTGCGATAATAGCCGGAATCCCGATTGAATAGATATCCCTGATGATTTTTCCGTTCGGCCGCATAAAACAAACACCCTGCTCAATCTCATGATTTAATCTTTTATGGAAAACATATCCGAGGATGGCAGCAACGAATTGTCCGATCACGGTAGCATATGCGGCACCTGCCACTCCGAGCCTTGGCATAAAACCGATTCCATAAATCATGACAGGATCGAGAGCGATATTTGTCAACGCACCTGCAATCTGCGCAATCGTAGAGTAAAGAGAATGTCCTGTTGATTGCAGCAGTTTTTCAAATATGGCCTGGAAAATCACTCCAGGTGACAAAATACAGCATATTCGTAAATAGGTCACACTCATCTCAAGCACCTGGGAATCTGCAGTCTGTGTGTGAATGTATGCCGCTACTCCAAAGCATCCAAAGCATAGACATACAGCATATATCACTATGCCAAGAAACAGACTGTTGCCTGCAACCTTTGCAGCCCTTTTGCGATTTTGCTGTCCAAGAGTTCTTGCAAGAAGTGCGTTCGTTCCTACGCCCGTTCCAACGGCAAATGCCACCATAAGCATCTGTATCGGAAACACAAGCGTGAGCGCATTAAGCGCAGCTTCACTCCCTTCACCCATATTTCCGACAAACGCGCTGTCCACAATATTGTAGACGGCCTGCAGTACCATAGACAAAATCATTGGTATTCCCATCTGCACCATGAGCTTATTCACCGGCATCTCTTTCATCTTGTTGTTTTCTGCCACTTTGACGTAATCCTCCTTGCTTGGCTCTGAATAGTTACCTTACTTGCAAAAAAAGTGTGCACTTACCGCATAAGTCGGACTTACGCTGATAAGCAACACACTTTTTAACTGCATAATCTATTCTATTAACGTGCAACAGTATCTGCACAAAAAAAGAGTGGTAAACTGGATTTACGCCAATCAGCCACTCGTTTCGTTGTATGTTACTCCTTATTCCATGATTGTCAAGTGTTCCCCGCGGCGCAGCAGACACCACGTGTTGTACGTTTCTTGCAATGCGACAGAGTTCATCATACATATGTTGCTTTCAGGGTATGCGGTGTTTAAGATGTTCACAGAGAGCTCCTGCCGCATTTCAACGAGAACCCTCTTCTTGCAGGCAAATTCACGATTGAAATTAGCAGGCGATCATCAGAGAGGTAGAGGGATGCTGAAAAAGGAAATTAAGAGGGCATATAAAAGGGCGGAAGCGTATTTTAAAAGCCATTTTTCCAGTTTTTTTATTCTGACGTTTCTGATCTTCTCAGTTATTTTTATATGCTTTTTGATGGGCTTTATGAGGTCGGAATTCTACGATTATCTCAGTAAGACCAGCAGAGAAACCGAAATTACGGTTTGTAATTCGCTGGCAAGTGCACTCAATGCCAAGCTTCAGGACAGTATTGAGCAGGGCTCGCAGCTTGCCTCCGATGCAGGAATCGGAGGACGGCTTAAGAGGGTCGAGGCAGGGGAAATCGGAGCGAGTACGGAGCTGTATAATTATCTGAGTAAGAAGGATTATCCGTCGCAAATCGTTGCTGTTGCCATCGTTGGGCCAGAGGGGCTGGTGCAGCAGTATGATCTGTTCCGCACACCGGCCAGGAATCTGTGGAGTGACACCAACATGGCTACGCTGGAGGCAATGTATGACGAGGTGATGGCATCCAGAGATTCTGTAGAAGAATCGGTGAACAGCTATCCCAGGGCGAAGGTGTTCACGAAGCCCTATGTGCACCCGTTGCGGGGCGGCAAGCAGGTCTTCCATGTGGCCTATCCGTTCCTGGGAGACGGGTCAGGAATTACGAATTACAGCGATGTTCTTGTGGTAACCTATGCGTTGGATGAAATCCGTAGCTCCCTGGGGAGCATTGAGATCCAGGAGGTGAATCTTGCAGAAGGATATGTGGTCGATGTGGATAACACGGTTGTAGCAAAGGCCGGTCTGGTGGACGGAGAAGAGAAGCTGGATCTGGAGGATCGTACCGGGAATATCAGCTACCTGAGCCAGGACCTTGATTATTTTGGCTGGAAGCTGGTTCTGCGCCTTGATGAAACGGTACTGCGCAAGCATGTGAATGCCATCTATCACCGCGGACTGTACTTCTATCTGCTGATCATCGGGATTTTTATGTTCTGCTGTCTGGCTGGTTTTCGCATTTTTCTGCAAAGACCGGTACAGATCATTCGAGAAGCTATTCAGTCTGTAAAGGAAGGCAAGCGAGATTCCATTAAAATCGGCGGAACCAATGAGCTGTGGCAGCTGGCTGAAGAATACAATTCGATGGTCGAGCAGCTGGAAATTCAGAGAATCCATGTGGAGGAGCAGCACCAGAAGACCATGGAGTATCAGGCTAGGTCCTACGATGCGGAGCGAGAGGCACTGGAATCGCAGATCAATGCGCATTTTATCTGTAATACGCTGGGGGCCATCAGCTATGATGCCAGTGATGCAGGGGATGAAAAAGCGGCTATTCTCATTAAGAAGCTCTCGAATATCCTGCGCTACAGCTTTGACAGAAAGCTGCAGGAGGTCTTCTTATCCCAGGAGATTTCCTGGATAGAACAGTACCTTTATCTTCAGAAAGAACGCTATGAGGACGTATTCGATTATCAAGTTGAATACGATGAGCGCTATGGCGACTGGCCCTGCTGCAAGCTGATGCTGCAGCCGTTTGTGGAGAATTCCATTCTTCACGGATTTGAGGGCAGAAATGAGGGCGGACTCCTTCGAATTGAGGCCAGGGAAAATGGCGGAAAGCTCCATATTGTCATTGCGGATAATGGCTGCGGAATGCCCGAGGAAACTGCCAATGTTATACGGCAGATTTTGAAAGAGAAAGGCAATGTGTCGACCATTCAGAGAGGGAAGGTCGGGGTAGGCATTTTAAATGTTATTATACGAATGAAAATGTTCTACGGAGCGGCTTTTGATGCGGAAATGACGACAGCACCGCAGGAGGGAACTTCTTTTAGCTTTTGTCTGCCGCTGCCGGCAGCGGACTGGGAGGAAGAGGAAAATGAAGATATTGATTGTGGAAGATGAACCAAGAGCGGCCAGAGGTCTTCGGAATCTTCTGGAAGAAGAGGAGGAAACGATTGAAATCATCGGCATAGCAGCTGATGGAAGGTCGGCACTGGAGCTGCTGCGGGTGCAGCAGCCGGACGTTGTGATGACGGACATACGAATGCCGGGAATGGACGGAATGGAGCTGATTCGTTCAATGCGGGCTATGAATTATTCCTGCCGGATTGTGATTATCAGTGCCCATGAGGAATTTGACATTGCAAGGGAAGCGCTGTCTCTTGGTGTAACCGATTATCTGGTGAAGCCGATTGTCAAGGATGATGTGCGCCAGCTTCTGGATAAGCTCCAGAATCGTAAACGGCCCTGGGAACAGAATTCGGAGCTTCTGGACCGCTACCCGGACGCACAGCCCCTTGTTCGTCATGCGTTGAAAATAATTGGGGAGTCCTACCAGACAAAGCTCATGCAGCGGGATGTGGCGGAGGCGCTGGGGGTAACGGCGGAGTACTTCAGCTATTTGTTCACCAAGAGCATCGGAGTGAACTTTGCCAGATTCCTGCGCTCCTATCGAATTGAAAAGGCGAAGGAATTTCTTCTTGACGGAGAGGCATCGAAGGATGATGTCTTTGAGAAAACAGGCTTTTCCGACAATAAATACTTCCAGAAATGTTTCAAGGAAGAAACCGGCATGTGTGTCAGTGACTTCCTGGAAGAATCTAATTATTCGTAGCCCTGCACTTCGCAGGGCTATTTTCTTGTCACAAAGATCTTAAGATGTTCGTCAAATCTTAAAAATATATCCTAAAAACAGAACCTGATCTTAAGAATATTGGTTGATGTGCACAACAAACTGCTTTATCCTATGATTAGCAAATGAATATTGTACAAAACAAACAATGAATTTATGACAATATTCACAAAACTAATCAACGGGAGGGTAAGTTTATGAAACGATCCATGAAGCGCATGTCTGCATTAACGCTTTCGGCAATTCTTGCCGGAGGACTTCTCGCCGGGTGCGGGAGCAGCTCGTCCACGGACACGTCTGCTGACACATCCGCTGCAGCTGCAACAGAAACTGCCGCAGCAGATACGTCCAGCTCCACAGCAACCGATCATACCGCAGCAACACCGGATCAGATCGGAGAGTCGAACGGCGGAGAGCAGGTTACACTGTGGCACTATTTTGAGCATGAGGCAGAGGCTCTGAATGCCGTTATCAAGAAGTACAACGAATCGCAGAGCGACATTTACATTGTACCGACCTACGTTTCCCGTGAGGAGCTGATGAAGCAGTACACCATCGGCGCCGTATCCGGAGATCTTCCGGACATCGGAATGGTTGATTCGCCGGATATGTCCTCCTACATTTCACTCGGCGTATTTGCAGATATCACCGAGTATCTGGAAGGCTGGGAGGATCTGGATGAGTTCTATGACGGTCCGCTTTCCTCCTGCATGGATTCCGAAGGAAAGCTGCATGGACTTCCGAACAACTCCAACTGCCTGGCAATTCTTTGCAACATGGATATTCTGAATGCTGCAGGTGTGGAGCCGCCGACTACCTGGGAAGAGTTCGAAGAGGTTTGTGAGAAGACAACCGATGCAGCCAACGGTGTATACGGCTTTGCGATGTGTGCTATTTCCAACGAGGAAGGAACCTTCCAGTTTGTTCCGTGGCTGTACGGAGCAGGCGGAACCGTAGGCGATATCGATTCTGATGCATCTGTTCAGGCTTTCAGCTTCCTGGCAGATCTGGAATCCAAGGGCTATATGTCCAATGAGGTTGTGAACTGGGGACAGGGGGATGCACTGAATGCATTCGTAGCTGGAAAGGCAGCAATGCTGGAATCCGGAACCTGGCACATTGCACAGCTGGACGGTGATCTCAAGGACAGTGTCAACTTCGAGTACAAGTACGTCGAAATGCCTTCCTATAACGGCAACCAGGCAACCGTCATCGGCGGTGAGAACTTCGGTGTATGCACCTCCTCTAAGCACGTTGCAGAATGTGCAGAGTTCCTGAAGTATATGCAGACCGCAGAGAACAATGCAGACTGGTGCGAAATCGCCGGCAAGCTTCCGGTTCGCAAGGATGCGGTAGAGCTGAAGGATTTCTGGACAGAGGATGAGAGATACAAGGTGTTCAACGATTCCCTGAACTTTGCAGTGGCCCGTGGCCCTCACCCGCAGTGGCCCACCATCTCTGAGGCAGTATGGACAGCAGAGCAGGCAGCAATCCTCGGACAGTCCACACCGGCAGATGCAGCGGCGCAGGCGGCAACGGTAATTGATCCGATTCTGGCAGAGACGCCGCTCCCGGAGACAAATTAAAAAACGGATGGCTTGTTCATAGACGTTTACGGTCATGAATTACAAAACCGTCTGGGAATGAGTTTAAGGATTATATCTGTTGAGAGCAGTCATCTGTTTTAAAGGACATGCATGATATGCCAGAGGGGCTGCGCCGGATTCGGCGGCAGCCCCTTTTAACATAAGGCAAGAAAGGAAGTGGACTCCATGAAATTAACGATGCAGCAGAAAAAGAATCGAGAAGGGTATGCATTTATTCTTCCCGGATTTATCTACATGGTAGTCATTCTTGGTTACCCGCTTGTTTATAACATCATACTCAGCTTTAAAAATGTCAATGTAAAGACCTTTGCATCCAAAACGGATGTATTCGTCGGGTTACAGAACTATATTGAACTGTTTCACAATGCAACATTTCAGCTGGTACTGAAGAACACCTTTGTGTTCACCTTCTGGTGCCTTCTGTTCCAGTTCTCCATCGGCTTTATTATGGCCCTGTTCTTCTCCAAACGGTTTACACTTGCAGGCCCGATCCGCGGGTTGATTCTGATTGCGTACATGATGCCGATGTCCGTTACGGCATTGCTTGGTAAAAATATGTTTGATAAGTCCAGCGGTGTCATCAATTCACTGCTGATGAATCTTGGTATTATATCCTCTCCGGTGGACTGGCTGCTGCAGCCGGGAACCGCAATGGCAGCGGTCATTGCGATGAACTGCTGGGTGGGCATTCCGTTTAACATGCTGCTCCTTACTTCTGGCCTTACAGGAATCTCACAGGAGGTGCTGGAGGCGGCAGAGGTGGACGGAGCCAACAAATGGCAAAGATTCTGGCGCGTGACATTTCCGCTGCTGCGGCCGGCAATTATGGCCGTTTTGATGCTCGGTTTTATTTATACCTTCAAGGCCTTTGATCTGATGTTCATCATGACATCCGGCGGACCGCTGAATGCGACCGATGTTCTTGGAACCTACGCTTATAATCTGTCCTTTAAGCAGTATGAGTTCTCCAAGGGTTCGGCAGTAGCGATGGTATTGTTTATCATATTGTTTATCATCGGCTTGTTCTATCTCAAGATGGTAGCATCGGAGGATGACGAATGAAAACTACAACGAAAACAGCAGAAGCGTCAAAGCAGAATATAAAGAAAAAAGAAAAAGCTAACCCGGATCGGATCGATCTTTCCAATATGACGCCCAGGGAAAAGAGAGCGAATGTAGTGATGTGCGTGATTGCCGTCCTTGTGGCAATTGTGTTCCTGTTCCCGATTTACTGGCTGGTGAGCATGTCATTTAAGACCGACGCGGAATCCTTTGGAAAGATTGTCACATATTATCCGCACAACTTCACACTGGAGCCATGGATCCTGAATTTTTCGGATTCGGAATTTGTTTCTTCCATTAAAAACAGTTTGTGCATTGCCTTTTTATCCATGTTCCTGTCTCTTGGCTTTGGTGTTACCTGTGCTTACGGAATGGGAAGGTACAAGGTAAAGGGAAGCAAGGCCTTCATGCTGACCTTCCTGGTATCACAAATGCTCCCGGCGTCACTGATGCTGACACCTATGTACCTTATTTTCAACCAGCTGCACCTTCTGGGTACATATCTGGGACCTGCGATTGCCATTTCATCCGGATCGGTTCCGTTTATTGTGGTTACGCTTCGGCCCTATTTTAAGAGTGTACCGACTTCCCTGGATGACGCGGCACGGATTGACGGCTGCAACGTGGTGCAGTCCTTCTTCCTGATCATGCTTCCGGCGATTAAGACAGGAATTATCACGGTACTGGTTATTTCGTTCCTGAACGGCTGGAATGATCTGGCATACTCCATGACCTTCAACGTGCAGTCGGATATGCGGCCTCTGACAGCGAATATTTACAAGTTCCAAAGCAAATGGGGAACCAAGTGGAACTGCATCATGGCTTATGGAACCATTCTGGTTCTGCCGGTTATCTGTCTGTTCATCTTCCTGCAGAAGTACATTGTAGGCGGAATGACAGCCGGAGCAGTGAAGGAGTAACCAATCACGCATACACAAACGCACAGCAATTCAATACCGGTTGGGGCAAAAGAAATTTTGCCCCTGACAGCTTTATTACGACAGGAGGAAACTACCATGGCTGAATTACACACAGTTTCGGTGGAAGAAGGCGGATCCGCGGGAGATTTTCGTACAACCAATGAGTTTCTGCTGGGGTATTTTGCCGAGAAAAACGGTGCGCTGACCTACCGTTATGATGCAGAGAGAGTGATTATCGAACCCTGGGGAGACAACGCCTTGCGCGTTCGCGCCTCGAAGGAGCCTGAAATGCCTAAGGAGCTGTGGGCACTTGAAGGTAACCCGAAGAAAACAGATGCAGAGGTTGTGATTGAAGAGTACAGTGCATCCATCTGCAACGGAAAAATCAAGGCAGTCATCAATAATATCGGAAAAATCACCTTCTACAACAGCAAGGGAGAAAAGCTCCTGGAGGAATATGTCCGCAACCGTAAGGATATGTTCGCACCTACCACAAGCTCCCTGGAGGTAGAAGGAAGAGAGTTTAAGCCCATCATCGGCGGCGATTATCAGCTGACCATGCGGTTTGAAGGAAATGCCGGAGAGAAGATTTTCGGTATGGGGCAGTACCAGCAGGATTTTCTGGATGTGAAGGGCGCAGAGCTGGAGCTGGCGCATCGGAATTCTCAGGCCTCGGTTCCGTTTTATATCAGCTCCCTTGGGTATGGATTCTTATGGAACAATCCGGCCATCGGCAAGGTGAATTTCAATAAGAATATTACCAGCTGGGAGGCCTTTTCTACAAAGAAGCTGGACTACTGGATCACAGCCGGAGATACACCGGCCGAAATCGAGCATGCATATGCGGATGCAACCGGAAAGGTTCCGATGATGCCGGAATACGGTATGGGCTTCTGGCAGTGCAAGCTTCGCTATCAGACCCAGGAGGAGCTTCTGGAGGTTGCCAGAGAGTATAAGAGAAGAGAGATCCCGATTGATGTCATCGTTGTGGACTTTTTCCATTGGCCCAAGCAGGGAGACTGGCGGTTCGATCCCACCTATTGGCCGGATCCGGATGCAATGATCCGTGAGCTGAAGGACATGGGAATTGAGCTCATGGTGTCGGTGTGGCCGATGGTGGATTACAAATCGGAGAACTTTGATGAGATGATGGCAAAGGGCCTTCTTACCAGAGTGGAGAAGGGGGTTCGCATCGACAACACCTATCAGGGCAATACGATTCAGTTCGATCCGACCAACCCGGAAGCCAGAGAGTATGTCTGGGGAAAGTGCAAAAAGAACTACCACGATAAGGGCGTGAAGATTTTCTGGCTGGATGAGGCGGAGCCGGAGTATACCGTATACGATTTTGAAAACTACCGGTATCATCTCGGACCGAATACGCAGATCGGCAATGTATATCCTGTTATGTATGCGAAAACGTTCTTTGATGGCATGAAGGAAGCCGGTCAGGAGAACATTGTAAATCTTCTGCGCTGCGCATGGGCGGGTTCGCAGAAGTACGGTGCGCTTGTATGGTCCGGAGACATTCACTCTACATTCGAGAGCCTTCGAAATCAGTTTTGCGCCGGCTTAAATATGGGCATTGCCGGCATTCCCTGGTGGACAACGGATATTGGAGGATTCTTTGGCGCCAATATTTATGATGAAAGCTATCATGAGGTATTCGTCCGCTGGTTTGAGTACGGAGCCTTCTGCCCGGTAATGCGCCTGCACGGATACCGGATGCCGTATCAGCCGCAGCTGGGAACAACCGGCGGAGCGACCTGCGTATCCGGCGCACCCAATGAGATCTGGTCCTACGGCGAGAAGGTGTACGAGATTTGCAGAAAGTATATTGAGCTTCGTGAGCAGATGCGGCCATACATTCGTGAGCTGATGACGGCGGCACATGAAAAGGGCGATCCGGTGATGCGGCCGCTGTTCTATGACTTCCCGGAGGACTCGAAGGCATGGGAGAATGAGTCGGCGTATATGTTCGGTCCGAACGTGCTGGTGGCACCGGTCATGGAGGCAGGAGAAACGAGTAAAAACGTTTACCTGCCGGCAGGAACGCAGTGGACGAACGTATGGACCGGGGAGACAATGGAGGGCGGAGCTACGGTAACCGTTCAGACGCCGCTGGAGCAGATCCCGCTCTTTACACGGAACGGATACATACTGCACGTATGAATGACAACGGATAAGGACAAACCTATGGTTACGATTGAAAACGGAAAGATAATCAGACGATATGATAAGGAACTGCTGGTAATAGAACCCTGGGGAGAGAATTCTATCCGCGTCAGAGCAACGCAGCGGGCTTCATTTCTGGAGGATGAGGATTTGTCTGCGCTGCTTCCGAATCCGAAAAGGACGTCCTCAGAGGCTGCTGCGGATGGAAATGGAGCGGTATTGACGAATGGCAAGATTCGCGCCGAGCTTTCCGGATCGGGAAAGCTTACCTTCTATAATCAGAATGGAAAGATCCTGCTGCAGGAGTTTCAGCGGACCCGTTCCATGATGGAGGAGGGACATAAGGAATTCAATTCTGCGCTGGAGATCTATGCCAGAACCTTTGAACCCTATGCCATGATGGATAATTATGCGCTGACGGTTCGCTTTGAGCCGGTGGACGGGGAGAAGATATTTGGCCTTGGGCAGTATCAGCAGCCGTATCTGGACATGAAGGGATGCGTTCTGGAGCTGGCTCATCGCAATTCACAGGCTTCGGTTCCCTTTGCACTGTCATCAAATGGCTATGGATTCCTTTGGAATAACCCGGGGATCGGTCAGGTTACCTTTGGGAAAAATGTAACGGAATGGAAGGCTGCTTCGACGAAGCAGATGGACTACTGGATTACGGCAGGAGATACGCCGGCAGAGATTGAACAGTCGTACGCAGAGGTGTCCGGAAAGGTTCCGATGATGCCGGAATACGGACTTGGCTTCTGGCAGTGCAAGCTTCGCTACAAGACACAGGATGAGATTCTGGAGGTTGCAAGGGAGTATAAGAGAAGAAACCTTCCGATTGATGTGATTGTGGTGGACTATTTCCACTGGCCCTATGAGGGTGATTGGACCTTTGATGAGGATTACTGGCCGGATCCGGAGGGTATGGTGAAGGAATTGAAGCAGATGGGAATCCACCTGATGGTCTCCATCTGGCCCACTGTAGAGGAGAAATCTTCCAGCTATCCGCATCTTAAGGAGGCCGGCGGTCTGATCCGTTCCGAGCACGGCAAACGCCTGGGACAGCTGGGCAATGCCGCCATCATTGATGTCACCAACAAGGAAACGCGCAGCTATGTGTGGGATGTGATACGAAAGAACTACTATGAAAAGGGAATTCACATCTTCTGGCTGGATGAGGCGGAGCCGGAGCTCAACGGGGAACCTGGCTACGGCGGCTATGAATTCTCGCATTATCGCTACTTTAAGGGCGCGGATGTGGAAGTGGGGAATATCTATCCCAGAGAATATGCCCGAATGGCCTACGAGGGCATGACCAGGGAAGGACAGGAGAATATTGTGAATCTGCTGCGCTGCGCGTGGGCAGGATCGCAGCGCTACGGAGCCCTGGTCTGGTCAGGGGATATTGATTCTTCGTTTGCATCGCTTAGAAATCAGCTGCGTGCAGGGCTTTCGATGGGCATTGCCGGAATTCCGTGGTGGACGACGGACATCGGCGGCTTCCACGGCGGCAACATCTATGATGATGCCTTCAAGGAGGTTTTCACCAGGTGGTTTGAGTTCGGCGCCTTTTGTCCGGTGATGCGGCTGCATGGCTTCCGGGAACCGATTCAGGAGCCGATGAGCAGCGTAAAGGGAGGAAAATGCCCGTCCGGAGCGGACAACGAGGTATGGAGCTACGGAGAAGAAATCTACGGGATTTGCAAAAAATACATGGAGCTTCGCGAGAAGCTTCGCCCTTATATAAGGGAGACCATGCGGACAGCCCACGAAAAGGGGGATCCGGTGATGCGGCCGCTGTTCTACGAATTTCCGGAGGACGCAAGAGCATGGACGATCGATGATGAATATTTGCTCGGAGCAGATCTTTTGGTGGCACCGATTCTGTACGAAAATACAACGGAAAGAAAGGTGTACCTCCCGGCCGGCAGCTGGCGTTCTCTTGCAGATAATAAGATCTACGAGGGCGGAATGGAGCACGTTGTTCCGGCACCCAAGGACGTCCTTCCGGCCTTTGCAAGGGATGGAAAGCTGAGCGATATCATGCTGTAGGCGCGAAGCACCAGAACTTACTGTCTGGTGGGAAAATATCTGCTAAACATTGATGCGGCCTGCTTCCAAGATCAAAAGGGATGGTGTAGAATCAGCGTAAACGTTTACGTGCTGCAAAACGCAGACATAGCGCCGGCATTTTGCGGAAGGTTGTGTACAGGTACAAGGACTGCTGGTAAAACTGAATCAGTAGTTCTAAGCAAGGCGGTAACGACCAGGAGGGGTACAACATGAAATTTACAGATGGTTACTGGCTTCGGAGTGAAAATGTGCAGGCATCGTTTGCCTCGCAGGCTTTCACCGTGGAGGAGATTCCGCACGGCATGCGGATTGCGGCGCCGGAGCGCCCGATTCGTTCCAGGGCGGATGCACTGGATGTCACGGTGCTCTATATCGACATTGTGTCGGCGGGGCACAATGACATTGCGATAACGACGACGCACTACATGGCCTATGATTCGAAGGAGCCGCGCTTTGAGCTGATGGAGAATCCGGATGAGACCAGCGTTTCCATCGATGAGAAGGAAGCGGTTTTGACCGCAGGCGACATGACGGTTCGTGTGAACCGCGAAACCTGTGCCATTTCCTTTGAGGCAGCAGGACGCCTCCTTACGGGAGCGGGCTTCCGCAATATCGGCTATATGCGGGTGAACAAAAAGCCGGCGTCGCTGCGCATGGATCCGCACTATTTTGAACAAAACTACGAGCCCTACATGCTGACAGAGCTGTCCGTGAAGCCGGGAGAGACCATCTACGGCTTCGGCGAGCGCTTCACACCCTTTGTAAAAAACGGCCAGACCGTGAATCTGTGGAATGAGGACGGCGGTACTGCCAGCGACGTCAGCTACAAAAACATTCCGTTCTATATGAGCAGCGAGGGGTACGGCGTCTTTGCAGATCACACAGGACCGGTTTCCTATGAGGTCTGCTCGGAGAAGGTGGGCTTTGTCGGCACCTCCGTTCCGGGTGAGCAGCTGCGGATGCACATTTTCTACGGCGAGACACCGGCGGATATCATCAAGGCGTACACGGCCCTGACGGGGCGCCCGGCGCTTCCGCCGGCCTGGAGCTTCGGTCTGTGGCTGTCCACCAGCTTTAAGCCCAGCTACGATGAGAACACCACCAACCAGCTGATCGGCGGCATGCAGGAGCGCAATATTCCGCTCCGCGTGTTCCACTTTGACTGCTACTGGCTCCGTGCACTGCATTGGTGCGATTTCACCTGGGATCCGGCAGTGTTTGCAGATGTGGAGGGCATGATTCAGCGCTACCATGACAAGGGACTCAAGCTCTGCTGCTGGATCAATCCGTACGTTGCGCAGGATACCGAGATGTTCCGTGAGGGTGTAAAGCATGGCTATTTCCTGATGCGCAGGGACGGGCACGGCGTTAAGCAGATCGACAACTGGCAGCCGGGCCTTGCAATTGTGGACTTCACGAACCCGGAGGCCTGCAGCTGGTATGCCGGCAAGGTGCGCGGCCTTCTGGATGCGGGAATCGATGCGATTAAGACGGATTTCGGTGAGAGAATCCCGATCGATGTGGTTTACCATGACGGCAGCGATCCGATCATGATGCACAACTATTACACGTATCTCTACAACCAGGTGGTCTTCACCACATTGGAAGAGTCCAAGGGAAGGGACAATGCAGTGCTCTTCGCCCGCAGTGCGACAGCCGGAAGCCAGAAGTTCCCGATTCACTGGGGCGGCGACTGCGCGGCAACCTATGGCTCCATGGCAGAGACGGTACACGCAGGTCTGTCCTTTATGATGAGCGGCTTCTCCTTCTGGAGTCATGACATCTCGGGCTTTGAAAGCACCGCAACGCCGGATCTGTACAAGAGATGGGCACAGTTCGGACTGTTCTCCACCCATTCGAGGCTCCACGGATCGGATTCCTACCGTGTGCCGTGGATCTTTGACGATGAGTCCAACGATGTGGTGAGGTTCTTCAGTGAGCTTAAGTGCCAGATGATGCCGTATTATTTCCACCTGGCCGGAGAGGCACACAGAACCGGCGTTCCGGTGATGCGGCCGATGCCGTTTGTGTTCCACAAGGACCTGGCCTGCCGGTATCTGGATTTGCAGTACATGCTGGGTGATTCGGTGCTGGTGGCTCCTATTTTCAACGAGGAGAGTGTAGGTCGCTTCTATCTGCCGGGCGTGCAGGTAGGCGAGAGTGTAAATCGCACCGGCAAGTGGGTCGGACTCATTGACGGCGAGATCCTGGACGGCGGCCGCTGGTATGAGAAAAAGTACAGCTACATGAACCTGCCGGTATTCGTCCGGGAGGGAGCGCTTTTAGCCTTTGGTGCACACAAGGATGTGCCGGATTATGATTACACGGAAGGGACGACGCTTCGTCTGTATCTGCCGGTGGACGGTGAGACGGCGGTGTGCGAGATCCCGGATCTGTCGGCGAATACGGCGGCCGTTGTGAAGGCAACGCGCAGTGGCAATACCGTAACCTTTGAGGTGACAGGAACGCTGAAGAACGCGAAGGCTGAGATCATTCTCGAGAGCGGAGAGAAGCGCAGCGCGGAGCTGTCAGAGCATACACAAATCACTCTGTAATGTGCAGGCCCTGTGCATGTCTTTGCCGCATGAGCTTTGAAAAATGAGGTAACTCTTCAGAGCCCATTCGCAAAAATGTGCTCGTTAATGCAAGCATTACTCGCGCATTTTATGCAAATTTGCTTGGCTCTGAATAGTTACAAATTGAGAAAGAGGAGGGAGATATGGCTGCGAACAGCAGCTATACCTCTCTTTTTTTTCTGTAACGGAGTAAGCATCAAATCTTACTCTTTTTGTCGAGTATATACGACGGTTTTGCTATCATATCGTCGTATATACTCGACGATATAGTGCAACTCTCTACTCTTTTGGTGAGTATCTGACCGCCTGCGAGATCCCTTATGATGCGCGTGCACTGTTTGGTACAAAATCCAATGGTAAAATACGCGGCTGTTGGGTTGACACGTGCCTATCCTGACGATGTATATTATCTGAAATCCGTCAAAACGGGTATCGATATCGATTTTTATAATTCTATACAGGCCACCCGTTTTATCATAGTTACCTATGAGGAAGAGGAAGTTATCCACGAAGACGGCATAACGATTGAGGTTGTGCCTCTGTATAAGTTCCTGCTGGAACTGGAGAAAGGGAGGAATTATGGAGAAACAGGTCTATAACGCATATGTTTCTATCCTCCGGGAGGAATTGATTCCTGCCTTGGGATGTACAGAGCCGATCGCTCTGGCCTACTGTGCAGCATTGGCACGGAAGGTGCTGGGCGGGGAAGCCTCTCGCATGGAGGTATATTGCAGCGGCAATATCATTAAAAATGTCAAGAGTGTCACTGTGCCCAATTCCAACGGAATGCGAGGAATCGAGGCGGCGGCGATCCTTGGCTACACGGGCGGCGATGCCGACGCTAGTCTGGAGGTGCTGGAGGCCGTACGCCAGGAGGATATTGACAGGGCGAAGGAATTGCTGGAGCAAAATTTCTGCAGATGCCACCACGTAAAGGACGTTGCGAATCTCTACATCCGGGTCGAGCTGTTTACAGAGGAACATTCGTCAGCAGTGACTATTTCTAACCATCATACGCAGGTGCAGTGCATCAAAAAGGACGGCGAGACTGTATATCAGCAAGAGGAGCAGGAGACCGAGGCTGCGCCGCAGCTTAAAAAGCTGCTGAACGTGCGGGATATTCTGGAGTTCGCAGACAGTGTGGATCTGGAGGATGTTCGCAGCCTACTGGAGCGGCAGATTCGTTTGAACAGTGCGATTTCGGATGAGGGGCTGCAGCATGGCTATGGCGCGGAAATAGGACGCACCATTTTGGAAACCTACGGCAATGAATCTGTGGCTGTCCGTGCAAAGGCACGTGCAGCAGCCGGATCCGATGCGCGAATGAACGGCTGTGCATTGCCGGTTGTTATCAACTCCGGTAGCGGCAACCAGGGGATCACCTGTTCAATACCGGTGGTGGAATACGGAAAGCAGCTTGGAGTGAGTAAGGACAGGCTGCTGCGCGGCCTGGTGGTAAGTAATCTGGTGGCTATTCATCAGAAGAAATACATCGGCAGTCTTTCCGCCTATTGCGGAGCGGTCAGCGCAGCCTGCGGGGCCGGGGCAGGCATTGCCTATCTGTACGGAGAGGACTATCAGCAGATTTCGGAGACGATCACCAACACCATTGCGAACATCGGCGGTGTCGTCTGCGACGGAGCCAAATCCTCCTGCGCCGCGAAAATTGCTTCTTCTGTGGATGCGGCGATTATGGCAAACAATCTGGCGCAGAAGGGAAGATATTTTAAATCGGGAGAAGGCCTGGTGGAAAATTCTGTGGAGGAGACCATCCAGAATCTCGGCTATGTCGGCAAGGTGGGTATGAAGGAAACGGATAATGTCATCCTCGGCCTGATGATCGGAGAGGATAGCTGATAAAAAGCGCCGCTGACAAAATCAGCGACGTTTTTTTTATGAAGTTCAACAACGCAATAAAAACAGCATGACAACGCGTATTTATTCACCACCTTCCTGTGGTACTCTGTGTGTATAAAGGAAGAATCAGCTTTGGAAGAAGCTGCACAGGGAGAATCCATATGCGAATCGGAAAAGATTGCTGTTTTTATGAAGAGGCGTGTGCGCTGCTGGGAGTAAAATACATTGCCGGTCTGGTAAGAAAAGACATTGAGCTGGTGACGGATACCTATCCGGAGAGCACAGACGCGCTGGAGCCGGGGAAAGAATACGTCCTGTATGGAACGGTGGGACACAGTGAGCTCCTCGACAGACTTGAGCGCGAGGAGAGAATCGACCTGACGCCGATCAGGGGAAAACGGGAGGTCTATTTATTCTGGATCATTCCGAATCCGGCGGGAGGAGCGAAGGATGTGCTGCTGATTGCCGGCAGTGATAAAAGGGGGACGATTTACGGCCTGTTCCATTTGTCGGAGCTTCTGGGGGTGTCGCCGCTTGTCAACTGGAATCACGTCTGGCCCAGGAAGCAGCTTTTTGTAAATCTGGACGAGACGGTGAATGTCATTTCCAGAGAGCCTTCGGTTAAATACCGCGGCTTTTTCATCAACGATGAGTGGCCGGCCTTTGGCACCTGGGCCATGACACATTTCGGCGGCGTCAATGCGGCCTGCTACGAACGGATCTTTGAGCTGCTGCTGCGGCTCAAGGGCAACTATCTGTGGCCTGCGATGTGGGACTCCAACTTTAACCTGGACGGACCGGGCCTCAAGAGCGCAGAGCTTGCAGATGAGCTGGGCGTCGTGATGAGCACCTCGCATCATGAGCCCTGCATGCGCAGCGGTCAGGAGTACAGTATGGTCCGCGGGGCAAATTCCGTCTACGGTGATGCCTGGGATTTCCGAAGCAATCCGGAGGGGATCACCAGGTTCTGGAGAGACGGCCTTGTGCGCAACCGGTCGTTTGAGCAGGTGATCACGATGGGGATGCGCGGTGAGAACGACACGGCCATCCTGGGGCAGGACGCCACGCTTGAGGACAACATTGCTCTTTTACGAGACGTCCTGAAAACGCAAAACCAGCTGATCCGGGAGACCATCTGCGAGGATGTAAGCAAGGTGCCGCGCCAGATTGTACTGTTCACGGAGGTGGAGGAATTCTTCTACGGGAACGAAACGGTAAAGGGACTGATGGGCGATGAGGAGCTCGAGGGTGTGGCCCTGATGCTCAGTGACAACAACCATGGCTCCACGCGAACGCTGCCGTCCGAGCAGATGAGAGATCACGAGGGCGGATATGGCATGTATTACCATATGGACATGCACGGCGGCGCCCATTCCTTCCAGTGGATCGGTTCAACCTATCTGCCGAAGGTCTGTGAAGAAATGACCATGGCCTATGACTACGGGGTGCGGGAAATCTGGGTGACCAACATTGGCGACATTGGGACGCAGGAGCTGGGGCTGTCTTATTTTCTGGATCTGGCGTATGACATCGAGGCGTGGGGCGGCAGGGACTGCGCGGTTACCAAGGAATACACCAGGAAGTGGGTGGACCGGCAGTTTGGTGCAGTATATGACGAGTGTCAAAGAGAGACGATCGATGGATTGATCTGGGAGTATACGGCGCTTCTGGCCAGGCGCAGACACGAGGTTATGAACGACCGGGTTTTCCATCCGGCGCATTACGGCGAGGCAGATGAGGTGCTGCGGATTTCCAATGACATACTGGAAAAGGGAAGGAGACTGCAGCTTGCCTGCCCGAGACGCCATATGGGGGCCTTTGTGTCTCTTTTGTATTATCCGGCCTGTGCCACAGCGAATCTGATGAAAATGTGGATTCTGTCCTCCCAAAATCACCTGTATGCCTGGCAGAACCGTGTGGAGGCGAATATAGTGGCGCAGGAGGTGAATGCCTGCGTGGAAGAGGATGAGCGACTGGTTCGCCAATATCATGAGGTGGATAACGGGTATTTTTATGGCCTGGGACTGGGCGAGCACATCGGATTTACCAACTGGAACGACGAGGACAATAAGTATCCTGTGCGGCACACCGTTTACCCGGCCAACCATCCGCGCATGATCATCTCCCGGATTCACGACACTGCGTACGTATCCGGCCTGGAATGGAATGAGAAAAAGCAGGTATGGCGGGATGCCCTGCGTCCGGACTGCAGCCAGATTGTGTTCGACATTGCATGCGGCAGCAAGGAGCCGGTGTACTACCAAATCCGTACGGATTGCGATTGGATGGAGTTTGATCGCATGCAAGGGGAGGTCTCTGTTACACAGAGGGTCACATTGACCATCCGCAGGGACCACTTTGAGGGCTTTGTATCGGGAAGCTTTGCAGTGGAGCAGCACGGCGGAGGAACGGCGGTGATCCGGGTGGAGGCGGAAAGCCGCACCTGGGACGAGCTGCCGAAGGGGACCTTCCTTGAAAGCGACGGGTGTGTCAGCATGCATGCAGATCATTTCGCCTTTAAAACCGATGCCGTAAAGGGAGGCTTTGGGCTCCTCTCGCCGTACGGGAGAACCGGGACGGCGATCAAGGCCTATCCGAACACCACCGACTATATGGAAGAAACGGAGCGTCCATCTGTGACGTACCGCTTTTGGGCGAGAGAGGAAGGTAACTACGAGCTCACATTGTATCTGTCCGCAACCACACCGGTGGTGTATGAACGAAGGCAGTTTGTAGCCGTGCGGATGAATGACGGAGAGCTGCAGCAGATGAACACCGTTCGTGAGGTTGACCGGCAGTTCTTCCTGAGCCCCCAGTGGGAGCAGGAGGCCATTGAGCAGGTCAAGAAGGTGACGATGGCCTGCAGGTGCCGGGAGGGCCTCAACGAGCTGCAGTACGTTGCCATGAGCCCGGCAGTCATTCTGGAGAAAATCGTGCTTCATAAGGCAGGAACCACGCTGCCGGAGTCCTATCTGGGACCGACCGAGAGTTACAGAAAGTGTTGAAAAGTTTTCCTTCCGGTGCTATCGTAACTGGGTTAATTATGTAGTGGCAGGGCAATGGTGCTCCCATGCAGACAGTCTGCGCGGGGCATTGTTGCCCTTTTTATTTGCTGCAAAAATCCCGGACAGCGGCTGCGCATCTGTACGAGCTTGCGCGCACAGATGCGCAGACATTCAAAGTGATAATACCAAAGGAGGAAGCATGAACATTCGAGGAGGAAGGACGTTTTACGGACAGGACATCGGAATTCTGATGATGGATACCAAATTTCCAAGGCTCGCAGGAGATCCCGGAAATGCAATGACGTTTCCGTTCCCGGTCTGCTACAAGGTGGTGCATGATGTTTTTGAGGGCAATAAGCTCCCGCGCGATGCGGATGAGATCCTGCTCAATGCCTTCTGCAAGGCAGCCAAGGAGCTCGAGCGCGACGGATGCCGTGCGATCACAACCTGCTGCGGCTTTCTTGCGGGCTTTCAAAGAGAGCTGGCCGATGCGGTGGACATTCCGGTCTTTACAACGACACTGACACTGGTCCCCATGATTGCAGCGATGATCGGTCGGGACAAGCAGATCGGCATTTTCTCGGAGCGGGCAGAATTCATGACCGATTCCCTGTTCGAGAAGTCCGGATGGTCCTCGAAGGATTATAAGATCTGCGTGAGCGATCTTCCGGAGCAGTCGGAGTTCAACGAGCTGGTCATCTATAACCGCGAGAGCGGCGATCTGGATGAGATCCGTGAGAGCATTCGCACGATGACCAAAGAGCACATGGCTAAATATCCCGAAACCGGTGCCATCGTACTCGAGTGCCCGAATTTTGCTCCCTTTGGGGATGTGATTTCGAAGGAGAGCGGCGTGCCGGTCTTCGGACTCAATCAGCTGATTGAATTCATCCAAAGCTCGCTGCAGTACCGCTCGTACAAGAACTGAATAGGGAATATCAAAGTGTCAGCGACAGGGTGGCGGACAGCTCCGCCAGGACCCGTCGCGTCTTGAAGATGGAGGAAGGCAATGAAGGTACTCATCCCGGAACCGATTAACGAAAAGGGAACAAATCTGCTCAAGGAGCACGGCATCGAAGTCATCCAGGGCACCGGCATTGATCCGGAAACGCTGGAAAAGGAATGTGCGGACTGTGACGGCATTCTGATCCGGAATGCGCACATCACAGGAGAGCTCATGGACAAATGCCCGAAGCTGAAGGTCATTTCCATGCACGGCGTCGGCGTCGACAGCATTGATGTGCAGGCGGCAACGGAGCGCGGTATTCAGGTAACCAATGCAGCCAGCTCCAACCAGCGCGCAGTGGCAGAATATACCATCGGCCTGATCCTGATGCTGGCCAAGGGCTCCATTGATTACAACAATGAGTTCAAGGAAGGAAATGTAGAGGTCCGCAAGCGCCTGGGCGAGAATGTATCCGGCAAGACGCTGGGCATCATCGGCATGGGCAAGATCGGCACGCAGGTAGCGAAGATGGCGGCTTACGGCCTGAATATGAAGGTTATTGGCTACAATCGGCACATCGAATCCCCGGAGAAGCTGGACTATGCCACACTGAGTCCGGATATGAAGCAGGTGATTTCGGAGGCGGATTTTCTCTCACTTCACCTTCCCGGCTCGGCGTCTACACGGCACATGATCGGAGAGAAGGAGCTCTCCTGGATGAAGCCGACGGCGTACCTGGTGAACACCGGCCGCGGCGAGGTTATCGATGAGGAGGCCCTGATCCGTCTCCTGCAGGATAAAAAGATCCGCGGAGCAGCGCTGGACGTCTTTGAAGGAAATCTTCCAAAGCCCGAGAATCCGCTGCTGCATATGAGCAATGTCATCGTAACGCCGCACACCGCAGCCTTCACGGTAGAGGCACTGGAGCGCATGGCATACCAGGCAGCTCTTGGCATCGTAGAGACGCTCGAGCAAAAGCCCGTCACCTACCCGGTGAATCAGCTGTACAACAGCCTCGAGGATAAGCGCAAGGTGTCGCTGGTGATGGACTATTTCCGCTATGAGTTCGGAACGGATGGCGGAGCACGGTAGCACTGTTGTTCACTAGCCAAGCGACGGGTCCTGGCGGAGCTGTCCGGTTCGGGGACGTCTCGCGACTCCGTCCTCGGACCTAGCGGTGCTAAGCTCGCACAAGACGCTCGCAAGCACCG